>CALGZY010000202.1 GCA_937934355.1 uncultured Collinsella sp. | reverse complement strand
CCGCTCATCGCGCTGTGCGGCGGGGCGGCGGAGATCGCCGGCGGTATCCGCTATCTGCTGGTGGTGCTGTTCGCCGGATGCGTATGGCCCCTGACGTTCTGGGGCTTCAGCCGGTTAGGGAAGAAATAAGACGATAAAAAATACCCTCCGTGCAGACGCACGGAGGGTGTTTTTTATCGGGCGGCGAGGTTACACATCCGCCGCTTTTTCGCCGGCAGGCTTTTTCAGAGCCACAATGACGCCGGCGGTGATAAGTACGGCGCCCACCACGCTCATGACGGTGATCTGCTCGTCCAGCAGCAGGAAGCCCACCACCAGCGTGACGAAGGGGGAGGCGTACAGGTAGTTGTTGGTGATGACAACGCCCAGACGCTGGAAAGCGATGTTCCAGATGGCAAAGCACACGGCGTTGCCGAACACGCCCAGAAACAGCCAGCTCAGCAGCATGGACGGCGTGGTGAACAGAGGGCGCAGGTCGGGCATGCCGTCCGTCAGCAGCACCAGGGGCAGGGAGGTGAGGAAGGCCCAGAGGAACACCCGGCGGGTCACCAGGAAGTTGTCGTACCGCTCGGTATATTTCTTCACCAGGATGGAGTACACAGCCCACATCAGGGCAGCGGCCAGGGCCAGCAGGTCACCCAGGGGGCTCAGGTGGAAGGACAGGGTGCCGTTGAGCACCACCAGCACCACGCCGACGATGGCTACCAGCGCGCCGATATACACCAGCTTTCCCAGCTTTTCCCCCTTGCGGGAGAACAGCTGCGCCAGGATCACCGTCAGAATAGGGGACATGGATACCAGAATACTGACGTTGGCGGCGGAGGTATGGGCGGCGGCGGTATTTTGCAGGAAGAAGTAGACGCTGCCGCCGGTGATGCCGATGAGGATGAACATCAGCTCATCCTTCCAGGGGAGCTTCAGGGTCCTGGGACGCAGGGCCCACAGGGTCAGGTAGGCAAGGCCCATCCGCAGGGGGATGATCTGGGTGGGGGTGTAGGCCGTCAGCATGACCTTGGTCAGCACAAAGCAGCTGCCCCAGACCAGAATGGTAAACAGGGCATAGAGATGCCCCAGGGTTTTCTTTTGCACGGTGATGTTCTCCTCTTTCTCTTTCTGTTCTCTTTGCGCGGCCAGAGTGCGTTTCGGCGGGCTTACAGCCCGCCGAAACGCACGGGCCGGAGCGAAATCTCTCTTGTCAAAAAAGGGCACCGCCCCTTTTTGACAAGCTCTTGCAAAATGCCCGGCAGCACCGGGCATTCTGCATGGGGTTTTGCATGGGGAAGTGTGGTCAATCCTGGGGCAGGGTAGGGGTCTCGCCGTTCAGAACCTGCTGAATCAGGCTCTTGGCGGTATTGATCTGGGTGGCGTTGGGCCACATGACCCACAGGGTCTCGTTGCCGGCGGAATAGCACGGCTCCATGCCGCCTTCGCCGCTGACGGAATAGCTGGTGATGTTCCAATGGACGTTGTCCCGCAGCTGCATCTGCACCAGGCTGCTGATGTCCTCGTAGGTCAGGCTGGTGATGAAGGAGGAGGACACGGCGTCCAGGACCTTCTGATATCCCTTGAGGATAGCAGGGGAGGAGGCCTTGTCCACAATGGCGCGGATCACGGCCATCTGGTTGCGGCCCCGCTGATTATCGCCGTCGCCGAAGGCGTGGCGTTCCCGGGCGAAGCACAGGGCCTGCTCTCCGTTGAGGTGGTTGATGCCCTGAGTGAAGGTGTAGCCCGCCATGTGGACGCCGTCGCCGTTTTCGTCAGGCACCTCCATGCCAACGGTGGTGAACTCGTGTTCGGAGTTCACATCCACGCCGTCCAGGGCATCCACGATCTTCTTCAGGCCCGCGAAATTCACCCGGGCATAGTAATCCGCCTTGACCCCGTAGAGGTTCCCCAGCACGGCGGCAGATTCGTCGATGCCGTACATGCCGGCGTGAGTCAGCTTATCCCGCTGCCCGTTGCGGGCCAAGGGCACATAATAATCCCGGGGGGTATTGATCAGCAGGATCTGGTGGGTGCGGGGGTGGATCACCGCCAGAATGTTCACGTCACTGAGGCTCTGGATATTGATATCGCTGCTGCGGGCGTCGATGCCGCTGCAATAGACGATAAAGGGCTGGGAGGTGATGGAGGCGTTGGGCTTAATGGGCTCCACCTCCTTGGTGGTGCTGAATTCATAGATGATGCGGGTATCCTTGGAGAAGGTGCTGTAATCCTCCAGACTGTCCAGCGTGGTGAGATAGCTGGAGTTGAGGATGATGGCCCCGGCGTTGCCGTCGTACAGGGCGTCGGCCAGGGAGGTCAGGTCCGTGCAGGTGCTGGTATCCACACGGCCGCCCAGGCCGTCCTTGATATCGTCCAGCAGGGCCTTGGTATTGTCGGCGCTGATGTCGGCGTCCTCGCTGAGAATGCCGAAGGTGTAGCCCACGGTGTCGCCGATGCTCATATTTCCGAAAATGCTCACCAGCTCGATGATCACCTTAAGTGCCACAAAGGAGTGCGCCAGGCCCACCGCCAACGGGAACAGGAAGAACACCGCTTGCTGCGCCATCACCGAATGGCGAATCTGGCGGTCGTCGCAGCCGATCTGTGCCAGCACACGATAGCTGCGGCTGCCGTCGGCCACGTTGGAAAGTTGCTGGATCGACAGAATCGCCGCGCATGCAACGACCAATACAAAGCCGATGTAGATGGCTAGGTAGCTAATAAGTCCGTTCATTTGCGCTGCTTGCACGTACATCTCGGAGCGTATGATGAAGACTCCCCACGACCCCGACTCCTTGCCGTCAACGAGCAGATTGTCGAGCAGAGTGTATTTAATGCTCTCGTCTGCCTCGGTTGTATCCATCCCCTGTTTGTAGTTAACGAGCAGGCTACTGGAATACGGCTGCAGATTAAGCTGGGACAGCAGCTCATCGGCTACGACGACGGTACCCGGATTACTGCCCATCGCCGAGTTGGCGATGGCCGCTGTATCTTCGTCCGACTTATCGGTTGCGGGCTTGAGCGTATGCCCGCCCAAGGTAAGGGCATGGCCGCCAGCCATATACTTGGTGTACAGGTCGACCAGCTCGCCGCCCATATCACACGTAAGCAGATACTGGTCGTGACCGATGTGCACCGGCTCCTCGCCCATCATCTGGCGCAGTTTGTTGTACTGGCTCGCCGGCGTCACAAACAGACCCATCGCATCGGCATTGCTACCCCCGAACGCCTTGGGGAGCTTTTCGCCCATGGTCTTGCACATCTCACTTGGAGTCACCGATGGATCCGAGCCGCCAAACGGGTAACTCAGATACGAATCGATCTGCACATGCTCACCGGCAACATCGGCGATATTGACCTTCTTGCCGGTCTCGTCGTTGTTGTCCGCCGACTTGTCCTTAATACCATCTGCAACGTTATCGTGATCGATACGATCGCCGTGCCATGCGGAGTACAAATCGACCGTACTATCGGCCAGCACCATGCGATCGGCTTCAGACGGATTGATGTACTCTTTGTAGTAGTCGAGCGTATCGGGCGTGTAATAGACATACGTCTGTGACACGTCAACAGGGTTATAGCGCTCCAGGTTTTCGTTCATCACATTGGCAATCGAAATACCGCACGTCACCGAGGTGATGGCCAAAAACAGGAGCATCGCGATGACGCCCATCGAAAAGCACACCGTGTTGACCTTGGCCGCAAGCTGGCGCACGGTAAACATGTTGAGGCCGCGCCAATACACGCCGCGCAGGCTCTGCAGCAGCTTGATGAGCATGCCCGAGAGTCCCCAGAACAGGGCAAAGGTACCCACGGTAACCATAGCGGTCGTAATACCAAACTGGTTCATGGCCTCTTGCAGCTTGCTGTCCGTCGCGGTTAGCGGGAACCCATCACGTAGCAGACGGTAATAGGCCACGCCCACAAGCGCCACGCCCACGGCAAAGATGGCAATCACAATCCAGGGGTTGCGTGTCTTGATGCTCTCGTTGCGACGCTCGGCACCCATAAGCTCGATGAGTTTGGTACGACGCACGGCGCAGAGGTTCAGCAGTAGCGTGAGCACAAACATTACGAGCATGCAGGCAAGGGTCAGATTGAACGCATGCATCGAGAAAAAGAAGTGGAAATTGGCGATCTGTGTCTTAAAGAGCGAGGCCGTAAAGAACGTCATGAGCTGGGAGAGTCCCACACCCAGCACAATGCCGGCGACAAAGGCCACGACCGATACTATCACGGTCTCGAGCGCCATGATCGTGGCGACGCGCCCGCGCCCCATGCCGAGCACCTGGTACAGGCCAAACTCCTTCTTGCGGCGTTTCATGATGAAGTTATTGGCATACACCATCAAAAAGGCCATGACACCGGCCAAAAAGTACGTCAGGTCGCCGAGCATGCTGCCCATTACCTGCGCCAAGCCCTTTTCATCGATGCCGGCGATGTCGACCTGCATCGAGATGGTGTTAAAGGCATAGAAGACCGTGACGCCCAGGGTGAGCGTCAAAAGGTAGACGAGGTAGTCGCGGCCGGCGCGGCGGACGTTGCCCCAAGCGAGTTTACAGAGCATCGGAGCCCTCACCGCCCATCATGGCAACGACCTCCATAATGCGGTCGAAGAACTCTCGGCGGTCGGTATCACCACGGCGCAGCTCGGTGAAGATCTTGCCGTCGCGAATAAACAGCACACGGCTCGTGTAGCTGGCGGCAAAGCTATCGTGCGTGACCATGAGCACGGTAGCGCGTAGGCGGCGGTTAAGGGCCTCCAGGCTCTCGAGCAGCAGGCGAGCGCTCTTGGAATCGAGGGCGCCGGTGGGCTCGTCGGCCATGATCATGGTGGGGTCGGTGACGAGCGCGCGAGCCGCGGCAACGCGCTGCTGCTGACCGCCGGACATCTGGTAGGGATACTTGTCGAGCACCTGACTGATGGACAGGCGCGCTGCCACATCCTGCACGCGGGTCGAGATCTCTGCCGAGTTTGTGCGGGCG
This sequence comes from uncultured Collinsella sp., assembly GCA_937934355.1. The sequence continues at coordinate 28,313 of CALGZY010000202.1, read as the reverse complement.
ATGGTGAGCGGCAGGGCGATGTTCTCGCGTGCCGTGAGCGTATCGAGCAGGTTGGAGTCCTGGAAGATAAAGCCCAGCTCCTCGCGGCGGAACTGCGAAAGCTTAGCCTGCTTCATGCGCGTCACGTCCTGGCCGTTGATGCGGATGGTGCCGCTCGTGGCGCTATCGATGGTCGACACGCAGTTGAGCAACGTCGACTTGCCCGAGCCCGAAGCGCCCATGATGCCAAAGAATTCGCCGCGGTTGACGGTAAAGCTGACGTCGTTGAGCGCGCGGGTCACGTTGCCCAGCGCTCCGTATACCTTTTCGAGATGCGCGACCTCCAGTACCGGGGTCGCCATGTGCGTGGTTTGCATACCGAGTCCTTTCTTGCAATTAGTCTACGGCATCTATAGTCGCAAGAAGACGAGTCGGCTACCATCGATATGGCTTACGCTTGCCTTACCGTTGTGTAAGGTACGCGTAGCTACCCTGCCACGTGTTGATGTTGAGAGAGGACTCCTGTTGAAGACTGTTCATGTTGCTGCTGGGATCATTCGCAAGGAAGGATCTGACGAGCTGCTTGCCGTGCAGCGCGGCTACGGCGACATGCAGGGACTTTGGGAGTTTCCCGGTGGCAAGCTCATGCGCGGCGAGACACCCGAAGACGCCGTACGCCGCGAGCTCATGGAAGAGCTGCAGGTCAAAGTCACCAACCTGCGCGATTTCTATACCGTTGAGTATGACTACCCCGATTTTCATCTCTCCATGGAGTGCTACTACTGCTCGCTCGCCGATGAATCCGATGAACCCCAGAAGCACGACCGCCAGCTCGATATCCGTTGGATTCCGCGTACCTCGCTTGCCACCGTTGAGTGGATGCCCGCCGACAAGGGGCTTATTGATGCCCTGATTGAGCTGAAGGAAGACCGGCTCGAGGCCAACGGCACTGCCAACAACGCCGAGGCCACCGCGACCGACGAGCCCGCCACCAAGCCCAAACGCGCACCTAAGCGCCGCAGCAAAAAGCGTCCCAAACCAGGTCTGCTCGACGGCATCGATACCTCGGACCTTTCCGCCGACGAGCGTGAGCTCGTGCGCCGTCGCGCCGCTATAAAAAAGTCCATGAAGGGCAACAAGCGTGCAAACACCAAGCCCGAGCTGCTCGTTCGCCAGCGCTTGCGCGCAGCGGGCCTTACGGGTTATCGCTTGGAATGGAAGGTTCCTGGCAAGCCCGACATCGCCTTTCCCGGCCGCAAGATCGCTATCTTCGTCAACGGCTGCTTTTGGCACCGCTGCCCCAAGTGCAACCCTAGCCAGCCCAAGCGCAACGTTGAGTTTTGGGAGGCAAAGTTCCGTCGCAACGTCGAGCGCGACCGCGCTGCCATCGACGCGCTTACCCAAATGGGCTGGACGCCCATAACCATCTGGGAATGCGAACTCAAAAAGGACCGCATCGACGCCACCATGGAAAAGGTCATCGAGCAGGTGCGCACTGCAGAGCCGCAGCGCTAGGAACGAGCCGTCCACACGCCCCGCACGTCCGCGCCACATCCGCACCACAAACCTTAGAAAGCCCTTAAGCTCAAAACCTTTCAAGAGTGTTACTCGATGGCTTTGACCTGCGGTTTCATCGTAACATCAAACCAGGTTAAGCCTTTCTTTAGCGCTTCTTTGCGACAGCCGCGGCATAATACTGCCAACGCACGGGACCTAGCAGCACACCCCGTGCGCAACCTTTTGGTGGACATCGAGGAGGCCGCATAAGCATGCATTCTTCCAATGACGCAGCACAGCAGCCATCCCTAAAACATGCAGACCTTTTCTCCTTCCCCCCGACACAGAGAGACGGCCTCCTCGACTCCCCAACTCCCAAACCCAAACGCTCTGCAGACCAACACCTCAACCTGCAGACATCCTTCGAAAAACTCCAAGCCTCACTAGACCAGGCATTCCCCAACCAAGCCCGAGCATACTAACCCCTCATCAACAAAGAAGCCCTGACGCCCCACCCATTTCCGCCCCAACGCCACAAGGGCGATCGGGCAGGACGGCTTGGGCGGGTCCCCGTACTTAGTTTCCAAAATCATTCCGCAGCGCGAAGGCCCCCGTTGCCAACGCTTCGTAGAAGCGAGGCAACGGGGGCCTTCATGCGCGAGGACGTTTTGGAAACTAAGTACGGGGACCCGCCCAAGCCGTCCGGTGGGATCAGAGTACCCTTGCTGTTACTCTGCTTTGCCCACAGAGTTGAGGTTGGTCATGCGGATCTTAACCAGCTCGGTGATCTCACGCATGCCCTCCTTGGCCGGCTTCTTGGGATCGAAGCAGGCAGGGTTCTCGGCCATGTAGGCCATGAAGCCCTTGGTGTAGGCCTGACGCAGCTCGGTGGCGTAGTTAACCTTGCAGATGCCGTTCTTCACAGCCTCGGCAACCTGCTCATCGGGCACACCGGAGGTGCCGTGCAGAACCAGCGGCACGTCGACGGCGTCGCGGATGGCCTTGACCACGGACTGCTCGATGTGCGGATCGCTCGTGTACACGCCGTGGCTGGTGCCAACGCCAATAGCCAGCGAGGTGCAGCCAGTGCGCTCGACGAACTCCTTGGCCTCGGCCGGATCGGTGTAGGGGCTCTCGCCCTCAACCGCGGGACCGTCGTCCTCCTTGCCGCCAACCTTACCGAGCTCAGCCTCGACGGGCACACCCATGGCGCGGCCAGCGTCGGCGACGGACTTGGTCAGAGCGATGTTGTCCTCGAAAGACTCGTGCGAACCGTCGATCATAACGGAGGTGTAGCCCGTGCGGAAAGCCTGCATGCAGCGGTCATAGCCATCGCCGTGATCGAGGTGCAGGGCGACGGGCACAGAAGCGCGCTCGGCAGCGGCCTTGACCATGCCGTAGAAGTAGTCCAGACCAGCGGTCTTGATGGTGCCCGGGGTGGTCTGCATGATGACGGGGGACTTGGTCTCCTCGGCAGCGGCCAGAACGGCCATAACAAACTCGAGGTTCTCGACGTTGAACGCGCCGACGGCGTAGTGGCCGGCCTGAGCGTCCTTGAGCATCTTTTCGGTGGTAACAAGTGCCATGAGCGTTTGCTCCTCTCCCTCGCCCGCATCCGGACATCGGGCGTAGTTGTTCACAAGGCGTTTTACCTTGCGTTTTGCTGCGCTCATTGTATGAAAATCGATGGTGTCGCACGCATGAGATATCACCGGCACACAGGTCAAGACGCTCGTTTTTGAAAAGCAAACGGAAGAGATTCGCACCGGATTCCTCTATACGACATTGCAGTTTTCAAGCGAATCATCTTTCTTTTATAGAAAAGATAAGTAATCGAAAGGTGTTTTCTTACTCAAAAAGAAAATGAACGAAAATGGACTCAACACAATTCCTGCAAATTTCAGTTGAGGATGGAGCAGCTATGGCCCATGTAACAACCCGAGCCTTCGCCGATGAGCGTCGTGCCGCCATCATGGAGATGCTTGAGCATAACGCCTCGGTGCAGGTAGCAGAAATCGCCCAGACCTTTGGCGTGTCCTCCGTCACCGCCCGCGCCGACCTAGACGCGCTCGCCGAAGCAGGCAAGCTGCGCCGCACACATGGTGGTGCCGTATCGCTCCACAAACGCCTGACCGTTTCCACGCAGGATCGCCGCATCAATGTCAACGTCGCCGCCAAGCAGGCCATCGCACAAAGCGCCATCGAGCTCGTCAACGACGGCGACACGCTGCTCGTCGACTCAGGCACCACCGCGCTCGAGTTTGTCCGGCTCCTCGACCAGCGCAACGGCATCACCGTCATCACGGCCGACATTACCATTGCCGATTACATCGACGAGAGCATGCCCTCGGTCGATGTCGTCATGCTGGGCGGGGCGCTGCGCAAAGGCCATCGTTATTTGTACGGACCGCTCACTATGCAGGCGCTCCAAATGGTCCATGCCGATCTGGCCGTCATGTGCCCCGGCGCCTTTGTCTCCAGCTGCGGCTTTACGACCGACTTTCCCCAGATGGCCGAGACCAAAACGGCTATGATCGCCGCGGCCCATCAAAGCGTCGCCCTCATGGACGCCAGTAAGGTCAACGGACGCGGCATGTACCGTTTTGCCGAGCTTGCCGATGTCGACGCCATCGTGATGGACCGTGACCCCGACCATGCCGTCGCCACCTCGATCGCCGAGGCCACTGACAGCTCACGTCCAGCCCTCGTCATCGCCGGCGCTTAAACAAAAACCACCACAAAGGCCTCCTTTGTGGTGGTTGAGCATCAGAAGTGAATGTGTCGCTACTTGGACAGCTCGTCGGCGAGAACCTCGATCTGGGCGCGCGAGGCGTCGTTGAGCGAGCCCAGCACGGTCACCTTGTTCTGCGCCAGGGTGATGTCCTTCATGCCCTCGAGCTCCTTGGTCATAACCTTGGCAGCCGCGGGCGCCCAGGAACCGGACTCGACAAGCGCCACGGTACGGTTCTGGTAGGCATGCTCGGCAAGTGTGTGGATAAAGGTGCTCATGAACGGGAAGATCTCGCCCTGATAGGTGATGGAGGCGAGCACCAGACGGTCATAGCGGAACGCATCCTCAACGGCCTCGGCCATATCATCGCGAGCCAAGTCAAAGACGGAGACCTTCTGGCCGCGGGCCTCGAGCGCAGATGCGAGCTCCTCAACGGCAGCTTTCAGATGGCCATACACGCTCGCATAGGCAATCGTGATGCCCTCGTCTTCGGGCTGATAGCTCGACCAGGTGTTATAGGTGTCGAGGTAGTAGCCCAGGTTCTCGGTCAGCACGGGGCCGTGGAGCGGGCAGATAATCTGAATGTCCAGGTCGGTGGCCTTCTTGAGCACGGCCTGCACGAACTTGCCGAACTTACCGACGATGCCAAAGTAGTAGCGGCGAGCCTCACAAGCCCACCCTTCCGGATCCTCGATGTCGTTGGCGCCAAACTTGCCAAAGCCGTCGGCACTAAAGAGCACCTTGTCGGTGGGCTCGTAGGAGAAGAGCACCTCGGGCCAGTGAACGTTGGGGGCGCCGATAAAGGTCAGGCTGTGGCCGCCCAGGTCGAGAACGTCGCCCTCTTTGACGACCATCTTGCGCTCGGGGAAGTCAGTGCCAAAGTAGCTGACCATCATGCGGAAAGCACCCATGCTGGCAACAATCTGCGCCTGGGGATAGCGCTCCATAAAGGCGGCTATACCGGCGGAGTGATCGGGCTCCATGTGATGGATAACCAGGTAGTCGGGCGTACGTCCATCGAGCGCAACCTCGAGGTTGTCGAGCCACTCGTCGACAAAACCACCGTCGACCGAATCGGCGACGGCGATTTTATCGCCCAAGATAACATAGCTGTTGTATGCCATACCGTTCTCGGACACGTCGTACTGGCCCTCGAACAGGTCAATGTCGTGATCGTCGACACCGATGTAGCGGATATCCTTGGTGATCTCCATCAGGCAAAGCCTCCTAGATAGACAAAAGAACCCGTCTATCATAACACTCGGCAGTATCCCAACTGTTATCTGCCAGCATCCATACCGATTGTTATTGAAATACGATAAATCGCCGTTTACCTGCGCAAACTATGAGTGTGGTATCGCCGTGCTATGCCGAATAATGAGCTGGCCGGGAATACGAATGGCAACGGTTTTGCCCGCCGTACCCGCCTCGGGAACCGCATGCTCAAACACCTCGCGTCCGCGCTGATGTAGATCGAATCGCACGGTCGTGAGCTCGTTGTGTGCTACAAAATCATCGAGCGAATCATCGACGCCCACCACGCTCACGTCCTCGGGCACGCGCAGGCCGCTATCACGCAGCGCGGCAATCGCGCCATTTGCCATCTGATCGTTTGCCGCGTAAATCGCCGTCATGGTGCGATCGTGCTCGGCCAGGTACCTGCCGGCCTCGTAGCCGCTGTTGGCAGACCAGTCGCCCTCGAGCGGCACCGCCGGCTCGATGTGTTTACGCTCGAGCGCATCCTGCCAACCGGCGCGACGAAATTGTTCGTCGACCGAGAACGACGGGCCGCCAATATAGCGAATTTGCTCGTGCCCCAGCTCAAACAGATGATCCATAAGCAATAGCGAGCAGCCGTAATGGTCGGAATCGACCGTGGTCACCCGCGGGTGCGCATACATGGTAACGATGACCGTGCCAATGCCCGGCAGTGGATCAAACGTCTCAAAATCGGGCGCCATGCGACTCATGCCGATGATGATGCCGTCCACCGGCAGTGCGGCCATACGACGCGTGGCCTCGGCAAGCGAAAACTCCTCGGTCTTGGACATCTCGACCAGCGTGATGGCGCAATTATGCTCGCGAGCAGCGCTGGCGATGCCGTCGATCATTGAGAGGTTGCCAAACTTGGTGACATCGTTGATGCATAGGCCGACCGAATGGTAACGGCCGTCGCGCAGCGAGCGACCGGCATAACTCGGACGAAAGCCGAGCTCTTGCATCGCGGCCTGCACGCGCTGGCGCGTCTGTTCGTTAACGTTGGGCAAGCCGTTGGCGACGCGCGAAACCGTCTGCTGCGAAACGCCAGCAGCGCGGGCGACGTCGGCCATGGAGACCGGACGCGTACCTGTATCGTTGGACGGGCGCCTTGCCACAGGATCACCTTCACCCTTGCGAGATCTGAATAGCGTGAATGCCGACCCGGGCAGAAATACATCCCGCGCCGAGGCCCGCTATCGTCGGACGCATGTTAACGTACTCTACTTTTTCTATCTGCATCTCTTCTGCTTTATAAGTCCATACGGCAGTACCGTTCACGGCTGTATTTCTACCGATTACCAGATTCTCAAAAAGTGACAAGCGATGTGTTATGAGTACGTTAACATAGCCCATAACGTGCGGTATCGTGAATACTTGGTTCATGCCGCTTTAAGTTGTTAACGTACTCATAACGACGCAAAACCCACCCGGGCGCGCCAAGGAAAGGACTCCCATGACCACCCCCGACGAAAAGACATTCGCCACGCTCACCAAGCTGTTCGAGGAGGAGTTTGGCCCCATCGGCGACCGCCAGGTGCTCTACGTGCACGCGCCCGGCCGCTCCGAGATCAGCGGCAACCACACTGACCACGAGGGTGGCCACGTCATCGCCGGCTCGCTCGATGTCGCCGTCGACGGCATCGCCGTGGCAACCGATTCCAACAAGGTTCGCGTAGCCGACGAGGGCTATCCCACGTTTGAGATCGCGCTCGACACGCTAGACGTTCAGGAGTCCGAGAAGGGCACGTCCGCGAGCCTCGTCCGCGGCATGGCCCACGAAATCGCTGCTCTGGGCGTTGAGCCCCAGGGCTTCGACTTTGCCTTCACCTGCTCCGTCCCCTCGGGCGGCGGTCTTTCGAGCTCCGCTGCTGTCGAGGCGGCATACGGTCGCGCCATGGAGACGCTCTGGGGCGCACCCGCCATCGAGCCCGTCGCGCTCGCCCAGATGAGCCAGCGCACCGAGAACAACTATTACGGCAAGCCCTGCGGTCTGATGGACCAGGCCGCCGTTTGCTTGGGCGGCCTCGCCTACATGGACTTTGAGGATCAGGCTCAGCCTAAAACCCAGAAGCTCGAGCTCAACTTTGAGGATCACGGTTATGCTCTCGTGCTCGTTAAGGTCGGTGCCGACCACGTGGCCGCCACCGACGACTACGCCGCCGTTCCGCGCGAGATGCAGGACGTCGCTGCCGAGTTTGGCAAGGCACGCCTGTGCGAGGTAAACGTGGCGGACTTTGACGCCAAGCTCCCCGAGCTGCGCGCCAAGCTGGGCGACCGCGCCTGCCTGCGCGCCGTTCACTACTGGTACGAAAACGGCCTGGTCGATAAGCGCTGGGCTGCCCTGAACGCCGGCGACATCGATCAGTTCCTGGTCCTGACGCGCGAGTCCGGCGCCAGCTCTGCCATGTACCTACAGAATGTCGTTGCCAAGCTGGGCTCCGAGCAGCCCTCGATGTATGCTCTGGCACTGGCCGAGCACGTGCTCGACGGCCGTGGCGCCGTCCGTATCCACGGTGGCGGCTTTGGTGGCACCATCCAGGCCTTCGTGCCGCTCGACCTGGTCGACACCTTTATCACCAAGATGAACGGCTGGCTGGGCGAGGGCTCTGCCCGCCACTACGCAATTTCTGACAAGGGGGCTTACGCGGCATGGCTGTAATGACTGACGTGCGCGAGGCCGCGCAGAACCTGATCGAGTACGCTATCCACCGATCGATGATCGGCCAGGACGATCGCATCTGGGCGTATAACACCATTCTCGAGTGCATCGGTGCTACGGGCCCGGCGCTCGACATGGCCTGGGCGCTCCAGGCCGAAAAACTCTCGCTCTTGCACCCCGACACCCTGCCCAACTTTGACCTTGAAGGCACACTTGCCGCGCTTGCCGAGGCGGCTGTTGCCAACGGCGCCGCCGAGGACACGGCATCGGGCCGCGACCGCATCGCCATGCGCATCATGGGCGCGCTCATGCCAAGGCCTTCGGTTGTAAACGAGGAGTTCAACGGACGCATGGGCGTCAACGAGCCCCGCGCCGCGACCGACTGGTTCTACGGCCTGTGCTGCGACGCCGGCTACGTGCGCCGTGCCGCCATCGCGCGCAACATCAAATGGAGCACCCCCACCAACTGGGGCGACCTCGAGATTACCATCAACCTGTCAAAGCCCGAAAAGGACCCGCGCGATATTGCCGCGGCCGGCGCCGCCAAAAACACGGGCGAGAAGTATCCCGCCTGCCAGCTCTGCATCGAAAACGAGGGCTATCCCGGACGCTCCGCCGCAGCCGACGGCGGCGCTCACCCCGCCCGCCAGAATCTGCGCGTTATCCCCATCCAGCTCGACGGCGAGCGCTGGGGCTTCCAATACAGCCCGTACGCGTACTTTAACGAGCACTGCATTGCCATGAGCTCCGAGCATCGTCCGATGCACGTCGACCGCAAGGGGCTGACCTGCCTGCTCGACTTTGTCGACCTGTTCCCGCACTACTTTATTGGCTCCAACGCCGACCTGCCCATCGTGGGCGGCTCGATTCTGTCGCACGACCACTTCCAGGGCGGCGCGCACGAGTTCCCCATGATGCATGCCACCGAGGTCTCGCAGTTTAGCGTACCCGGCTTTGACCAGGTCAACGGCACCGTGCTGCAGTGGCCGCTTTCGGTGCTGCGCCTGCGCTCGCACGACCGCGCTCAGCTGCTCGACGCTGCCGAGAAGATTATCCTCGCTTGGCGCGAGTGGACCGACGAGTCCGTGGGCGTTATCGCGCACACGGCCGACGGCGTGGCCCACAACACCGTGACGCCCGTCATCCGCCGCGTCGACTCCCGCGGCAATGCCGGCGGCGAGGTCTACGAGGCTTACCTCGCGCTTCGCTGCAACATCACGACCGACGAGCATCCGCTGGGCGTATTCCACCCGCATGCCGAGTATCACCATATTAAAAAGGAGAACATCGGCCTAATCGAGGTCATGGGCCTGGCCATTCTTCCGCCGCGCCTGGTTCCCGAGCTCGGCGCTGTCCGCGAGCATCTGCTTGCAGCCAAGGCCGATGCCAGCTACGACCTTGCCGGCGCGCTCAAGGGCGACGACCTTTGCCGCAGCCACGCCGCATGGGCCGAGGACGTCTTTGCCCGCCGCGCCGACGAGCTTACGACCGACAACGCCATCGACATCCTGCACGAGGAGGTCGGCGTGGTGTTTGGCCACGTGCTCGACAACGCCGGCGTCTTTAAGTGGGACGAAGCCGGCCGCGCCGCCCAGCAGCGCTTTATCGACTCGCTGTAGCACGCGAGCTCGAACGCACGCACTTAACAAATAGCGCCTACACGACCGCGGCGCCCGCCGGCAACATCGCCGGCGGGCGCCGTTTTCTGATGCAAGGGTAACTAATTTGCACCAAAACAAGGAGTGTCCCAAACTGCCGGCAGAAAAAGAACGTCCCCAGATGCCTACCTAAACCCTCACATTATTCGATGGAAAAACGTGATTGCCTCCCACATTATTCGATGGAAAGACGTGGTTCATTCCCACATTTTTCAATGGAAAGACCAAAACACTCTTATACTAAACATAATCGTTAGGAGGCAGTATGCAGCGACAGCTAATGGACGAACTCATCGCTTGGAAATCTAGGGCAAACCGCAAGCCCCTCCTGCTTAAGGGGGCCCGCCAGACGGGAAAAACCTGGCTTCTCAACGAATTCGCAGGCCAGCAGTATCAAAACGTCATCCGTTTTGACTTTATGCTCGAACCGGGCGTACGTTCGCTGTTCGACGGAAGCCTTGACCCCAAACGCATCATCTCCCAGATAGAGCTCCTGCGCGGCCAGACCATAACGCCGACAGACACACTCATCATCTTCGACGAAATCCAAGAGGCACCGCGTGGCATCACCTCGCTCAAATACTTCAACGAGCTGGCGCCGGAATACCATATCGTGGCAGCCGGCTCCTATATGGGGCTCGCGCTCCGACGCGAAAACGAGTCGTTCCCCGTCGGCAAGATCGACCAGCTCACCATGCGCCCCATGGGGTTTGTCGAGTTCGTTCGTGCCGTCGATGGCGATCCGCTCGCAGATGCCATCCTTGCCGCAGACATGGACCTGCTGACAAACGTTTCCGAAAAGCTCGAGCGCCTGCTCAAGGAATACCTCGTTGTCGGTGGCATGCCAGAAGTTGTCTCCGCTTTCGCCGCCTCCCACGATTTTATCGAGGCCCGCAGGCTTCAGCAGCAAATCATCGAAGCTTATGAATCCGATTTTGGCAAGCATGCGCCAGCCCGCATCGTCGAGCGCATGAGGCTGGTTTGGAAATCCCTTCCCGGCCAGCTCGCAAAGGAAAACAAGAAGTTCGTCTACGGCGCGCTTCGTCCCGGGGCGCGCGCACGCGATTTTGAGGAAAGCCTCCAGTGGCTCATGGACTATGGAATCGTTCATAAGGTACCGCGTGTTTCCGCCCTAAGAGCACCGCTCACAAGCTACGAGGATCTCTCGGGCTTCAAGCTGTTCTGCATCGACACCGGCATCCTCGGAGCACTCTCCGGCCTCACGCCAGCCATTGTTCTGAACGGGCCCGCTGTTTTTACGGAGTTCAAAGGCTCGCTGACCGAGCAATACGTCGCACAGGAGCTTTTGCTCCAAGGCAATACTCCCGCGTATTGGTCATCCTCCTCCGGCAATGCAGAGACTGACTTTGCCGTCGACCATGCGGGGACCGTGCTTCCGCTCGAGGTCAAGGCGGCAGAGAATCTCAAAGCAAAGAGCCTGAGGATTGCCTGCGAGAAGTTCAAGCTCGAGCGCTGCGTGAGAACATCGTTAGCGGCATATAGAGACGAAGGCACGCTCGTCAATATTCCGCTCTGGGAGATTGGGCAAATCGACAAGCTGGCATAGGCGCTGTGGAGGGGGTGCCCCGTAAGGAGTGTCCCAAACTGCCGGCAAAAAAGGAACGTCCCTATCTGCCGCATTCCCAAAGCAAGACAACGCCGATGTCTTGGAAACGACAGCGAGCGGGCCGCATTTGAGACAAGGTGACGTGAAACGAAAGGGCGCTGACCTTCTGGTCGCGCCCTTGAAGTTGAACGTCAGATTGTCCAAATGCGGCCCGCGCAGCGTCGGTAGGTTACGGCGTTTGGTAAAACGCCGTAACTCGACGCCGTAACTCTAGAGCTCCGTTACTTCAACGTTGTTGTAGATCTCGTCCCAGCGGTCCATGACCAGGTGGCCGGTCTTGGGATCCATGGCGTTGAGCTTGCCGCAGGTATTGGCGGTCTTGAGCACCGTGACGTCGTCGGCACCAGCCGCAATGGCATGCGCAAAGCCGGCGATGGTCGAGTCACCGGAACCCGTTGCGTTCACAGCCGCAATCGCGGGCGTCTTGGCGCGGAACGCGCGGCCCTCATGGAAGCCCACCGAACCGGCAGCGCCCATCGAAACGACAACCCAGGGAATACCGGCAAAGCGGTCATCGGCGGCAAGCGCCTCGCGCAGGGCATCGACATCATCGGTCGTAAAGGACGTACCCAGCAGGCCGTTAATCTCGGTCAGGTTGGGCTTTACGAGCTCAGGCTTAGCGTCGGACTCCAGCGCGGCCTCCAGCGATGCACCCGAGGTGTCGAGCAGCACCTTGGCGCCCGCCTCCTCGGCGATCTTGACGAGCTCGGCATAGTAGCCGGCATCGACCCCACGCGGCAGCGAGCCCGAAAGCGTCACAACGTCCGCCTTCGCTGCAAGCTCGGCAAACTTGGCCGTAAAGGCCTCGAGCTCGGCCGGGGCGATCTGCGGACCGCTCTCCAAAAGCTCGGTCTGATTGCCCTCGTGCAGGATATTCAGGCAAATGCGCGTCTCACCGGCGATGGGCACAAAGTCGTTCTTGACGCCGTCGGCATCCATAAGCTCAGCCATATAGGCACCCATGTGGCCGCCGAGCAGGCCGGTCGCGAGCACGTCGTCGCCCAGCTGCAGCAGCACACGGCTCACGTTGAGGCCCTTACCGCCAGCGGTCTTTTCGGGCGTCACGCGGTTAACGTCGTCGATTATCAGCTTGTCGAGTTGATAGCGCGTATCGATCGACGGGTTCATGGTAACGGTCAGAATCATATTGAACTCCTGTTCCGGGGCGGCATGACCCGCCCCAAACATACGATAACTCGTTAAAGGATCTCGATCTCAAAGCCGCGGGTAACGGTCTCCCCCGGCTTGGCAACCAGGCAGCCACGCTTGTGCTCCAGAATATCGTCCTCGTCGGAGCAGGTGGACAGGCCGCCCCACGGTTCAACAGCCACAAAGTCGCCCTCGGGCTTGCTCCACACAATCAGGTACGGCATATCGGGGAACGTCAGGCGCACGCCCTTGTCCTCAGTTTTCTTGGTCAGCGTAACCACGCGGCTCTCAAGCACGTCAAAGATGGTCTCCGCGAAGTCGAAGAGTTCGTGGGTAAGCGGCAAGTCGTGGCCGACCATCGGGTTCTTGCTGCGATGCTCAACATCAATCAGGCCCGTCGAGGGAACGGCAGTACAGAGCTCGGTGGCCTCACGCTGCTCAAAACGGAGCTCATAGTCGTCATAGGACTCGCCCTCGTCGAGCGGACACTTAAAGCCGGGGTGACCGCCCACAAAGAATGGCATGTCCTCGGTGCCCTCATTGGTCACCTCGTAGGACACGTTCACTTTTTCCGAATCGATCGTGTAACGAGCAACGATCTTAAACGGATACGGGTACTGCTCGAGCAACTCGGCATGGTCGGCAGAGCTTAGGCTCAGCGCAACCATGTTGTCGCTCTGTTCCTCGAGCTTCCACTCCTGCTTGCGCGCAAAACCGTGGCGGGCGAGCTTTACCTCGCGGCCGCCCGTGGTCATTGCGTGACCGTCACGAAGGCCGCCGCAGATCGGGAAGCAAATGGGTGCCTGGCCCGACCAGACCGCCGGGTCGCCCTGCCACAGGTACTCGCGACCGTTGGCTTTAATCGAAGTGAACGATCCGCCAGCCGTGCTCAGTGCCACACGAATAGAACCGTTATCAAGAACAAACTCCATGGGAATCTTCTCCTTCACATATCATCTTGCACGATCCATTGCGAACGCCGTGCCTTTAGCACAAAGGTAATGAGGCGGCGCCGCACGCAAAAGAACAATGCACGCCAAACCCGCCAAGCCAATTGGGCTGATAGAAAAATGGCCCGCGCCCCATTACAGAAACGCGAGCCGTCAATTGAAAAGCTGCAGAATGCCGAGTACCGCCAAGAGCGAAGCACACAAGCTCAGCAAGCAAACGTGTTATCGGAGCAACTTGCCGTACCAGAACGCTTCGCAACAACAGCGGTAACCCCACAGGCACCCTCAACGTCAGCGAGCGTCGCGCAGCGTCGACCCGTTACGCGGTTTGGTAAAACCGCGTAACCTCCTTAGTCGTGGTATTCGCCGCGGTCCCACTTCTCGAGGAACTCGTCAAAGAAGTGCGGGTCAGCCTGAGCCTCGGCGTCGGCCTTATTGCAGGCATCGATCTTGGCGATCAGGGCATCGTGCTCGGGAGTCTTCTCGTAGGGCTCCTCCAGGAAGGCAAGCATGATATCGGCCATCAGGAACTCGCCGGTGATCTTGCCACCAAAGCCCACGATGTTGGCGTTGAGCTCACGACGGGCATACAGGGCAGAGGTCATGTCGCGGACCAGGGCGCAACGGGCGCCGGGGACCTTGTTGACGGCGTTGGTGATGCCGATGCCGGTGCCGCACAGGGCCACGCCAAAGTCGGCCTTGCCGCTGGCAACAGCCTCGCCCACGGCCTTACCGTAGATGGGATAGTGCGTACGGGTGTGGCTGTAGGTGCCGCAGTCGAGCACCTTGTAGCCAGCCTGCTCCAGGCGGTCGGCCAGATAGATCTTCTCGTCCGTAACGATATGGTCGCAACCGATTGCGATGGTCTTCTTCATCAGAACGTCCTTTCGTCTGAATTCACAAGTTGAGGTAGAAGTTCGAGTTCTCGGTGGCTCTCGTTAGGCCATCTTGTTGAGCATGTCGACACGGATCTGGTGACGGCCGCCGGCGTACTGGGCGCGCAGGAACTCGCGGGCGATCTTCTTGGCGACCTCGGTGCCCACAACGCCCGGGCCCATGGTGACCATGCGCGAGCCGTTGTGCTCGCGGGTCATGTAAGCGGAACGCTCGTCGGAAATGTTGGCGACGACCATGCCCTTAATCTTGACGGCGGCCATATAGGAGCCGACGCCGTACTTATCGAATGCGAAGCCCTGGGAATCCTTGTGCTCCAGCAGGTCCTTGGCAACGGCGGTCGCGGAATCGACAAAGTCCGCGGCAGGGGTCTCAGAATAGTCGACGACCTCGTGACCGTCGGCGATGAGCATCTCCTTGATGGACTCCTTCATCGACATACCGTCGGCATCGGAAGCGATTACAACCCTCATGACATCCTCCTTGAGAGATACGCAGGTGCGTAGTTTCTGTTTGGAAGTGTTGAATCGCGTTCAGGTCCGGGCATCTGAATGTGCGGTTCTTCACTGTTCATGTTTATTTGAACACATTCGAACAGTAACTGCAACAACTATTTGTTTATCTTTGTTCTTTTTTGAACAAATATCGTTCACGGATGATTGCTGACCGTTTGGATTCAGGGAATACCCGGCTTGTCACGTATTCAACAAACAAAAAGGGCGACCGAGAACGCATCTCGGCCGCCCTTCTTACGGTTGGTTTTCCAAAGATCGCTTTGCCGCCTACTCAGACTGCCCACCCTTTTTGGCGTGCTTGGAAGGAGCACTCAAGAAACGACCCGTCAAATAGTTCGCCGGGCCCGAAATATCAATCCCCAGCAGCACGTGTCCCAGCCATAGGAACGCCACGAGCACCAGCAGCGGGATAACGCACGAAGTCACGATCATCACGATGACGCCTTCGATGAGGTCGGTCACCTGCTGCACGATCTCGTCGGTCATCTGCTTGGCACCGCTGGTCACCGACGTAACAAGGCTCGAGGCCCCATCAGTCAACTGCTCGAGCACGTTTTTGGACTCCGTGGCCTCGGATTTTTTCTTGTTCGATTTTGAGCTGGTCTCGGCTGACTTGTCCGTGGTGTCGGCCGCGTCCGCAGCCTTTTGCTCAGCTTGCTTAATACTTACGCGATACGTTTCATCGACCTTTTGCGACACCCATACGCTTGCAGGCACGAGCGCCATGCCGATCACGGCAACCACCAGCACGCGTGTCGCCACACGGCGCAGGACAGCGCTCGTGCTCCAGCGCCCGTGAATGCCGAGCGACACCGCAAAGAGCACCAACGCAAACGGGATTAAGATGCCCAAGCCAACCGACCACAAAATCGTGAGCAAATATTTCTCTAGGTATAGCACGGCAAGCACGATACCAAGGTTGCCTGAAAGCTGCGCGAGCTGCTCGGCAACCGGTGTTCCCGTATCACCCGGCAGCGCGGTAATGCCCGCAGACAGCGCCACGCACGAGGTCGTGAGCGCCAAAACATTGCCCTTCTTTTGATCGATGACCTCGATGGTGGAGTCCCATGTCTTGGTATCGGCGAAATGCGGACGAGCTACAAAGCCCGACAGCAGCGCCAGCACCACGAGTGCAACGATAAAGCCAATCTGCAGCTTTTTGTTTGCGCACACGACATCGGACAGGCTGGGCTGCAGCTCGGTTACCGTCGTGTGCTCGGTTATCTGGACAGGACGCCCATAAGCCACCTCGTGCGCGTCTCTTTTTTGTATTGACCCGTTACCTGGCATTTGGATACCTCCTCAGTCCGGTCTGTATTGCGGATGGAAGTATACCCACCCAGTAAAAAACTGAACGGGAGGACGAACGGAGCGCAACAAGACTGTCCCCAATGACTATCTCGGGATGAGTTGCGGTGGAATAGGGATTGTTTTGCGCCCGCCGGCTCCTATTCAGTCCCTATTTCACCGCAACTTGGAGGAGGACAGAAAAAGCCCTGCTGCGGATAGCGGCAGGGCTTATGAAAGGGGACTTGGTTGTGAGGGCTCGTTAGGCGAGCTTGGCCTCGAGCTCAGCGATGCGCTTGTAGGCATCGATGGTAAAGCGGGCCTGCTTCTCCAGGATCATGGTGGTCATGAGAGTATCCTGAGCATGGGCCATGATGAAGGTCATCTCCATCTCGCCACCGCCGGCCTCCTGCGAAAGCAGCTTGGTCTGCGTGTCGTGGGCACCGATGAGTGCATCGCTCGCATCCTTGTGCAGCTGCTCGGCCTTCTCAAAATCGCCCTCGCGAGCAGCATCGAGCGCTGCAAGCAGATCAGTCTGGGCGTCGCCCGCATATGCGACAATCTCGAATCCAACCATCGAGATTTCTTCTTTGGTTGCCATATTGCGTTCCTTTCACATATGAACCAACGGAGAGCATCGCGTCCTGGCATACGCGCTGCGTTGTGTATGGTAGGAACAGTAACATTCAAACAAAAAAGAACAGCGCAAAATGCAATTTCGAGCTATGAACGGTTGCTTTTCACCCGTGAACGGCTTTTAAACCAATCCGAACAATATCAAACACAATTATCGGCAACCAAACGGGTCCGCATCCTAGCGTATATCGCGCACCGTATCGCCCTCGACGAGCACGCCCGGAAACAGCATGTGCTCTACACCAGGTGCAACGCCCTCGGCGCCGGCAATCTTGTCGACCGCCCACATGCCGACGCGCTTGTTGTCAAAGCGCACCGTGGTCAGGCGACAATCGGGCACGATATCGCCCAGACTATCGTCAACACCCACCACGCTCACGTCCTGGGGCACGCGCTTTCCGCGCGACTCGAGCCCGCGAATGCAGCCGTAGGCCATGGCATCGTTGGAGGCATAAATGGCCGTACAGGTCGGATCATCCGCAAGCACCTGGCCGGCAGCATATCCGCTCTGCGCCGTCCAGTCGCCGCGCACGAGCTGCGGTGGCTCAATGCCATGCGCACGCAATGTCTCACGCCAGCCTTCCTCGCGCCGCATGCCCGAAAGCGAGCGCTCGGGGCACGAGATAAAGTGCACGGTCTTGTGCCCCTGCTCCAGCAAGTACTCGACCACCTGGCGCGAGCAATCGAACTGGTCGTTATCGACCGTCGAGCACAGCGGGTGCTCCAACATCGTAACGAGCACCGTCTGCATGCCGGGCAGCGGTTCAAAGGTTCCAAAGTCCGCCGGCATGCGGTTCATAATCACGACCATACCGTCCACCGGCAGTGCGCTCATACGCGACGATGCGCTCTCGAGGGTATAGGGGTGTCCATCTACTTTAGTGAGGGTGATGGCATAGCCGTGTTTGTCGGCCGCGGCGGCAAAGCCCTCCATACGGTCGAGGTTGCCGGTGCCAGTAATGTTGAACATGGCGACGCCGACGGTCTTAAACTTACCGCGGCGCAGCGATCGACCGGCAAAATTGGGGCGATACCCCAGCTCGCGCATGGCGGCACGCACGCGCTCCTTGGTCTCGGGGCGCACGCTGGGCGAATCGTGCACCGTACGCGAGACTGTCTGCTCCGAGACGCCCGCGAGACGCGCCACATCCTTAACGGAAACCGATTTTTTAACAGCGGCCATAGGTCGATCTTTCTATGTCGACGATGCCATTGGTGGCACCCTACGCAGTCATTTTTAACGCCTTCAAGTATATCCAACGCCTCCCCCACCATACGCTCACCACCCAAAACCTACCGTTCACCGACATTTTTGCTTCCCCAAACGGCTTTTGGCGCCCAAATGTTAACGTTGCCATTGTGCAAACACAGAGCCACCGGGCGGCTCAAACGTTTACGCATAAGGAATCGACGGTTCGCAGGCACAGGAACCACCGGTTCGCGTCTTTTTTTGTGTCGCAAAATGGCAACGTCAACATTTTGGCAACCGAACGCCAAAAGCTACCATCGTTGCTAACCCACCGACTCTTAGGAGCATTGCATGGAGCAACTCATCGCCACCATCGAAAAAGGCCAGCCCTTTTTCAACGCGATCGCCCGCAACAAGTACCTCAAGGCGATCCGCGACGGCTTTATCTCCGTCATCCCCATCATCATCTTCTCGTCCATCTTCTGCCTGGTAGCCTCGGTCCCCAACATCTGGGGTTTCTACTGGCCCGATGACATCAACAACGCCCTGTGGAAGTGCTACAACTACTCCATGGGCATCCTGGCCATCGCCTGCGCCGCCACCACGGCCAAGCACTTCGCCGACGCTCAGAACCGCGACCTGCCCAAGAATAACCAGATTAACTTTATCTCATGCATGTGCGCGGCCATCATCGGCTTCTTGCTCCTTTCGAGCGACACGATCGCCACGGACGCCGCCAGCGGTTTCAACACCACCTACCTTGGTTCCAAGGGCCTGCTGACCGCTTTCATCGCTGCGTTTGTGACCGGCATCATCTACAAGTTCTTCATTAAGCGCAACATCACCGTCAAGATGCCCGAGCAGGTTCCGCCCAACATCTCGCAGACCTTCAAGGACATCATCCCCTTCTCCGTCTGCATCACCGTCTTTTGGGTTTTTGACATCGTCTTCCGCGCTGCTTTTGGCTTCTGCTTTGCCCAGGGCGTCATCCAGGTGTTCCAGCCCCTGTTCACCGCTGCCGACGGCTATATCGGCCTCGCTGTGATCTACGGCGCCATGAGCCTCTTCTGGTTCGTCGGCGTCCACGGCCCCTCGATCGTCGAGCCCGCCATCGCCGCCGCTCTCGTTGCCAACATGACCGACAACCTGGCTGCGTTCCAGGCTGGCCAGCACGCTTCCGCTGTCCTGACCCAGGGCGCCCAGTACTTCGTCGTCTGCATGGGTGGCACCGGCGCCACGCTCGTCCTGGTCTTTATGTTCTGCTTCCTGGCCAAGTCCCAGGAGATGCGCGCCGTCGGTAAGGCCGCCATCGTCCCCGTGTGCTTTGCCGTCAACGAGCCGCTGCTGTTCGCCGCACCCATCGTGCTCAATCCCGTCTTCTTTGTCCCGTTTGTCTTTGCCCCGATCGCCAACATCTGGATCCTCAAGATCTTTATCGACTTCTTGGGCATGAACGGCTTTATGTACACCCTGCCCTGGACCGTCCCCGGCCCCATCGGCACCATCATGGGCCTGGGCTTCCAGCCGCTCGCCTTTGTGATGCTCGCCCTTATCCTGGTCGTCGACTTCGTCCTGTACTATCCGTTCTTCCGTGCCTATGACGCCCAGAAGTGCGCCGAGGAGGCCGAGATCTCCCAGGAGGAGCTCGCCGCCAAGAACGCGGAGAAGGCCGCTAAGCTCAACGATGCCTTCCAGGGCAAGGCTGACGCCAAGAGCGTTGCCGCCGGCGCTGCTGTCGAGGCCGTGAAGGCCGACGCTCCCGCCGTTGTCGCCACTGAGACAACGGCCGCCAGCGACCTCAACGGCAAGCGCGTGCTCGTGCTCTGCCAGGGCGGCGGTACCTCGGGCCTTCTCGCCAACGCGCTGGCCAAGGCTGCCAAAGAGCGCGGCATCAATCTTGAGACCGCTGCCGAGGCCTATGGCAACCACGTTGACATGCTCCCCGACTTTGACCTGGTCGTCCTGGCCCCGCAGGCCGCAAGCTACCTGGCCGACCTGCAGAAGGACTGCGAGCGCGTGGGCAACAAATGCGTCGCCTGCCGCGGTAAGCAGTACATCGAGCTCTCCCAGAACGGCGACAAGTCTCTCGCCTTCGTAAGCGAGCAACTCTCGAAGTAAGTAACGCTCAGGGCCAGCCGACTATCCGAGACCGGCTGGCCCTTCGATTTAGACGATTGGATCATCATGTCCGTTAACCCTGCTAGCGTAACCAACCCGCCCGCGCAGTTTCCCGAGGACTTTGTCTTTGGCGGCGCCACTGCTGCCTACCAGGTAGAGGGCGAGACCCGCACTCACGGTAAGGGCAAGGTTGCCTGGGACGACTTCCTGGAGGCCCAGGGCCGTTTCTCCCCCGATCCCGCTTCGGACTTCTACAACCAGTACCCCGTCGATTTGGAGCTGTGCGAGGAGTTCGGCATCAACGGCATTCGCCTCTCCATCGCCTGGAGCCGCATCTTTCCCAACGGCACCGGTGAGATTAACCCCGAGGGCGTCCAGTTCTATCACGATCTCTTCGCCGAGTGCCACAAGCACCACGTTGAGCCGTTTGTCACGCTGCATCACTTTGATACGCCGCTGTCCCTCTTTGAGAAGGGCGACTTCCTCAACCGCGAGACCATCGACGCCTTTGTGGACTTTGCCACCTTCTGCTTTAAGGAGTACGCCGACCAGGTGACCTATTGGTTCACCTTTAACGAGATCTGGGCCGACGCCTCCAACACCTACATCGAGGGCACCTTCCCCGGTGGCGTCAAGGCGCATCTGGCCGAGGCCTTCCAGTGCGAGCACAACATGATGCTCGCCCACGCCAAGGCAGTACTGGCCTTCCACAACGGCGGTTTTAAGGGCAAGATCGGCGTCATCCAGTCGTTGGAGTTTAAGTATCCGCTCAACGAGAACGACCCCGCCGACATCAAAGCCGCCAACAACGAGCACGTGCTGCAGAACCAGTTTTTGCTCGACGCCACCTTCCGCGGCGACTATGCGCCCGATACGCTCGAGTGCGCCAACCGCCTGGCTGCCGTCTCGGGCGGCACCATCGAGATCCCGGATGAGGACCTCGAGATCATGCGCGAGGCCGCGCTCTACAACGACTACCTGGGCGTTAACAACTACCAGTGCCGTTTCTTGAAGGCTTACGATGGCGAGAACGACCTGCACCACAACGGTACGGGCGAGAAGGGCACCGGCCGCTGGCGCGTCAAGGGCATTGGCGAGCACGTGAACAAGCCTGGCATCCCCACCACCGACTGGGACTGGATCATCTATCCCGAGGGTCTGTTCGATCTGCTCGTCTACATTAAGCAGCGCTACCCCAACTACAAGCAGATCTTCATCACCGAGAACGGCATGGGCTACAAGGACCCCTACAAGGACGGTTTTGTGGACGACCAGCCGCGCATCGACTACATCGAGCAGCACCTGCGCTGGTTGCTCAAGGCCATGGAGGTGGGCGTCAACGTGGGCGGCTACTTCCTGTGGAGCCTGCAGGATCAGTTCTCCTGGACCAATGGCTACAACAAGCGTTACGGCTTCTTCTACGTTGACTTTGAAACCCAGAAGCGCACACCCAAGGCAAGCGCATACTGGTATAAGCACGTGGCGCAAACCCGTCGTCTGGACTAGCGGCTTGCGACGAGCGGTTGGCGGAGTTGCACCGCCCACATAACCTGTCCCCCATTTCTCAGCCGGGGGTGGCACGTCACACGGCGCGCCGCCCCCGGCCTTTTTGGGCGGTTCGGGGTCCGTTTGTCTCAATCTGTAACATCTAGCCGAGTTTTTCGGTCCTAGCTGTTACAGATCGAGATGAACGCACAGGCCAAGCCGAAAATCTCAATCTGTAACATGTAGACCACTTTTGACCGTCTAGTTGTTACAGATCGAGACAAACGGAATAAGCCGGACCGAATTGTCTAAATCTGTAACAATTAGCTGAGATTTTCGGCTCTACCTGTTACAGATTAAGATGAACAGGCCGAGCACGTCTACGCCCGCAGGTCCTTCACGCTGGAACGCTCGACCAACACGCCCGAGACGAGCGTACGGCTTCTGGAGCTCGGGGCTTCCAGACCTGCGACAACCTCGTTGAGCGCACGGATGCCCAGTTCGCGATGACGGAACTTCACCGACGTCAGAATCGAGTTGGGAATCGTCTTGTAGAGCTCATCGTCGAAGCCGATCACGGACACGTCGTCGGGCACACTCAGACCCTTGTCACGTAGAGCCATCATCACGCCGTTTGCCATGCAGTCGTTAGCAGAGAGGACCGCCGTGCAATCGGGCTTATCGGCAAGCACAAGGCCCGCGGCATAGCCACTATCCGCATTCCAATCACCTTGCAGAGGCTCGGGCGGCTCAATGCCACGTGCCTCGAGTGCCGCACGCCAACCTTTCATACGACACTGGCTCGACAGCGACTCTTTCTTACCAGAGACGAAGTATACGTTCTTGTGCCCGCGATTTAAGAAGTACTCGCACGCCATGCGCGCACCACCCTCTTGATCGTCACTAACGGTAGAGCAGGTAGGATGCTCCATCGGCGTGATAATCACCGTCTTGAGGTCCTTCGGTGCCTCAAAGGTATCAAAGTCATCGACCATCTGGCGCAGGTTGAAGATCATGCCATCAACAGGCAGCTGCGACATCCTGCGCGCCGCTTCGGCAAGGGTCATCTTCTCCCCCGCGCGCTTCTTAATCATCGTGAGCGCGAAGCCGCGTTCTTCGGCGGCATCGGCGATACCGTCAATCATGTCCACAGCGCCGCCCGACAAGTGGAACATCACCACGCCGATGCACCCGTAACGGCCCAACTTGAGCGAACGCGCGGCATAGTTGGTTCGAAATCCGAGCGCCTCCATGGCCGAATGGACCTTATCGCGTGTCGACTCTCGCACGCTATCGGGCTCGTTGATCGCGCGCGACACCGTCTTGAGAGAAACACCCGCGGCAATCGCCACGTCGTTCATCGAAACGTTTTTCTTGTCCATCGTTGTCACTGCTTCTCCACTCGGTTCTCTATCGCTTGTTTTTTGCGTTCTAGCATACACCACCTGCCTGACTGATAAATCAACCGTTTACCGAACGATATCGACCACTCACCCGTATATCCTTGTTGCTCTTCCAAAAATGTCTTACGTTGTCATTAACGAAATGACAACGTTGTCATTTCACAATGCCTTCCTTAAGCAGGAAGGTTTCCGGGCAGTCCTGACCATCCATCGACGGCCAGTTCCATCCACATGCATCGCGCATCAAGTAGCAAAGGAGCTCTATGGACGCCATCGTAAAGATGCTCGAAAAGCATCAACCGTTCTTCGAGAAGATCTCGAGGAACATCTACCTCCAGGCCATCAAGGACGGATTCCTTGGGTGCATGCCCATTGTCCTCACCTCTTCGATCTTCCTGCTGATTGCCACCCTTCCTGGCGTAGTTGGCATCACGCTGCCCCAGCCGCTCATCGACTGGTGCAACAAGCTGTACAACTTCACCATGGGCGTCATGGGCATCATGGTTGCCGGCACCACCGCCAAGAACTTCACGGCTTCCATGAACCGTCGCATGCCCGCCGGCAAGGTGCTCAACGACGGCTCCACCATGGTGGCCGCCCAGTGCAGCATGCTGCTGCTCGCTGTTACGCAGTTCACCACCAAGTTCGACGGCTCCGAGCTTTCGGTCTTCGATTGCACCAGCATGGGTACGCGCGGTCTGTTCTCGGCCTATATCGCCGCGTTCATTACCGTGTGGGTCTATAAGTTCTGCGTCTCGCGCGATCTGACCATTAAGCTGCCCAAGGAGGTTCCGGGCGCCATCGCTCAGAACTTCCGCGACATCATCCCCTTTGGCGGCGTTGTCATCATCTGCGGCATCATCGATGTTGTCGTGCGCAACCTCATGGGCGTTCCGTTCTCCGAGCTGCTCATCAAGCTGCTCTCCCCGCTCTTCACTGCGGCAGAAACCTATCCTGGCCTTATCCTTATCCAGGCAGCCACCGCGTTCTTCTGGTTCATCGGTGTCCATGGTCCTTCGATTGTCCAGCCGGGCATCGACCCCATCCGTCTTGCCAACCAGGCTGAGAACCTGCAGGTTCTGCTGGCCGGCGGCCACCCCGCCCACTCCCTCACCTTTAACATGTCGCTCGTGGGTGAGTTCGGCGGCACCGGCGCCACGTTCATCGTGCCGCTTCTGCTGATTCTCTTTATGAAGTCCAAGCAGCTCAAAGCCGTCGGTAAGGCCTCGATCGTTCCTGTTGCCTTCGCCGTCAACGAACCGCTGCTCTTTGGCGCGCCGATGATCCTTAACCCCTACATGCTCATCCCCTTTGTTGCCGCCGGCTGCGTCAACGTGAGTGTTGCCAAGTTCTTTATCGACAACGTGGGCATGAACGGCTTCTCCTTCGTGGTGCCTTGGGCTACCCCTGCCCCCATCGGCATCTTCATCACCACGAACTTCCAGCTTATCGCCCTGGTATTTGTCGCGATCATCATCTTGCTGGACGCCATCATCTACCTGCCGTTCTTGAAGGCATACGATAAGCTGCTCTGCGACCAGGAGGCCGAGCGCGCCGCCGAGCTGGGTCTCGAGTCCGATGGTGCTGCCACCATCACCGCCAGCACCTCTGCGCCCGCTGTCGAGCAGACCGCCGTTGCCGTCGAGCCGACCGCCGCTTCCGCCGACAGCGAACCTGTCGCCGATCAGCCCGAGCCCGCAGCAGACGCATCCGCTAAGAAGGACGTCGACGGTCTGAAGGTCCTCGTCCTGTGCGCCGGCGCCGGCACCTCTGCCATGCTTGCCAACGCCATCAAGGAAGGTGCTGCGCAGACCGGAGAGAACATCACTTCCTCCGCAGGCGCCTATGGCCAGCACACTGCCATCATGGATCAGTACGACGTTATCGTGCTTGCCCCGCAGGTCCGTAGCTACTACAACGACATGAAGGCCGACACCGATCGCCTGGGCATTAAGCTGCTCGCTCCCCGCGGTAAGGAATATATCGACCTTACCCGCGACCCCGCCGGCGCCATCAAGTGGCTCCGCGAGAACCTCGACTAGGTTCCTCCCTCTGTTGGTGCCCGGATTCCCGGTTCGGGCACCTCTCCCTATTCGTATCCCACAGAAAGGATGACTCATGACCAACCCCATGCAGTTCCCCGACGGCTTTGTGTTTGGCGGCGCCACCGCTGCTTACCAGGTTGAGGGCGAGACCCGTACGCACGGCAAGGGCAAAGTGCCCTGGGACGATTTCCTGGCAGCCCAGGGTCGCTTCTCCCCCGATCCTGCAAGCGATTTCTACAACAAGTATCCGGTCGATATCGACCTGTGCCAGCGCTTCGGCATCAACGGTATCCGCGTCTCCATCGCTTGGAGCCGCATCTTCCCCAACGGCACTGGCGAGATCAACCCCGAGGGTGTCGCCTTCTATCACGAGCTCTTTGCCACCTGCAACAAAGCCGGCGTTATCCCCTATGTTACGCTCGATCACTTCGATACGCCCGAGGCCTTTTACCAGAACGGCGGCGAGGGTTTCCTGACGCGCACGACGATCGACGCCTTTGTCGAGTACGCCAAGTTCTGCTTTGCCGAGTTCACCGAGGTCAAGCACTGGTTTACCTTTAACGAGATTCCCGCAACCGCTGAGGGCAGCTTTATCGTCGGCAACTGGCCGCACGGCGAGAAGTATCGCCTGGACAAGGCCTTCCAGCTCATGCACAACATGATGGTGGCCCACGCCAAGGCCGTCGTCGCCTTCCATGAGGGCGGCTTTGAGGGCGAGATCGGCATTGTCCAGAACCTGGAGCCCAAGTATCCCCTCGATCCCAACAGCGCTGCCGACTGCGAGGCCGCCCGCATGGCCGATGTCATCAACAACCGCTGGGTGCTCGACGCCACCTTCCGCGGCCATTATGCAGCCGACACCATGGAGGCTGCGACCAAGCTGGCCCATATCGCCGGCGGCGAGCTCGACGTCCGCGACGAGGACATCGCCGCGCTGACCGCCGCGCTCCCCTACAACGATTGCCTGGGCGTCAATACCTACAAGTGCCAGTTCCTGCGTGCCGCCGAGGGCGAAAACGACATCAACCACAATGGCACCGGCGACAAGGGCTCCTCGCGCTGGTTCCTCAAGGGCGTGGGCGAGTCATGCGTGCGCGAAGGCGTACCCACCACCGATTGGGACTGGATCATCTATCCCGAGGGCCTGTACGATCTGCTGCTGCGCATTAAGAACGATTACCCCAACTACAAGAAGATCTACATCACCGAGAACGGCATGGGCTATAAGGACGACTTCGAGGACGGCTTTATCGACGACGCCCCTCGCATCGACTACATGCGTCAACATCTCGCATGGACCCTCAAGGCAATCGACGGCGGCGTAAACGTCGACGGCTACTTCGTGTGGTCGCTGCAGGACCAGTTCTCCTGGACCAACGGCTATAACAAGCGCTATGGCCTGTTCTACATCGACTTTGAGACCCAGAAGCGCTATCCCAAGGCGAGCGCGTACTGGTACAAGAACGTCGCGGAGACCGGCCTGCTCATGGCCTAACTTTTGCCGCATACCCCCTGTCGGCCGCATGCGAATCCCTCCACGGGTTCGCATGCGGCCTTTTTGTTTTTGGTGAGCCCGTGCGGACCGTTTATCTCGATCTGTAACATCTAGCAGGGATTTTCAATCCTAACTGTTATAGATTTAGACGAACGGGCGACCAGGGCTGAAAGATCTCAATCTGTAACACGTAGCCCACTTTTAACCGTCTAACTGTTACAGATCAAGACAATAAGATAGTCAAATCCGAACTTTCCAAGCAGTTATGAACCATGGTTTCCAGTTTTCGGTATCACGAACATACTTTCGGTATCATTTAATGGTATTATGATATCGAAAGTATGTTCGTGATACCGAAAGGAGCCGCATGCGCCAGTTCGATTACACCACAGTCCCAGCGGAACTCGAAGCAACTCCAATCACCAACCTCCTCCTCTCGATACGCGAGCATAAAGGCCGTCAGCTTGCTCTGAGTCAAGTCAAACCCGAGCTTCTATCGTCCCTAATGGAGGAGGCTAAGATCCAAAGCACCCGATCCTCCAACGGACTTGAAGGAATTGTTACCACCCAAAAAAGACTCAAAGCGATCATGGCGTATTCCGCCAAGCCAAGCTCCCGCGCAGAGGAAGAAATCGCTGGATACCGAGATGTGCTGTCGCTTATTCACGAGCAACACGATTCCATTCCCGTAACGCCATCGGTCATTCTGCAGTTGCATCGTGACCTCATGGCGCACACGGCAATCTCGTATGGAGGCCATTGGAAAGATGGCGATAACGAAATCGTCTCCATTGACGATCAAGGTAATCGATTTGTGCGCTTTAGGCCCCCTTCGGCTCTAGCAACCCCGGGACTTATTAAAGAAGCCTGCCAGTCCCTCAACGATGCTTTATCTCGCCAAGTTTGCGATCCCCTCCTTATATCGCTCCGCTTTATCTTCGATTTTGTTAGCATTCATCCCTTCAACGATGGCAATGGCAGGATGAGCCGGCTCCTTACAACGCTGCTGCTCGAAAAGACTGGATACGATGTTGCGCGTTACATCAGCATCGAACGACTTATTGAAGACAACAAAGCGCTTTACTACAACGCCCTCGCTGCAAGCTCCACTGGATGGAATGAAAATCAAAACACCGAAGTACCCTTTATCCGTTTCATGCTCGGAACAACCCTGGCCGCCTACCGACAGCTCGAGCAGCGTACCTTAATTGAATCAAGCACTCGTCCCATGTCGAAGCAAGCGCGCATCGCTGTTCTATTTCAACAGAGACCCGGCGTCATTAAGAAATCCGACATCCGGTCCAGCTGCCCCGATATCAGCGAGGTAACCGTTAAACGAACCCTCGGCCAGCTTGTTAGTTGCAGCGCAATCGAAAAAACAGGAGCGGGTCGTTCGACGGGCTACATACTCAAAGACGTCCATGCTCTAGAACTATTCTTGCAAGCCACAATACCCGATGGCGAGGCCGCAATAACAAAAGAGGCTTCAAAGGATAAGCTCCTTGAACGTGTAAACCACGCCGAGGATGAAAGCAGAGAAGGGCTCTATGAAGACTACGATTCATTCTCAAGGGACATAAAGACGAGATACGGAGTCTAGTCATATCCCAGAATAGCCTCATCCTTGTTGTTGCCCATAATTATTTGCGCGTCATTTTAAAGCGGTACCCCTGCGCCGGCTGGGGGGTGTTCCTATAGTTTTGTCAACTGGGAAATGCTGCCCGCGCGACTGAATC
>CALGZY010000201.1 GCA_937934355.1 uncultured Collinsella sp. | reverse complement strand
CGGTCGAGACCATCGCCGGCATCATCGCCGACGAGATGGCCATCGGCGTCATCAATAACAAGACCACGGCCGTCCGCGTGATTCCCGCTATCGGCAAAGGCGTGGGCGACTGCGTCGAGTATGGCGGCCTGTTCGGCCGTGCGCCCATCATGCCGGTGAACCCCAACGCCGGCACCGTGCTTGCCCACCGCGGCGGACGCTTCCCGGCACCGCTGAACTCGCTGAAGAACTAGCTGAGGGGGACTGGCGAGGAGCCCCGGGGAGGGCAAATATATAAGGTCGCCTGCTCGGACAGTCCTGACTCGCACGGAGAGCACATTAAGTGCTCTCCGGCTCGTGCGGAACTCGCGATCGACCTTATATATTTGCCCTCCCCGGGGCTCCCGCACAACGGGACCTCGGTTGGGTTCTATCCCTTTGGCAGTCGCTTCGCTTCTGCCCTACTTTGCTGGTATGGCGGTTTGGCGTTAGATCGGTTCTATCTGATATATGCTGGTTGCGGCTCTTCTTTTGGGAGGAGTCGCTTTTTTGTTGTGAGGGGGATGGCCCGTGGCTGATGATTTGATTCGTTCTGAGCTGCTTTCTGCGGATTGGAATGGCGAATGGATGCGTCTGCAGGCCGCTCGGCATCGGGCTGATGATTCTTTTGAATGGGATAAGCGGGCTCGGCATTTTCGGCCGTTGGAGACTGCCCCTTATGCTCGGGATTTTATAAAGCTGTTGGCGCTTGAGCCTGGTGAGTCGGTGCTCGATATGGGGTGTGGGGCTGGGTCGATTGCTATTCCGCTTGCTCAGGCTGGGCATTCCGTGATTGCTGCCGACTTCTCTCCTGCCATGTTGGGCACGCTTGATGCCGGCATTGAGTATTACGGGCTCGAAGATCTTATTACGCCGCTTGAGCTTGCTTGGGATGATGATTGGGATTTGGTTGGACCGGTCGCGAAAGCGGTGGATGTTGCCTTTGCCAGTCGCTCTGTCACCACGACCAACCTAAAAGGCGCGCTTGCCAAGCTCGACCGCACGGCTCGCCGGCGTTGTGCTGTCACGATGGTCGCCAACTCCAGCCCGCGCTACGACCTGCACGTGATGAACGCCATCGGCGCCTCGGTTACCTGCAGTAATGGCTTTGTGTACGCCTTCAACATCCTCATTCAGATGGGTGCGTTGCCGCAGGTTACGTACTTTGAATCGCCTCGTCGCGATACCTTCGATAGCCTTGAGGCAGGTGTGGCAGACTTCTCCCGTATGCTTGAGCATGGCAACGAGGATAAGGTCGACCGTCTGCGCGACTACATCGCCCAGCACATGATCGAGAATCCCCATGCCGGTGAGCCGGGCTCCAAGGGCGTGCCGCAGGGGCGCTATATGCTCGATCATGTCCGCAAGGTTCGTTGGGCGTTTATTGCATGGGAGCCGGTCTCTGCGCCCAGCTCATAGCCTGTTCGCAGCCCGCACCGCCCACTCACTCGGCATCCGCATTCTTTTTGAACTGGGCAAACGCGCTCCACACCACGCCGTTCCTGCGCTATCGTGGGACAGCTCACGTAGATTAAGGCCCCGTCGCGGGGCGCCCCATACATAGAAAGCGAGAACCCATGGCACTGACAGGAGCACAGGTCAAGCAGCTTCGCAGCATGGCCCATCACCTCAACCCCGCCATCATCATCGGTAAGTCCGATGTCAACGAGGGCACCGTCGAGCAGACGGTCGCCTACCTGGAGAAGCACGAGCTCGTTAAGTGCTCCGTGCTCGATGGCTCCAGCCTTTCCGCCCGCGAGGCCGCCGAGGAGCTCGCCGAGCGTTGCCACGCCGAGGTCGTCCAGGTCATCGGCCGCAAGTTCTCACTGTATCGCGAGTCCTCGCGCAAGGACATCGAGAAGATCAAGCTCGTCTAAGAGCCAATGATCCGGCGATCCAACACATAGCAAGCTTACGGGTGCCCAAGTACTTCGGGCGCCCGTTTTTTATCGCTCGACCAGCACGCGATTGAGCCGCCCCTCCACCAAGCGCTCGTATAGACGCCGCGTCTCGGGCTCGGGCACGCCATTGACCTGCTCCCTCAGGTGGTGCATATGCCCGCTGTACAGCTCGACGATATCGCGCCGCCGCCCCGCCGCACTGTAGACGCGCATGGCGCAGCGCACCATATCCTCACGCGCCGTTTCCTGTCGAAGCCCCGACTCCGCCAGCCAAATCGCCGACTGCAGATCGTTTTCTTCTAGAGCGGCATTTGCTCCCTTAATCATGCAATCGATGTACTTTGACTGCATAATGCGCCGCATGCGCAAAAAGTAGGTGGGATTACAGCCATTGGGAACATACAGCGGTCCGGCATAAAGCTGCTCAATCTTAAGGCACAGCTCAACTAAATGGGGCCCGCGCGCACCCGTGCGATTTCCCAAAACCTCGCGGCTTATCTGGTCAAACAGCCGTACATCGGTCTTGACGTAGTCGCCGTTGAGCCCAATGCATTCATTTTGGATGAGCACGCACGACTTGCCATCCGGCGTCGGTCCCAAAGCCGACCGCAAGCGCGATATCGTCGAGTACAGGTTGTTGCGGGCGCTATTGAACTCGGCATGGGGCCACAGCTCCATGGCCAGCGTCTCACGATCGACGAGCGCATCCATGCCCAGCGCAAGCCGCTCGGCAAGCGTCGCCGCCTTCTTGCGGCGCCACATTTTGTCCGTGATGGGAAACCCGTCGCGCTCGGCGCGAAACGCACCAAACATGCGAATCTCGATATGGTCGATGGTATCAACGGCTTCAACCTCGCCGGCCTGGAATAGGCGCTCGCCCTCCCCTTCCAAATCGTCGCGCAGCGAGTACCGCGACAGCTCGCGCACGGGAAGCTTCTTGCGTATCCTGGCCGCCGGCTCGCTCAGACAATGCATGGCAAGGCGCGCAAAGAGCCGATACGATGGCTCTAGAATCCCCGCACGATTCATGGACATCCAGGCCGCAAGATCGCTGTCTCGGCCCGCACAGGCCAAATGCAGCGCCACCATCCAGGCTTCTGCGCCACCAACCTGCGTCTGGCTTATATCGAGTAGCTCCGCTTCCTCGCGTACCGAAACCATCGAGGTGTTACGCAGATATGCCGCGCGCTCCAGCAGCAATGCGTTATCGCGCATGTACCCAATCGACTCCTCGGCAAGTTTGAGCACTTGGACCGCACGGAACTTTGCATTAACCGGCCGTCCCTCTGCCAGCGACTGCCAGCCTTCTAGCAACAGGCCAAACAGCTGAATCTGGTTGTCGCGCATGCGCACGGCAAAACGATCGAGCTCGTTGAACGCCGCGTCGTCGGTTACCGGCAAGCCGGAAAGGAGCCGCCGTGCCGCCAACACCATGCGCACCCAGATAGCCATCGCCTTAAGCCCACGTACGTCGAGCGCCTCCCGCACCATCGTCATCTCGTCGTCGCGCTCGTCGGTTCCCGCAAACGACCCGTCAAAGAGCTCCACCAGCATACTATCGGCCCGTATAACAATCCCCGCGATGTCGAGCTCGCAGTCGTAGGCCTTGCTCGTTTTGAGCTGCTGTAGAACGCCGCCGTCATCTCCCCGTTCGGTCAGGCATCGCTTGACCTCGATATGCGCGGACAGCATGTCGAGTGCGGTGTGGGACATCTCTATTTCTGGCACGGCCAGGTTCGTAGGAAGCCCAAGCCCGTTGTCCCCATAGCAAACAGCCGTCAGTGTCTGGGCCACCCTCCATGAAACAGGGTCTATTTCGCAGGCCGCCCGTTCGCCCCCGCGCTCGATGACCGATGCCATATAGCGAGCAAGCTTTGTATTGGACACGCTGACCGCTGCCAGATATACGCCAAGCGCCTCGGCAGGCGTTGGCTCTGGAGCCGGATCGTCGGCATCGATCGTGCCCAGCGCTGCTCGGCAGATATCGGCCCCGTGCCCCGTCAGAGCAAGATCGACCCCATACTGACCAGCAAGTTCAAGGACCGCTTCACGGTCCAAAAAGGCGTCCGCCAGGCCCATCGCCGCATCGCATCGGCCCGCCTTAAGCAAAATCCGGGCCGCCCTCGGAACAAGTTCGGGGCGAACCTCGGCCACCAACTTACGCAAGCGCAAGCGTCCGTTATCCTCCGTGCCCAGACACGTAAAACTCCGCTCGGCGGGATCCAAGCCAAAGATCGCGTAGTCGCGTACAAAATAGGACTGGTCGACCATCGACAGCCTCACCCCGCAAGCCTCGAGTTCTGCGATATTGCCCTCGCCCATCAAAACCATGAGACATGCCACGCAAAACAGCGCATTATTGTCGAGCGAAGCCAGATCGGCAAGTGCCGCGCCATATACGTTGACAATCTCGTTTTCGAGCAGACCGGCTACGTCGCCTTGGCCATACAGACCCGTCTGCAATGCCGAAACGAGCTCGGGCACGCCCTGCGTGAGCTGATAGAAGTCGAGCGATGTGCTGATCGAAAACGCCGATGCCCACGCCGAATACTCATAGGCATGCACCTTGAGCATCTGCGCATTGATCTTAACCGAATCGCCCAGCCCATGAATCAGCTGACGATTTGAAGGACGGCAGGAGATAAAGACCCCTACCCCCATAGCGCGCAGGCCGCGAATCCTGTCGATGAGGTC
Source organism: uncultured Collinsella sp. (assembly GCA_937934355.1). The sequence continues at coordinate 7,806 of CALGZY010000201.1, read as the reverse complement.
TTCGGTATCGCGCTGATCGAGGTTTGGCACATTATCAATCGCGATAAGGGAGTGCGGTTTGTCTTTGAGTTCTTCGGTAACCACCTCGAGCTGCATAAACACCTCGCGCCCAGTGGCGCGATCGGCCTCGATAATCCGCACGGGGCCTCGCGTCGGGTCGCATTTAACCTCATGGGTGTACTGCAGCAGCACCGAGGTCTTCCCAAACCCGTCGGGCGCATAAAGAACCACGATGCCGGCCTTTCGGCCCTTGGCGATAAGCTCATTCATCAAGCGTTCGCGTCGCACCATATAGCCTCCGCCCAGCGGCATCAGCTCGAGGTCGTCTATACCGCTCAAATCGTTTACCATGCCCGCTCCTCAACTCGACCGTATGGACACTGTAGCCGCAAGACCATACAAGCCGCGCTATGAATAGAGCGACCTTGTGTTTTAGGTTGTCTTTTGGTACGCAAGCGGCAAGTTTTTGTACAGCGAGGACCGATTGTTATTAATCCCCCGACTAATCGGTCTTTAAGCAGGTAAATGAGCTTGTCAGCTTGTCCCATCTAAGCGGCAGTGTAACGCAGATGAACAAGGTTCAGCCATGTCATTCAACTCGCCTAGCACCCGCTACCGTCTACGACCTTCTAGTGGCATTTTTGCATAGAATCTGGTATAGAATGAATCAAGCTGTTGGACATCCGGCATTCGTCAAGCTTGCGGCAAGTTTTTGGTCAAGTGGGCAAAAAGGGATAGCAAAAAGGCCCCCGCAAAGCGGAGGCCTTAGGCAAGGCTATGTCGAGCTGCAGGATTCGCGCTACTCGCAGAGCGAAAGGGCGGCCTCGTCGGCAACGACAACGCAGTTGGTGTGCAGCTGCAGGATCGAAGCCGGGCACTCGGGCGTAACCGGGCCATAGCACATGTCATGCACGGCCTGAGCCTTGGCCTCGCCGTTGGCGACGACCAGGATCATGCGGGCATACATGATGGTCTGGGTACCCATGGTGTAGGCCTGACGGGGAACATCGTCGATGCTGTCGAACAGGCGGCTGTTGGCCTGAATGGTGCTCTCGGTGAGGTCGACGCAGTGCGTGCCCTTGGAGAAGTGGTCATCGGGCTCGTTGAAGCCGATGTGGCCGTTGTTGCCGATGCCGAGCAGCTGCAGATCCGGGTAACCGGCGTCGGCGACAATCTTGTCGTACTCAGAGCAGGCAGCAGCGGCGTCGGGGTTGGAGCCATCGGGCACATGCGTGTTGTTCAGGTCGATGTTGATGTGATCGAAGAAGTTCTCGCGCATGAAGTAGTGATAGCTCTGGGGATCGTCGTGCGAAAGGCCGCGATACTCGTCCAGGTTGTAGGTGCTGACCTCGGCAAAGTCGACGTCGCCCTTCTCGTACCAAGCAGCGAGCTGCTTGTAGGCACCGATCGGGGTGGAGCCGGTGGCAAGGCCCAGTACACAGTCGGGCTTGAGGATAACCTGGGCCGAGATGATATTGGCGGCCTTGCGGCTCATATCCTCGTAGTCTTTAGCTTTAATGATCTTCATTACGCGTCCTTTCTCGTACAAGAGAGGCAAGGCTCCCTTACAAGCACTTGCCCGCGGCCCGCGTCGGCCGCAACCAACGTGTGCGGCCACCAGGGCGAGGTCGCGTAATGTATGTGTCTCGTGTCTAGCCGCGTCGAGGCCCCTGCCCGTCCACGGTGACCCGAAGCTGTTTAGCCTCGGACAAATCCCATCTTGCCACGGAGGGCGTCCTCTTTCAAGGGCGCCCTCCGTAAACGTGTTTGAATTGTAGGCTAATGGCCACGTGCACTTGCTAGCGCTCGCGAGCAACGATGAGCTGGTCCATCTCTTCGACATGCACGCCAACGGAGCCCTTGATACTCGAGAACTCAACGGAGTTGCACACCAAGATGGGAACCGTCACATCGTAGCCCTCGGCAGCAATTGCCTCGCGATCGAACTCAATGAGTACATCGCCCTTATGGACGATGTCACCCACTTGCGCATGTACGGTAAAGTGCTTGCCCTCGAGCTGAACAGTGTCCAAACCAACGTGGATGAGCACGTCCAAGCCATCGACCGTGTTAAGCGCAACAGCGTGTCCCGTGGGAAAAATGGCCTCGACCTTGGCATCAGCCGGTGCAATCACACGCGTTCCGGTGGGCCGAATCGCCACGCCCCGGCCCAAAAGGCCGGTGGCAAACGTCTGATCGTTTACCTCGGAAAGCGGAATGACATCGCCCGAGATGGGAGCATCCAGCGTAAGGACTCGACCACGCATACCAAAAGACCTTAGGACTTTAGTGAACATGCTCCCCCTCGGACATACCAATCAATCAAAATAACCTTAACAGTTTACCACTTGGCAACGGTTTTTGACCATTAGGGAAGTTCGCGCTTGACAACCTCGACGATGTCGTCGACAACGCGCTGGGTCAGCTCGTGCGTCTCGGCCTCGGCCATCACGCGGACCAGCGGCTCGGTACCGCTCGGGCGCACCAGAATGCGGCCGCGGCCGTCAAGCTCCTTCTCGGCAGCAGCGACGGCGTCCCAAATGGGCTGGCAATCGTCCAGACCGGCCTTGTTGTCGGAATGCACGTTGACGAGTACCTGCGGGTACTTCTTCATGATGCCGGCAAGATCGGTGAGGGTACGACCAGTGCGCTTGAGCACGGCCAGCAGCTGCAGAGCCGTCACCAGGCCATCACCGGTGGTGTTGTGCTCCAGGAAGATGATGTGGCCGGACTGTTCGCCGCCGATGACGGCGCCGTCCGCGAGCATGCGCTCCAGAACGTAGCGGTCGCCCACGGCGGTCTGGACCATCTCGAAGCCCTGCTCCTTCATAGCGATGGAGAAGCCAAGGTTGCACATGACGGTCGAGACGATCTCGGAGTTGGCGAGCTTGCCGCGAGCGGCGAGGTCAGAACCGCAGATAGCCAGGATGTAGTCACCGTCGATCTCATTGCCCTCGCTGTCCACGAACAGTACGCGGTCGGCGTCGCCGTCGTGGGCCAGACCGATATCAGCATGGGTGCGCAGCACGAGCTCGCGCAGGGGCTCGAGGTGCGTAGAGCCGCACTCAACGTTAATGTCAGTGCCGCAGTAATCGGTGTTGATGGCATGGACCGTGGCGCCCAGGCGCTGCAGCGCGGCGGGCGTGGTCTGGCAAGAAGCACCGTGGCCGCAGTCGACGGCAACGACCAGGCCGTCGAGCCTCAGGCCATCAAGCGTATCGATGGCGTGGTCGACGTATGCCTTGCGAGCGTCCTTCATCTTGATGATGTGGCCCACGCCGGCACCGGTCGGCAGCGTGTCGGCAGCCATGGCTTCCTCGGACATGACCCAGGCGCTGATCTCTTCCTCGACAGCATCGGGAAGCTTCATGCCCTTGCGGCTAAAGAACTTGATGCCGTTGAACTCCGGCGGATTGTGCGAAGCGGAGATGACAATGCCGCCATCGAGCTCGTTCTGAACAGTGAGCAGTGCCACGGCCGGCGTAGGAATGACGCCGCAGCAGTGCGGACGGCCGCCCTCGGCCATGATGCCGGCGGTCAGAGCGCTCTCGAGCATGGTGCCCGAAAGGCGCGTATCACGGCCGATGCAGATATCCGGACCAAGAAACTTGGTCGCCGCGCGACCCAGACGAAACGCGAGGTCGCACGAAAGATCAGCGTTGGCGACGCCACGGACGCCGTCGGTACCGAAGATGTTCTGGGGCATAGGATCGCTCCTTCCCTAGCAGGCGATATGCAACCGCCCACCCTAGTCGAAAAAGAAAAGCGGGACCCGCCGAGGAATCGGCAGGCCCCGCTTGTACATTGTATCTCGAAAGGAGATAAAACCTTAGCGCTTGGAGAACTGGGGAGCGCGGCGGGCCTTCTTGAGGCCGTACTTCTTGCGCTCGACCACGCGAGCATCGCGCGTAAGGAAACCGGCCTTCTTGAGGTCAGCACGGTAATCGCCAGCGTTCAGAAGAGCGCGAGCGATGCCCAGGCGCAGAGCGCCGGACTGACCGGAGATGCCGCCGCCATCGCACAGAGCGATAACGTCGAACTGACCGGCGGTGTCGGTCACCTTGAAGGGAGCAAGGGCGTTCTCAACGAGCTGATGACGGCCGAAATACTGCTCGGCATCACGCTTGTTGATGGTCACCTTGCCGGTGCCGGGGACGAGACGGACGCGGGCGACGGCGTTCTTACGACGGCCGGTACCCTGGTAGACAACGGTGTTCTCAGCCATCTTTAAGCCTCCAGCTCAATCTTCGTGGGGTTCTGGGCAGCATGCGGATGCTCGGCACCAGCGTAGACCTTAAGCTTGGTCATCTGGGCACGGCCGAGGGTGGTCTTGGGCAGCATGCCGCGAACGGCGCGCTCGATGACCTTCTCCGGGTGCTTCTCCATAGCCTGGCGGAAGCTCTCAGCCTTGAGGCCGCCGTTGTAGCCGCTGTGGCGATAATAGGTCTTCGTGTCGGCCTTATTACCGGTAAGCTGGACCTTATCGGCGTTGATGACGACAACGAAGTCGCCGCAGTCGCTGTTGGGCGTGAACTGGGGCTTGTTCTTACCGCGCAGGATCATTGCGATCTGGGTGGCAAGACGGCCCAGGACAGCACCATCGGCGTCGACGAGAACCCAGTTGCGCTGGACCTCGCCCTGCTTGGCGTAGTGAGTCGATTTCGAAATCACTTAGACTCCTCCATGTACAGTACGTGTTGTTACAGAGATTCACGGGGCTCTGCAAGTAACCCGTCCATATTACCCCGCTCGCCGTACGAGTCAACAGGTATTTTGGCTCCGACCAGAGTTTCTGCACATGTCGTCCATGGGTCATGACGTCGCGACACTAGCGCTCGACAAATGCCTCGATATCACTCAGTAGGCGCTTTGCCTCCTGGCGGCCCTGAATATACAGGTCGAGGAGCTTTGCCGAATCGTGCTCAACGTGACCGACCTCGACCGGCTTTTGCGGAGCAACGACCAGCGCGCGGCCCTCGCGCTCATACTTCCACAGATGCATGCGCTGGATGTTATAGCGGTCGTGGCGCGTCTCGATAGCCTCGAGCAGGTAGGGATAGTCGGCATAGCGGGCGCGTGCGGCGGGCATAAACTCGTAGGGCTTTTTCTCGTACGAGCGGTCCTGCGTGACAATGACAACCGCGCGATCGAAGCCCGCCTCCTCCAGCACGTGCTCGATAGGGACCGAATCGGCTACGCCGCCGTCGACGTATTTGTGCCCGTCGATCTCGACCGACGGCGTCACCAGCGGCAGTGACGTCGATGCGCGCACAGCGTCGAGGTCAAGTACGGCGCTTTTGACCGGCAGGTATGTGGCGGTTCCAAAGAGCATATCCGTCGCGACGGCGTACATCTCGATGGGGCTCGCGTCGAACGTCTCGTTGTCAAAGGGATCTAGGCGATCCTGGACATCGTTGAAGATAAAGTCGTAACCCACGATGGAACCCGTGGACGCAAACGACGCGGCGCCCATGAAGCGGCTATCGTTGCAGAAAGCCAGGTTGATGCGGTTGGCACGGCCGATCTGGTGCGACTTGTAGTTCACGCCGTTGAGGGCGCCGGCCGATACGCCATATACCGCCGGAATCTCGACGCCAGTCTCCATGAGGACGTCGAGCACGCCTGCGGTAAATTGCCCGCGGAAGCTGCCGCCCTCCAGGACGAGCGCGACCTTGCCGGCGTTCTTTGCCTTATCTTCTGCAGTCATATTGACCTCCTGCGATTGCGTTTTGGCTTTCTTCTACCCAGTTTTGGGATGGCGAGCGCGCAGGTTTTTCGAGGCGGCAGGTGAAGCGGAAAGTGTGTCCCAGTTTGAGGCGAGATTCCGGGATGTACTTTCCGCTTGAGCTGCCATTGGGAAAGCATATCCCACTCTACGGCTCGATTCCGGGTCGCAGTTTCCGCTTGATGTGTCATCCGGAAACTACGTCCCAGTCTGAGCGCGGATTCCGGGACGCGCTTTCCGCCTGGGCTGCCATCGGGAAAGCGCATCCCACCCTGCGTTGCTGCGGCATTTTCTTTACGTCCGCGCCCTGCACAGAGTTCGATTCTCCGCGGTGCGGGAGGGGATCCGTTGATGCGGCGCATGGCCGGCTGAGATTCGATAAACATCGCATCCATATTGAGCTGATAGTTTGCGCGGAGAATCCGCGTATTTGCTTCGCAAATACGCACCGGCTTCGGCCGCCTGCCGGCGCCCTCGCCCGCTCGCTACAAACGCTCGCGCCCTGCACAGAGTTCGATTCTCCGCGGTATCTATAAGTAATAAAAAAGCAGGTAGAGACACTTCTCTACCTGCTTGTAACTAATGGTGGAGGCGCGGAGAATCGAACTCCGGTCCACGAAAGCCCCCTGATTGGCATCTCCAAGCTCAGTCGCTGGTTTAGTCTCGGACGCTTTGCGCGCAGCGACACGCTCGCGGCGTCCTAACCGGTTCGGTCTTAGCCTGCGCCATACCGATTACGTGCGCAGGAGCATTCCCCTAAAATGACGTCGCGCCGGTGTCGGGGAAATCACCGGGTTGACGCGCCGCTATAAACTAAGCAGCGAGAGCCATAGGCTCAAAAGAAGAGTTGTTGTCAATTCAATTTGACGGTACCCCTGTTTAACGAGGCGAGGAGACCTCGGCTTGCTTCCTCTCTCAGAGCTATCGTGTCGAAACCAGTCGCCCCCGAATGTCGGGAAAGTCTGGATGGCATCGGGCACGAGTACCCAACACCCGTCGACTTTTCAAGGAACATGCAGGGCGAGCCCCGCTTGTGGAGTGTTATCTTACCACGTTCTGAAAGCGGACAGCTGTTCTATGCACGAGCTGTGAAGACCCCAATGTGCGCCGCACTTCGCACTTTTGCTACCGATTGCGTCACGTATATTTTCGCCAAGCAAAATTGACCCGTCGAAAGGACCGTTATGGATACCAAGCAGCAACTCGTCAATGCCCTCGCAGGCCTGGGCTCAACCATTACCGAAGCTATGGATGTCATCGAAGGCTTTGTCCCCTGCGGACATCCCGCCCTCACGGTTTCGAACGCCCTTGTTGCGCTGGACGCTGACGATGATGCAGCTCTCGCCCAGCAGCTTGAGACCGTCGAGGGCTTTATCGACCACGTGAGCGAAAACCGCGGCGTGACCGCCTACCACGGCGTCGACGTCGAGCTCGCGGGTCCCAAAGCCGATCTGTTCGCAGCAATCCGCGAGGTAGGCGCCCTTATGCAGACCGCAGGCGTCAAGAACACCCAGGTCAATGAGTGGGTCTACCGCAGTCTGGCAGCACTCGACAGCTCCGACGAAAAGGCCGCCGAAAAGCTCGCAGAAAGTCCCGCCATCAAGGCCGAGCTTTTGTAAATAGCAGACGCGGGCCCCTTGGCGCATCGTCGTCCAAGAGGCCCGCAAACAGTTCGCGTCAACCGATAGCCGCGCCGCCGCGTTCGACCAAAGCCAGAATCGGCATCATTTGACGAGGTGTCTTTGCTGCAAGATCGGCATGTTCGAGCAGCTTGCGATCGTTAGTTACCAAGTAATCAACCTGGGCGCGTTTGCATGCGGCGAGTACCAAGTTGTCCTCGTAATCGCGATGGAGCGCTAAGTATTTGTCGGCCAGCCAAAGGTCCGACGCATCTACACCCACGGCCGTGGCGTTTTCGGTCATGTTCCGAACAAATGCCAGCGCCGCCTCGCCAATCGCGCGGGCAGAAGCCTCGTCGAGCGCTCCCCCGCTGGCAAGAACGCTACGCTTCAGCTCGTGTTGGACAACGTACAGCACGTCCTTGGCGATATGCACCGGAAAGAGCAGCGCCGCGCCCGATT
>CALGZY010000200.1 GCA_937934355.1 uncultured Collinsella sp. | reverse complement strand
GTGCCCTTGATAACGAGAGCGAGGAGGCTGTCCAGGAGTCGCTCGAGCGCTTGGCAGCCAATCGCACCACGATCATCATCGCGCATCGTCTGTCCACCATTAAGGATGCCGACGAGATCGCCACGGTGGAACGTGGGCAGGTCGTGGAGCGTGGTACACATGAGGAGCTTCTCGCTCGCGGCGGCACGTATGCTCGCTACTATCGAATGCAGTTCGAAGGCGTGCGCGCGGCGCGCACCGAGTAATACCCGAGGACATTGATGGCTAAGAACGCACCCTTAACAGAAGATGAGGCACAAGAGCTCTTTTCTGAGCTCGACGATTCGGGCGTTATCGACCCGCTGCTGGCGCATCGCCGCGTGCGCGGTAGCGATGCGGCTAAGGCCGACGATAAGGCAAGACATGCCGACGTTCAGGTGGGTCTTAACCTGCGTCGCGCTCGTCGTGCCAAAGTAGACCCCCTGTCCGAGCAGGACCCTTCTGGATCCAAGGCGGGCGAGGCGATCTCGCGCACGGCGATCTTGTGTATCGTCGGTGTCTTGCTGTTTGTGGTTGGTATGCAGATTGTCTACGGTGTGAGCCGCCGCTTGAATACGGCAAACCTCTCAGAGTGTGCGGATTACGAAACCGTGACCAATGCCATGAAGTCCGGCGTGGAGTGGGGCAACGGATTCACGCAGTTTCCGGAGCAGTTTACGGTAGGCGAGGCGGACGAGCGCACGGGCGTCGTCGAGGTCTCGGTGGTGGACACTCAGTCAAAAAATGAGCTGGAGCTGCTTTCAAACTCCCAGATTCAGGCATCGGCTCTCTCCACCAATGCCTTGCTTAACGAGAAGATCAACCGCGTGGTGTACAAGGTATACGCTCTCACGGATGATAAGGGTAACTTTGCCCATGATCAGCTATTTGGCTTTGTGCCTGCAACGGGCACCCGCCGCGCGATGCTTACGTTTGTGTGGACCAAGGAGAAATCTGCCAATACGACGTATATCGATTGGAACCTCAAAATCATCGGCATGAACGACAAGCTCACCGATAAGATTCAGACCCAGGTGAACTCCGTGTCCTCGCTCACCGATGACACGCAGGTCAAGCAGTCTCAAATCGATGAAGAGGCCGTTGAGCGCCAGATGGAACACATGCTGCATGGCCGCGAGATATTCCGCGGTGGCGCCGCTGAGAAGCGGCCTTCCGACGTCTTGCCGCAGCCTTCCGAATAGGGGAGTATCATGCCAACAGACGCACAAGACCGTTTACTTAATGTATCGATATGTGTCTGTTGGCATACTTTTTTAAATTGTCGTGCCACAGTCGCCTTAGATGACTAAAATACCTCCAGGCCTAAATAACCTTTAAGCCGGTACCGAGAGACCGAAAAGGAGAGAACATGGGCACGAACCTTTCGGCGGGCATCATGTCTGCCAAGGCTGCGCCAAGCGATTTGGCTCAGCGAATCATGTCCCGCACCAGCAAAGGGTGCGCAAGCGCCGCGATCCTCATGCTCGCAGATGGAACGGTCTTTTACGGCCGCGCCTGCGGAGCTGCAGGTACGGCATGTGGCGAAGTATGCTTTAACACTTCGCTCGAGGGATATTTTGAAGTTCTGACCGACCCCTCGTATGCAGGTCAGATTGTCACCATGACATACCCTCAGATTGGCAACTATGGCATCGATCCGGATGACGTGCAAAGTGCGTATCCCGGCTCAACCGAGCGCGGTTCCGCAACTCCCGCTCTTCGCGGCATGATCGTGCACGATATGTGCCACGCCCCTTCCAATTGGCGTAGCTCCATAAGCCTGCCCGAATACCTTAAAGACAACGACATCGTGGCCGTAGAGGGTATCGACACCCGTGCACTCGTGCGCCACCTGCGTGACCATGGTGCTCAGCAGGGCATTATTTCGACCGAGGTCTTTGACCTGACGGAGCTTGCGGCAAAGCTCGCCGAGGCGCCTGCGCTGGTGGGCGAGAACCTGGTCAAGACCGTGAGCTGTGTGGAT
>CALGZY010000199.1 GCA_937934355.1 uncultured Collinsella sp. | reverse complement strand
CGAGGCGGCATTGACCTTCTGGTCATGCCGCCGAAGTTGAAAGGCAGATTGCCGCCCTGGCGGGCTTGCAGCGTCAAGTGGTTACGGCGTTTGGTAAAACGCCGCAACGAACTAGCTCAGCATTGCATCCATCATCTCGGAGTTGACGGAGTCGTCGGCAGACCACTCGCCGTCGTCGTTGCAGGTGTACTTGAAGATGACCGTGGTCTTCCTGGGCTCGGTGGCCTTGGTCACATCGACCATGACCTGACCGGCCATCTTGTACAGCTCGTCATCGGAAGGAACCGTGTCAAGCGCAGCAACCTTCTCCTGATACTGGGTGGAGAAGTCCTCGACGATCTTGTTCATAGATTTGCATGTAATAGAGACCTCGGCGGTCGCGACACCCTTGTCCTCGTCGACCGTCACGTCGCCGATCTTGCAGTCAAAGCCCTCAAGATAGGTCTTGGCGTACTCCTTGGGATCGATACCCAGCTGCTCGAACTCGTCGCCCGAAGCCTCCTCCAGACCAGAGAGGAAGTCGTCGCCACCGTTCTTGACCTCGTCAAACTGCGTCGTAAGATCCTCGGTGATGAGCTCCTCAACCGAAGGACCTCCACAGCCGGAAAGCACGACCACGCATGCAACCAAGACGGCCATGAGGGGCGCAAGCAGCAGCTTCTTTTTCATGTTGTTCCTCCCAATGAGCGGCACCGCGCTTCCCGGACGCGGCACACGTTGTAATAAGTAAGCCCATACTATCCACTTATGAACACCCTCGGCAACGCGAAGGCGTGGTCGGTTCGTTTTAGCGTCCGAACGGTTTGCAAGCCCGCCCAACGTGCAATAAAACGCTTCCCCACGGTGCAATAAAAAAGGTGGCCGGAAAACCCGACCACCCTTGCACATCCTTTGGACGCCGCAGTTTACTTGCGGACGACCTTGACGATGGCGTCACCGGCGGCGACGGCGGACTCTGCCTCAACGGTGAGCTCGACATCGGCAAACTCGGCGGTGTTGGACACGGCCACGACGACGCAGTCCTTGTAACCGGCAGCGGCGATCTTGGCGCGGTCGATCTTGAGTATGGGCTGGCCAGCCTTCACGACGTCGTCAGCCTTGACGAAGCCCTCGAAGCCGTCACCGTTCATGTTGACGGTATCGACGCCAACGTGCACCAGAACCTCGATGCCGCTATCGGACTGCAGACCCACGGCGTGACCCATGGTGACGGTCACCTTACCGTCGCAGGGAGCGTAGACCAGATCGTCCTCGGGCCACACGGCACAGCCCTTGCCCAGAACCTCGCCACCAAAGACGGGATCGGGCACGTCGGCCATCTTGATGACCTTGCCCTTGACGGGCGAGCACAGCACGTCGGCGCCAGCAGAAGCAGAGATGGAGGCCGGAGCAGCGGCAGCCGCGGGCTCGGCCTTCTTCTTGAACATGTCAAACAGACCCATACGTTTTCTCCTCTTGATTAAGCGCAACGTTGTGCGCATGCCTACAGTAATTATAGTGCCAAATGGTTCAAATGCTAAGGTGGGGACTCGAATCGCGAGCCCTTCCCGGTAGTGCTCGTGGGACGAGCACCTCCTTTGCATCGCGGGTCGATAAGCCGAGTATCGTCTGCGCACGGGACGGGCAGAAGCGGGCGTACCAAACCCGATACTTCTTTTCGCTCTCGAGTCCTGCCGCCGCCCCGTCCCTGACACTTCCTGATACCGACCGAAACGTGCCAGAATAAGCCTGTCCCCTTTTAGCCGGTTTAGCGAATGCGGGAGTTCGCATGGATATCAAACGCAAGATTACCGAGGCGCAGGGCCTCACCCCCACCGAGCAACAACTCGGCATTGCAGCCCTTGCCATCGGCGAGGACATCCGCGGGCTTTCTATTAAGGAATTTGCCGCGCGCACCAACGTTTCTGTTGCGAGCGTGCACCGTTTTTGCAAAAAGCTCGGCCTCGAGGGATTCAAAGATCTCAAGGTCGAGCTCATCCGCCTGGCGACCGAGGCAGGAAACCGCCGCGACGTGGACATCAACTTTCCCTTCGACGCTACGTCCACCCCTGCGCAGGTCATGGAGCGCATGGAGGGGCTCTACCAGACCACGCTGGCCGAAACGCAGGAGCTGCTCGACCCCACGCAACTTGACCATGCCGCCAAGCTCATCGCGAACGCCCGACAGGTCGACATCTACACGGGCTCGCACAACCTCTATCCAGCGGGAATGTTCCGCGACCGCCTGCTCTCGGCCGGCAAGAGCGCCACATGCTACGGCAACATCGAGGCACAGGTGCGCACGGCGCTTACCTCGGATTCAGACCGCGCGGCGATCGTTATCTCCTACAGCGGCCTTGCGCCCAACCTCAAGGAAATCTTGCCGATCCTCAGCAGCCGGAACGTCCCAGTCATCGTCATCGGCACGCCCTACTGCGCGCGCATTCACCCCGGCTTTGCCGCCTACCTTACGGTGAGCGATCACGAGAGCATGACGCATCGTATCACGCAGTTCGCAAGCCACATCGCCGTGCAATACGTACTCGATTCGCTCTACAGCAGCTACTTCGCCAAAGACTACGCCCACTGCTCCGAATTCCTGGAGCGCTCGTTCCCCCACACCCGCCTCCCGGGACTCAAGTAGTCATTTAAGAACATCCCCAATGACTAACGGCCGACCTAATAACAACTTCTCGTCATTAGGTCGGCCGTTTCAACTCTAATAACTATTTATTCCGGAAACTCGTTATTAGAATCTGACACAGGAGGCCAGGCTCACGTGTGGCACCATGGCGAAAAGCAGCTTGCCCCTGCGCTAACCGAATGAGCGTGGATTTTCGGACGTCTATCTAACGAGCGCGGATAATCTCCCACTTTGAGCCCGCACACAGGCCAAAACCGGGAGATTATCCACGCTCGTGTTGAATGCTCCGTTTTCCTCTGCGCCCGAGGGACCACTCGACCACCTTGCACCAAAGCAATAACGACTTCTCGTCATTAGATTATTCAAATCGACTCTAATAACTATTTTCGCCATAAACTCGTTATTAGAATTGATATGATTAGCCTAATAGCGAGTTTCCGGCACTAAAGATATGGAGGGCGCGATGCAAATCGAGGAGAACGGCCAGGGAACGCTCCGCAATAATCTATCGGGGAAATTGGCTTACTATTCGTTTTTGCCAACGCCCTTGCAATCATTGAGGCAGCTAAACCTCACTGAGGAAACCTATCGCACGCTTTCCACATGCTCACGAAAGCTTGGAGAGCTTGAAGGCATGCTCTACTTTGTTCCCAACGCCGACATGTATCTGACAATGTATGTGCGCAAAGAAGCACTCCTTTCTTCGCAAATTGAGGGAACCCAGTGCACGTTTGACGACCTACTTAGTCCATCGCAAACCCAGCTCCATCATAAAGATGTCGCAGATGTCGTGAATTATGTCCGTGCTGTCGACCGCGGCGTAGAACTGCTCAAAAAGATGCCCTTGTGTACGAGGCTTCTCAGGCAGGTTCATGCGGTCCTGCTGGACGGAGTGCGCGGAACGGAGAAGAATCCAGGCGAGCTGCGCTCCTCACAAAACTGGATTGGCCCTTCAGGCTGCACCATTGCAACTGCATCGTTCGTCCCTCCAAACATTGAAGATTTGAGCAACACGCTCCAGGACCTCGAACGATTTATCAATGAGCCTCAAGTCGAAATGGATCCGATCGTGCGGGCGGCGCTCGTCCATTACCAATTTGAAACTGCCCATCCATTCCTAGACGGAAACGGTCGCCTGGGCAGGCTTCTCATTACACTTATGCTCATCAATGATGGCGTTCTTCATTCTTGCTTGTTCTATCCATCGTTCCAGTTCAAGAAAAATCGAAGCGAGTACTACCGACAACTCACATCCGTAAGGGAACGAGGAACTTACGAGGAATGGATAGAGTTTTTCTGCGCCAGTCTTCTTGAGAGTGCGAAGGACTCGGTAGGGTCTTTAAAGAGTCTTGTTGATCTCCACAACCGTTCGACGGCAGCTATTACCGAAAATCTCGGAAGGACTGCCGCAAACGGACAAAGGCTGCTGAGCCTTCTTGAAGAGCATCCCATCCTCGACACCGCATTT
>CALGZY010000198.1 GCA_937934355.1 uncultured Collinsella sp. | reverse complement strand
GCCCAGCTGAAACACCTCGGTATCAATGCCTTCTGCATTAAGTTGCCCTGCGACCTCGGCGAGTGCGCGGGCGGTGTTGCCGTTTGCCTTGGGGCTGCCATTGACCAAAAGAACCTTCATCACAAACTCCCTCTGCTGTCGGTGACTTCTGCGGAGGATTATCGCACGAGAGGGCAGATGGCGCGGGGCGCGATGTGAAACGGCTTGTGTTTCACATCGCGCCCCACAACGCTAGTCCAGCTTGGTGCCCGGTACTTGCGGTGCCTCTTTAAGCAACGCTTTGAGCTCGTTCAAAATGGAAACAGGCTGTCGATCGACAGCGTCCAGATGAAGCGTCGCCACGCGAATGGGCGGCTGATATTCAAGCGAGCCGATGAGCACGGGGAACCCAGGAACCGCTCGATTTCTTCTGCGATCGCGTCGGTCTCTTCGGGATCAAAGTCGTCGAAAAGCGCCACGAATGTCGGTCCCGTCGAGCGGAACATGCGACCTTTGCCGCGTGAACAATCCATGAGGCAGGCGGCGCTTTCGGCGAGCACACGGTCGCCTGCATCGAATCCAAAGCGGGCATTGACCTCGGCGATATCGTCAACCTTAATGGCAATAAAGCCTGCCTCGCGCGCCACGCGACGCATTTCGCCAATGGCGTTGACCAAGGCGTGAATATCGCCCAGGCCCGTTACCGAGTCGGTCGTATCCGCTAGGCTTCGGTTGATGATAATGCCCACATACATGCTGGGCTCGGTATCGGTGCCGTCCAAGCGGTAGCCCGTGCAGTCGCAAAGCGCGTACGCTCCGGTGGCATCCATCACGCGGTACTGCATGTAGTGGAAGTGCCACGTGCCGTTTATCACCATGTCGAGCTCGGCGCGTACGTTGTCGCGGTCCTCGGGATGAACGCGGGCAAGCCACATATCGACCGAGTTAAAAGGGTGCTGGGAGGGCAGGTCAAAATCTCGCACGGCGTTGACCGACCATTGCGATTCGCCCGTATCGAGATTGAGGATAAACGGATAGCGCGTCTCGGAGCTCATAGAGATCGCTTGGAACACCCGGTCGTTGCAGGGAAGCTGATCGACGACTGGGCGTTGCGGCGTGTCATCGCCTTTCGGTTGCTGTACACGATGCATGAGCTTATAGCGATACATCTTGCGATCGGCATCCATCGTCATCTGGCGACGCGTGTCGCCGGCAAGTGGATCGACGCGCGAGCAGCCAAAGCTAAAGCTGCCGATCATGGGCGCCTTGCCACCTGAGCTCGCCTCGATCAGCCTGGTACGTATCTGCTCCAAGCGCTGTTCGAGTTCAGTCTCGTTTGCGGAGGGCGAGATAAGCACAAACTCGTCTCCACCGATACGGAACAGCATCTCATCGTGCTCCATGGTTTCGGAGAGCGTGCGGCAGATACTCAGAATATAGCGATTGCCTTCGGCGTGGCCAAACCTATCATTGCAATGCTTGAGATGGTCGATGTCAATATAGGCGCAGGTGAAGGGGTCGCCTTTGCGCCAGAGCTGCTCGACGTGACGGTCGAATCCGTTGCGGTTGCCCAAGTTGGTGAGCGGGTCGATATAGGCGTTGCGCTCAAGCAGCCGGTGCTCTTGTTGCAGGATGGCATGCGTCTTTTGCAGTTGCTCACCAACGGCGCGTAGCCCAGCAGGCAGCGCGGCAACATCGAGTTCGGCGGTCGAGACGCCGTTCGCAAGTCGCTGAAGATAGGCAATAATCGATTGCTCGCCCAGGCGATATGACTCGTTCATGATGGATAACCTCCTTGGGCGGAACAACGGTTTGTATCATATCCCCAATTTGGTTTGAATTGGGGATATAAGTTAGCAAATGGAGGCAAATGCTCCCTTCGGCGGTGGCGTCTTGCGCGCGAGCGTATCAGTTGCTATTGCCGCCATCGAGCAATGCCTCAAAATTCTTCGTCGGCATGGGGCGGTAGTAGAGGAAGCCCTGAGCGTGGCAGGCCCCCATTTGTCGCAGCATGTTCGCCTGCTCATTTGTCTCGACGCCTTCGACCACGACGGGCAGATGGAGCGACTGCGCCATCTCGAGCATCGATGACACGATCTGCGTGCTGCGGCCTTGATCGCGGTCGGTGGGCACAAAGGTGCGGTCGAGCTTGATGACGTCGACGTTGACGTTCTTGAGCATCGCGAGCGTGGACTGACCGGTGCCAAAATCGTCCATATAGGTCGAGAAGCCGCGGGTGTGCAGGTCGGCTGTCAGTTTGTCCACGGCCTCGGGGTCTCCCGTATAAGCCGTCTCGGTGATCTCGATGCGCATGAGCTCGGGCGGTAGGTTGTATTGGGCGGCAAGCGCCCCCATATGTTCGGCAACGTCGCAGGCAAGGATATCCACGCGCGACACATTAAGCGAGACCGGAACCACACGAAGTCCTCGATCGATGCGCTCGCGCAGCCACGAGGCGACACCCTGCCAAATGTACTTGTCGAGCGTCACTACAAAGCCGCTTTCCTCGAGTGCGGGGATAAACGTTGCGGGCGAAATGAGAGAGCCGTCCTTGTCAATCCAGCGGGTGAGTGCTTCGGCGCCAATAATCTCGCCGGTTTCCATATCGACCTGGGGCTGAAGGTAGTACGTGATGCGGCCGTTTGAGAGCGCGTATTGGAACTCGGTCAGCGTGCGGTGGAACGCAACCTCATGCTCATATTCCTCGGGGCGGAAAATGGCAATGCGCTCCTTGAAGTCGTTTTTGGCGCGTCGATTGGTAAACATGGCCTTTGCCTGCGCATCGATGGTGATCTCCTCATTGGAGTCGATGGGGTAAATGCCCATGGACGGCCAGAAGCCTACGCCGTCATTATGTCTGGCCACTGCCTCGCGAACGCGGTTGTAGATTTGATGGACGGTGATGTGCTTAAAAGGGATGAGCAGACAAAAGTCGTCTTGCCCCCAGT
Source organism: uncultured Collinsella sp. (assembly GCA_937934355.1). The sequence goes on along the minus strand of CALGZY010000198.1, from coordinate 6,824 downwards.
ATCCCGCGACACCCATGTCGGCGTTCTCGATATCCTTGAGCACCGTGCCCACATCGGCAAGCATACGGTCGCCTTCGGCCTGTCCATACCATTCGTTAAATAGGCGCATGTGGCCCATGTCGACGGTGGCGATACACCAAGCGCCGTCGCGCCTTGCCTTGATGAAGGCATTGGCACGGCGCATAAACTCGCTGGGTCGGTAGAGACCGGTGAGCATATCGATGCGTTCGGCGATTGCGCTTTTGCGTTCGACCTCGGGTATAGGGAGGCTGTCGTTGGGGACAAGCCCGCCAGCTGTGCGAAGGCGGCGGTCAAGTTCGCACAAAACAGCAGATGTTTGGGAGTCCAGGCGCTCGTAAAAGGCCGGGACGACAAGACAGACGGGAGTAATGGTGTCGCCCGCGATTTGCACAGGAGCGAAAACGGCCTCTTTAAGGTGGCGGGTCAGTTGCTCGAATGCCTCGTGGTCCAGGTCGTTGCTGAGCACGACGAACTGGGCGCTACGTGAACGGTAGACCCTGCTCCTGCCGCGGGTGATAGACAGCATGCGGCCTGCGTATTCGGCAAGCATGTTGTCGACCGCCTCGGCTCCATAGAGCTCGTTGAGCTTCGTCGTGCCACGAACGCGCACGGCGATGAGTCCTGTTTTGCAGTGGTCGCGGCGACAGGCATCGATAGCGTTGACCAGCATGCGTTGCGTTCCAAGCCCCGTGGCGGCGTCGACGGTCTCGGCAAGGGAATGATTGACGAGCTCGCCAACATAGAGCGAGGGCTCGTTTTCGTCCCCATCGATGCGAAAACCGCGAGCACGGCAGAGCACGTAGTCGCCCGTGGCGTTGCGTACACGATACTGCATGACTCGATGGTGCTTGGAGCCGTTATAGACTTGGTCGATGTCGTCGGTAAAAGCCTCAAGGTCATCGGGATGGACGTGCGTTTTCCAGTAATCGCGACAGTTGTCTATGTGCTCCGAGGGAAGGCCAAGATCGCGCAAGGCACCTTGTGACCAAAGGGTGCGATGTTTGTACAAGTTCTCGATAAAGAAATAACGACCTTCGTTGAGCATCGAAAAGGCGTCGAAAATACGATCGCTTATTTCGAAGTCGTCGGCGTGGACTTTCGTGATATTGCGTCGATCGAGGTGCACGGCATGACGTAGCTTGTAGTCGTACATGCGATGGTCGGCATCGAGCGTCACACGATTGGGGGCTTCGCCCAGGGCGGGGTCGGCATGTGACACTCCGTAGCTAAACGAGCGGGGCATCTCGGAATCGTTGTTTTTGAGCAGGACCGTTCGGCAGCGTTCCAGACGTTCGGCGAGGTCGTCCTCGGTCGCAATCGTAGATAGGATGGCAAACTCGTCGCCGCCTATGCGAAACGCCGCTTCGTCCACCTTCATATACAGCTTAAGATAGAGGCTTACCTGCAAAATATAGCGGTTGCCCTCGTCATGGCCAAAGACGTCGTTGCAGTGCTTGAGGTTGTCGATATCGACGTACGCCATGGTAACGGGGGTGTCCTGCTCCCAGAGCTCCTCGAGGGAACGGGTAAAGCCGCCGCGGTTGCCAAGCCCGGTAAGCTGGTCGGTAAAGGCAGTCCTGATCAGATCCTCCTGACGCTTGAGAAGGTCGCGGACGGTCTTTTCGAGCGTTTCGGTGTAATTGCTGACAGTATCCATGTTCTAAGCGGCTTTCTGAGGTCGGGGCGGATTGCGTCGGGCGAGCTCGTTGTGTACACGCGTCGTTGCTCGGCGTTTTGCATGTATCCAGGCCCCCGCCTTGCTGCGTTGTTGAGTTAATTTGTCGGCTAATGTTCACTGTTGATAACAGCTGAGTAGTGTAAACAATAATGCACAATTATATATGGGTGCACATGCTGTGGGCGGCTATTATTCGACAAGCGGTAGCGCGACGATGCGATGTTCGATGAAAATGCGACTGGGACGATATATGTTGACGGGTATACTTGTTCCGTTTGAATTTGTGGGGACGGAGATGGTCGCATGGCACAGTCAAATACGACGCGCACGGTGGGGCTGGCACTCGAGGGAGGCGGCTACCGCGGTATGTATACGGCGGGCGTGCTCGACGTTTGGATGGAACACGGCTTAACTTGCGACCATATGGTGGGTGTCTCGGCAGGCGCGGCGTTTGGCTACAACTTTAAATCGCGCCAGATCGGCCGTGCCATTCGCTACAACAAGGCCTATTGCGCCGACAAGCGCTATGCGAGCGTGACAAGCTGGTTGCGAACCGGCGACATGTTCAATGCCGATTTTGCCTATCACGAGGTGCCCATCGAGCGCGATCCCATCGACCTGGAGACATATCGCGCCTGTCCCATGCGGTTTACGTGCGTGTGTACCGATATCGAGACGGGCAAGGCCGTCTACCACGACCTGCCCTATGGCGACGAGCGGGATATCGAGTGGATCCGGGCGTCGTCGGCGATTCCCGTGGCGACGCGCCCTGTCGCCATTGAGGACCGTAAGTACCTGGATGGCGGCGTGGCTGATTCTATTCCCAGCGCATGGCTGTTTGCGCAGGGGTATGACCGCAATATCGTGGTACTCACGCAGCCAGCGGGCTTTGTGAAGCAGCCCAACAGCGTGATGCCCATGCTGCGGCGCGTGTTCCGTCACTATCCGGAGTTTGTCGCAGCGCTTGAGCATCGGCATGAGGTCTACAATGCCACGCTCGATGACCTGGCACGTCGCGAGGCTGCCGGCGAGATCTTTGTGGTGCGGCCGAGCGAATCGGTGAAGGTGCCGTCGCTGTGTCGCGAGCCCGATGAACTTGAGCGCATCTACCAGATTGGTCGCCGCGATGCGGAGGCGACCTTGCCGGCACTGGAGACATATCTGGCAGGGTAGAGGCTGCTGCCGCCATCTCGGCGGAAAGCGCATCCCGGAATGGAGATCCAAACTGGGATGCGCTTTCCATTGCTGAAGTTATGGGGTCGCGGAGCAACTGCTCGGCTTATGCCTATGCCTGCTGCCAGGTGTCGACGAGCTCCTTGGCCGCGGCGTAGGGGTCATCGGCGCTGCAGACGGCACTCACCACAAAGAAGCCGTCGACGCCGGTGGCCTTGAGCTGCGGCAGGTCGGCCGTCTTGACGCCGCCGCCCACCACGATAGGCACGAGGCTTGCCGCGTGGAGTGCGGCCAGGTCCTCAAAGCTCTTGGTGATGATAGAGCCGTCGGCTGCGCGTCCGCAGTCGCGCTTGGTCTCGGTCTCGTGGAGTGGACCGATGCCCAGGTAGTCGACTAGGCTCATGTCGGCGGTCTTGACGTACTCGAGCATCTCCTCGCAACGGGCCGAAAGGCCCACGATGGCGTCGGGGCCCAGCAACTTGCGACAGACCTCGACGGGAATATCGCTTTGGCCCACGTGCACGCCGTCGACAGCAATACCCTGCTCGCGTGCGGCAAGCACACAGTCCAGACGGTCGTCGATCAGCAAGGCGACCTGACCGGTCTTGCCGGCCTGAGCGATTGCCTGCGCGGCGTCGCCGGTCAGCGCAATGATCTCGCGGGCGCTTGCCACCTTGGATCGCACCTGGATGCAGGTAAAGCCGGCGTCGAGCGCCTGGGCCACCACATCGCCTACGGGGCGCCCGAGCGTGTTTTCGGGGCCGAGTACCAGATAGGCCGAGATATCAAGGTTGTCGCGGATGCTCATCGTGCTTCCTCCTGCTTCTTGATCTGTGCTTCCATGCGCTCGAGCTTGCCGGTCATGGTGTCGGTAAATCCGGGCCGGATATCGGCTTTGAGCACGACTTCGGTGCGGATGCCCTTGCTCGCCAACACGAAGGTTGCGTCGCGCACGACCTGCATGACCTCGTCCCAGTCGCCCTCGATCTCGGTGAACATCGAGGTGGTGCGGTTGGGAAGGCCGCTCTCGCGAATGACGCGCACGACCTCGGCGACCTCGGCGGATAGCTCATCGCCGGTGCCGCATGGGGCGATGGCCACAGCGACGAGCGTGTTCATGCCGGCATTGGTTGCGGGCTCGGACATGGCTTATGCCTCCTCGAGCTCGAGTCGGTTATCGGCGATGTCCTGGGCGCTCGCGCGGTAGAGCTCATCGATAAAGGCAACCTTAAAGCTTGCCGGGGCATCGGCGACAGCGGCGGCACGCGTGCCGGCAACGTTGTAGACGGCGGTGCCGCAGACGGCTGCCGTAAACGGATCGGCGGCGCAGGCATACACGGCCAGCACGCCGCCCTGCGAGCAGCCGCAACCGGTGATCTTGGACATGAGCGGGCTGCCGCCGTGGGACTTGGCCACGGTTGTGCCGTCGGTAATCAGGTCGACTTCGCCCGAGACCACTACGGCGCCGCCGGTGTAGCGGGCGAGCGCCACGGCGGCATCGCGGGCGGCGTCGACCGTGTCGGTGGTATCGACACCGCGCACGCGGCTCAGATCGGCCGCCTCGCCCTCAAGACCCCACAGGCCGGCGAGCGCGATAATCTCGGAGGCGTTGCCGCGCACGATGGCGGGCTTGTACTGCTTGAGCTCGTTTACCAGCTGGGTGCGCAGGCTACCGATACCCAGGCCAACCGGATCGAGCACCCAGGGCTTGCCGGCGTCGTGTGCCGCCTTGGCCGCGCGGGGAATCGTCTGCTCGTAGATGGGGAAGAGCGTGCCCATATTGAGATAGATGGCGCCGCCGCCGGCAACGAGTGCCTCGCCCTCGTCGGGCAGATAGACCATGGCGGCCGATCCGCCCACGGCGAGCTGTGCGTTGGCGACAAAGTCGATCGTCACCGTGTTGGTGATGGAACCGGCCATCGGATTGGTAGCGCGAATCTCATTCACGGCCTTGATCACATGTTGCTTAAGCTGTTCCGAATCAATCACTGCACATGCCTCCTTGGCATAGAAAAGGGGCGCTGTGCATAGACAGCGCCCCTGTAAAGGCGGCATGCTCCCTACGCCAGCATTAACTGACAGGTTCAAAGGATTGGGCCCATTGCCCTCTCAGCCTTGTGGTTTGCACCGCCGGCACTCCCGCATCGAATCTGTTGTTCCCTATACTAGCGCACCGTTACAATGGTTGCGGTGAAAATGACTGGGGGACTCTATGATCAAACTTGTGCTGACCGATATGGACGATACGCTGATTCCAGCCGGGCATGACGGCGCCAGCGACTACGCCATTGAGGGTATTCATGCCATGCAGGCGGCGGGTCTGCACTTTGGGCCGGTTTCGGGTCGTCAGCCGTCCGCGATGGGCTGGATGTTCAAAAACCGTTCCGAGTGTTTTTCGACCGGTGCGTTCTGTAACGGCCAGGTGATGTTTGTCGACGGCGAAGTAGTCGCCTCGCGCGCAATCGACAACGATGCTCTGATGCGTTTGGCCGACTATCTGGAGCAAGAGACCGACGATACATTTCTAAAAGTCTACAGCCTGGGCGATGGCTTTTGGGGCAACGATGCCTATTGCGTGACGAGCAATCCCGAGCGTGTGCGTCGCGCTATGGAGTCGGGCGGCAATGCGTGGCTCAAAGGCGAAGAGGCCCCGTGTCGTCCCGTCGTCGATGGCGCGCCGGTGTTTAAGGCGAATATCTGGAGTGCCCGTTCGCGTGAGGAGCTCGCGGAGCTACGCGAGCGCGTTGCCGCTGAGGTGCCGGAACTCTCGCTCGTGTTTCCCAACAACCGAGTGCGCCTGTTCGACATCCTTCCGGATGGTTGGGACAAGGGCTGCGCTGCGCTGGAGCTGGCGCACGCTTTGGGCCTGACGCCCGACGAGGTGGCCGTATTCGGCGATTCCGATAACGATTTGCCCATGATCGATGCCGTTCCCAACTCCGTTGCAGTCGCCAATGCCAACGAGGCCGTCACGGCTGCCGCACGCTGGCATATCGGCGCTGCGGCAGATGATGCGGTTGCCGGGGCTCTGCATCAGATTGCCGCCTGCGCCGCGACGGGGGAGATGCCGTCGTTTATGCGTCAGGAGGGTGCAGCCGACGCGAATCTCGCGAACAGCTAAGGAGACAGCCATGAAGCTCCAGCAGCTCAGATATGTCGTCAAAGTTGCCGAATGCGGCAGCATTACCGAGGCCTCGCGCCGTCTCTTTGTGTCGCAGCCTTCGATTACCGCGTCGATTCGCGATCTCGAAAACGAGATGGGTGTGCACATCTTTGAGCGCACCAACAAGGGCGTCATTGTGTCCGAGGAAGGCGAGACCTTCTTGGGCTATGCGCGCCAGGTACTCGACCAGGCCGACCTGCTCGAGGGCAAGTACAGGGGCGCATCCGAGCAGGTGCCGCACTTTAGTGTGAGCTGCCAGCATTATTCCTTTGCCGTCAACGCGTTTGTTGACGTGATCCGCGAGTTCGATGCCGCGCGTTACGACTTCACCCTGCGCGAGGAGCAGACTCACGAGATTATCGAGGATGTCGCGCATATGAAAAGCGAACTGGGCATCCTGTACTTATCCGAGCATAACCGCGAGGTCATCGAGCGCATGCTGGTGGCCAACGAGCTCGTGTTCGAAGGACTCTTCTGCGCCACGCCGCATGTCTTCGTCTGCGCCGACCATCCGCTGGCGGACCGCTCCAGCGTGACGCTCGAGGTTCTGGAAGACTACCCGTTCCTGTCCTACGAGCAGGGCAGCTACAACTCGTTTTACTATTCCGAGGAGCTGACCTCGACGTTCGAGCGTCGCAAAAATATCCGCGTGCGCGACCGTGCGACGTTGTTCAATTTGGCCATGGGCCTCAACGGCTACACGGTATGCTCGGGCGTGATCAGCCACGAGCTCAACGGCCCCGGCATTATCTCGATTCCGCTCGACGTGGACGAGTACATGGAGATTGG
>CALGZY010000197.1 GCA_937934355.1 uncultured Collinsella sp. | reverse complement strand
GCGACCGCGCTCTCGAGATGCTCGACAAGGCCAAGAAGAACGGCGTCGAGTTCCTGCTTCCCGTTGACAACGTGACCGCTGACGCCTTCTCCGAGGACGCAAACACCCAGGTTGCCAAGACCGGCGAGATCGCTGACGGCTGGGAGGGCCTTGACATCGGTCCCGAGACCGAGAAGCTCTTTGCAGACGCTATCGCTAAGGCCAAGACGGTCTTCTGGAACGGCCCCTGCGGCGTGTTCGAGATGGACAAGTTCGCTCACGGTACCAAGGCTATTGCCGAGGCCATCGCTGCGAACCAGGACTGCGACTCCGTTATCGGCGGCGGCGACTCCGTGGCTGCTGTCAACAAGTTTGGCCTGGCCGACAAGATGACCTTTATTTCCACCGGCGGTGGTGCATCTATGCAGCTCGTCGAGGGTAAGCCCCTTCCTGGAGTGGAGGCGCTGAACGATGCCGAGTAACCGCACCACCCTTATCGCCGGCAACTGGAAGATGAATAACGACGTTGCCGCTGCCGCCAAGCTCGCCGACGAGCTGGCCCAGGCTCTGCCCGAGGTTCCGGCTGGCGTCGAGGTGCTCGTCTGCCCTCCGACCATCGACATCACCACGGTTCATGACCGCATTCAGGCTGCCCCCATCGCCCTCGGTGCACAAAACGTGTACTGGGAGGCCAAGGGTGCTTTCACCGGTGAGTCCTCTTGCGACATGCTCAAGTCTGCCGGCTGCACCTACTGCATCATCGGCCACTCCGAGCGTCGTGACTACTTCCACGAGACTGACGAGGACCAGAACAAGAAGGCCAAGGCCCTCGTTGCCGCCGGTCTTGTTCCCGTCTTCTGCTGCGGCGAGTCCCTCGAGGTCCGCGAGGCTGGCACCTATGTCGAGCACGTCGTGAACCAGGTCAAGGCCGGCCTTGCTGGTCTTGAGATCACCTGCCCCAAGCAGGTCGTCGTCGCCTACGAGCCCATCTGGGCCATCGGCACCGGCAAGACCGCTACCGCCGAGGACGCTCAGGAGGTCTGCGGCGCTATCCGTGAGACCCTCAAGGAGATGTTTGGCGAGGAGCTCGCCGACGGCATCCGCGTTCTCTACGGCGGTTCCGCCAAGCCCGGCAACATCGCCGAGCTCGTCGCCAAGCCCGACGTTGACGGCGCCCTCGTGGGCGGCGCTTCGCTCAAGGCTGCCGACTTCGCCTCTATGGTCGTCAAGGCAGGCGAGTAGGACATATGGCACAGCGTCATCTTCCTGCACTCCTGATCATCATGGATGGCTGCGGCCTGGCTCCGGCTGATGGCGAGAACGCCGTCGCCGCTGCCAAGACGCCCTTCCTTGATAGCCTGTACGAGAAGTATCCTCACACTACGCTCGGCGCTTCGGGCGAGGACGTGGGCCTTCCCGACGGCCAGATGGGCAACTCCGAGGTGGGTCACCTCAACATCGGTGCCGGCCGCATCGTGTTCCAGGAGCTTTCGCGCATCAACAATGCCATCAAGGACGGCTCCATTGCCAAGAACGAGGTTTTCGTCAAGGCTATGGACGATGTCAAGGCCGAGGGTAAGACTCTCCACCTCATGGGCCTTATGAGCCCTGGCGGTGTTCATTCTCACATGAACCACGTCGAGGCCCTGGTCAAGATGGCTGCCCAGCATGGTGTCAAGACCGTTCGCGTCCACGCCTTTATGGATGGTCGCGATGTCGACCCGCAGTCTGGTGCCGGCTACATGAGCGAGTTCTGCGCCTTCCTGGCTAAGATTTCCGAGGAGACCGGTTGCGACGCTCGCGTCGCCACCGTTTCGGGCCGCTATTGGGCCATGGACCGCGACAACCGTTGGGAGCGCATCCAGCGCGCCTACGATGTCATGGTCAACGCGTCCGATGCTGATACCGACCCCGTTGCCGGTATCAAGGCCTACTACGAGAAGGATCCGCGCGGCGACGAGTTCGTCGAACCCTTCGCTGCCCACAACGAGGGCATCCACGAGGGCGACGCGGCCATCTTCTTCAACTTCCGTCCCGACCGCGCTCGTCAGATGACCCGCGTGTTCACGGACAAGGAGTTCGACGGCTTTGAGCGCGAGCAGATCAAGCTTTCGCACTTTGTGACGATGACCGAGTACGATCCGACGTTTGACGTCGAGGTCGCCTTCCCCAAGACGTTCCCCGAGAACGTCCTGGCCGACGTCATCGCCGCCAATGGCCTGAAGCAGCTGCACACCGCCGAGACCGAGAAGTACGCCCACGTGACGTTCTTCCTCAACGGCGGCATCGAGGAGCCCAAGGAGGGCGAGGAGCGCGTGCTCGTCGCTTCCCCCAAGGTCGCTACCTACGATCTGCAGCCTGAGATGAGTGCTCCCGAGGTTACTGAGAAGCTTGTCGCCGCTATCAACGAGGATCGCGCTGATTTCTACATCGTGAACTTCGCGAACTGCGACATGGTTGGCCACACCGGTGTCTTCGACGCCGCCGTTAAGGCCGTCGAGGCTGTTGACGATGCCCTGTCCAAGGTTGTCCCGGCGATTCTCGCTAAGGGCGGCTTTGCGCTGATTACCGCCGACCACGGCAACGCCGATCACATGTTTGACGTTGCTTCCGACGGTTCCAAGCATCCGTTTACGGCTCACACCACCAACCGCGTGCCGTTCATCATTGTTGATGAGAAGGCACAGCTCACCGGTATCGAGGACGGCCGTCTTTCCGATATCGCTCCGACCATGCTCACCATGGCTGGTATTGAGCCTTCCGCCGAGATGACGGGTCGCGTGCTCGCCACCGAGGCCTAAGAGAAAACAAATACCGTTTTCTAGCAAGGGGGTTGTCCACAATCGGACAACCCCCATTTTGGTATTTCTGCCATTTCTACCTCGTCCCCGAGTGGCAGGTAGGGGAGAGCGGGGGATTGTGGTACAGTACTGGAGTTTGAATTGTTCTATTAAGGAGCTTATCTATGGGTCCGTTCCAGATTCTTCTGTTTGTCGTTTGGGCTATCTCTGCCGTGGCGTTGACGATTCTCGTCCTGATGCATTCCGGTAAGGGCACTGGCGTTTCGGATATGATTGCCAGCTCGCTGTATAACTCCAGCTCTGCCACAGGCGTTATGGAGCAGAACCTTGACCGCCTGACCGTCATCATGGCTGTCGTGTTTGCTGTGTGCGTCGTGCTGTGCATGTTCTTCTTCCCGCAGGGCATCGTGGGCTACTAAGCTCGAGCCATATAAATACTTGAAAAGGGTTCCGCAAGTGCGGGACCCTTTTTGTTTACATATTTGTAACAGAGTCAAAATATCATCATATACTTCGCCCAACTAAAGAAAATCTCGACCGTTAACCGGAATTAGCCCCAAATCGTGCATAAAATGCGCTACTGTATTGCAAAACGTTGGCCCGCTTTGTATAACCAGCCAAAACGGCGGACCGCGTTTGAATGGTTCGATTGGGCTGTCTTGACGTTGCCCGACCGAACTTACTTTGTCCTATCTCATAAGGAGGATGGCATGGCTGATTCTATGTTCCACCAGCCCGTTATGGGTCGTCGCGCCTTTGTCGGCGGTACCCTTGCTGCGAGCTCCATGGCTTTTCTTGCCGCATGCGGCAAGAAGGGCGGCGACGCTTCCGGTTCTGAGTCCGGTTCGACGCTGAACTTCTACATCAACAACCCGGTCTGCATCGACCCCTATAACGTCCAGGAGGACCAGGGCACTCAGGTCGAGTACCAGCTCTTTGATGCTCTGACCTCTTATGACGCCGAGAAGGGCGAGATCGTTCCGCTGGCTTGCGAGTCCTTTGAGGCCAACGACGACGCCACCGAGTTCACCTTCAAGATCAAGAAGGCCAAGTTCCACAACGGTGACGACGTTACCTCCAAGTCCTTCAAGCTCGGTTGGGAGCGTCTGGTCAACACCAAGTCGGCCATCGCTACCGAGTACGGCCCTTCCGAGGTCTCCTATCACCTTTCTATGGTCGAGGGCTATGACGACCTGCTTGCCGGTAACGCTACCGAGCTCAGCGGTGTTACTTGCCCCGACGATGAGACCCTCGTCGTCAAGCTGTCTTCCGCTTACGCCGACTTCCCCTTCGTCGCCTCTCACCCGGCTCTGGCCCCGGTTCCCGAGTGCGCCGAGTCCGATGTCAAGAGCTTCTATCTTGCACCGGTCGGTAACGGCCCGTTCATGATGGACGGCAAGTGGGAGGATGGTCAGGAGATCAACCTCAAGAAGTTCGACGATTACTATGGCGACAAGGCCAAGATTGATGGCATCCACTTCCAGGTCATCAAGGACATGGAGACTGCTTACAAGGAGTTCCAGGCCGGTAACCTCGATGTCTGCGACGTTCCCGTCGCTCAGATCGATGCCGCCAAGAAGGATCGCGGCGTGTCCAAGGACGGCTACACCATGGGTGACGGCGAGCGCATGCTGCTCGGCGCCGAGCCTTCCACCTACTATCTGACCTGCAACACCACGGCCGAGCCGTTCAACAACGCCGACCTGCGTAGGGGCATCTCCCTGGCCATCAACCGTGAGGCCATCTGCAAGACCATCTTCAAGGGTACCCGTACCCCTGCCGACGGCATTGTTCCTCCGGGCATCGATGGCTACAAGGAGGGCGCATGGGAGTTCTGCGCCTACGATGTCGACAAGGCTAACGAGTACCTCGACAAGGTTGCTCCCGCTGGCGCTAACGGGGATCGTGGCATTAGCGTGACCCTGTCCTACAACCAGGACGGCGGTCACAAGGAGATCATGGAGTCCATCATCGGCGACCTCGCCAAGGTTGGCGTTACCGCTGTCTCCGATACCCCTGAGTGGTCTGCCCTGCTCGAGCAGTATCAGAACTTTAACTATCAGTTCGGTCGTCTGGGTTGGATTGCCGACTACCCGATCATGGACAACTTCCTGTATCCGCTGTTCCACTCCGACTCCCTCGGTGGCGACAACCGCTCTGGTTACAACAACCCCGAGTTCGACGCTAAGGTCGACGAGGCCCGTACCACGGTTGACGACGAAGAGCGCGTCGCTAAGATGCAGGAGGCTGACGCTATGGTCGCTGCCGACTGCCCGGTCATCCCGGTGATGTTCTACACGCACACCATCGTCGGCTCCGATCGCATCAAGCACCTCTATGTCGATCCGCAGAAGCACGCCGAGCTGGGTACCGCTGAGCTCGCCTAAGAGTTTGCAGCTTCCGTGAGGGTCAAGTATTTACGTAGACCTCATGGGAAACATACAGTTCTCCCTAACCTGGGGTAAACTGGCTGATGGTAATTTTGGGATGCCGGTCTGGCGATCGGCATCCCATTTAGGTTAATCCCTAGATAGGGGAGTGGTATGGGTAAGTACATCGTTAAACGTGTGCTTCAGTTCATCCCGGTATTTTTGGGCGTTACGCTGATTCTGTTCGCCCTCCAGAATATCGTGCCGGGAGATCCGATCAAGCTGATCGGTGGAGACAAGGCTCTGTCCCCCGAGGTGGAGCTTCAGCTTCGCGTCCGCTATCACCTGGTCCAGTCGGACGAGGACGGCAACGCGATCCTTGACGAGAACGGCGACCCCGTTCAAACGTCGCTCGTGGACCGTTACTTGTATTACATGAACGGCCTGCTTCATGGCGATCTGGGCAATTCGTATCAGCGCAAGCTGCCGGTTACGGATATCTTTGCCCAGAAGTATCCGTATACGATCAAACTTGCCGCGTGCGCCATCGTGCTCGAGGCAATCATGGGTATCGGTGCGGGTATCATTTCGGCGGTAAAGCGGTATTCCTTCTGGGATATTTTGGTAACGCTTACCACGTCGATCCTCGTTGCGGTCCCGGCCTTCTGGCTCGGTATGTTGCTGCAGCTGTTCTTTGGCGTCATCCTCAAGGACGCCACGGGCGGTGCATTCTCCATGCCGATCTCGGGTGCCGGCGGTGCCAGCTCTCAGTATCAGGATTGGATGCACTATGTGCTTCCGACCATTACGCTGGCTTCGGTTTCGACCGCTTACGCCGCCCGCATTATGCGCTCGCAGCTGCTTGACGTCATGAACCAGGATTACATTCGTACGGCAAAAGCCAAGGGTCTCTCCAATCGCGCGATCATCATCAAGCATGCGCTTAAGAATGCACTCATCCCCGTCGTTACCTATATTGGTGTCGACTTTGGCGGCATGCTTTCGGGCGCCATCCTGACCGAGACGGTCTTTAACTGGCCCGGTATCGGCTATGAGGTCTATCGCGCCATTAGCATGCGTGACTGGCCCATCGTTATGGGCGGCGTTACGCTCATCGTCGTCGTCGTTATGGTGATCAACCTGCTCGTCGACATTAGCTATGCATTCCTCGACCCGCGCATCCGCCTTGGCGGTCCGTCGGATAAGGCCTAAGGGAGGTACGTCTCATGCAGGAAACTGATTCTCAGTCTCAGGAGCAGGCTACCGCCACCAAGGCCGCATCTGCTCCCGCCAAGTCCCGCACGCTGTGGGGCGACGCTTTTAAGCGTCTTCGCAAGAACAAGCTCGCCGTTATCGGTGTCTGCTGGATCATCATCGTCGTTGTGGTTGCCCTGACCGCAGATCTGTGGGCTAAGCCCTGGCTCGGTTCGCCGACAGCTTCCGACTCGACCACCATGGCCGAGACGTCGCTGCTGGCTCCGTGTGCCGAGCACCCGTTTGGCACCGACGCCCTTGGTCGTGACATTCTCGTCCGCGTTATCTACGGTGCGCGCGTTTCGCTGTCCGTCGGTATTATGGCCACCGCGATCTCCACGCTGATTGGTCTGGTCATGGGTGCTCTGGCCGGTTTCTACGGCGGCATCTGGGATACGATCATCATGCGCTGTGCGGACATCTTCCTGGCGTTCCCGTACGTGCTGTTCGTTGTCGCCATGATCGCTGTTATCGGCCGTGGTCTTCAGAACGTCTTTATCGCCATCGGCATTCTTGGCTGGCCTTCGATTGCGCGCGTCTTCCGCTCTGCAATCTTGACGGTCAAGGAAAACGACTATGTTGATGCTGCGCGCGCGATGGGTGCATCTGATGCTCGTATCGTCGTGCGTCACATCTTCCCGAACTCCGTCGCCTCCATCGTGGTCTACGCGACCATGAACATTGGTGGCGCCATTCTGACCGAGTCCGCTCTGTCCTTCCTCGGCATGGGCGTTATTCCGCCTACGCCTTCGTGGGGCTCCATGATTCAGGACGGTCAGCAGTATCTTCTGACTGCTCCGTGGATGATGATCATGCCCGGTCTGGCAATTCTCTCGACGGTGCTCGCCTTCACCCTGCTGGGTGACGGTTTGCGCGACGCCCTCGACGTCAAGATGAAGGACGCATAAGGATGAAGAAGAACAAGAACTATGTGGACCTGAAGGACCAGCCGGTTCCCGAGGGCCAGCATCTGCTCGAGGTCGATGACCTTAAGATGTATTTCCATACCGAGGACGGCGTCGTTCGCGCTGTCGACGGTGTGTCCTACACGCTCGATCGCGGCGAGACCCTGGGCGTCGTCGGTGAGTCCGGCTCCGGTAAGTCCGTGACCGCCATGACCATCATGGGCCTCATCTCGATGCCTCCGGGAAAGATTGAGGGCGGCGACGTTCGCTATCGCGGTCGTTCTATCCTCGAAATGACCGAGGAAGAGATGCAGCACATTCGCGGTAACGATATCGCGATGATCTTCCAGGATCCTATGACCTCCTTGAACCCGGTCTATAAGATCGGCAAACAGGTGGGTGAGGGCCTTCGTCTGCACCGTGGCTACTCTAAGCAGGAGGCACTCAAGCGCGCTACCGAGCTTTTGGACCTCGTGGGTATCCCCGAGCCCGAGAAGCGCGTCAATGAGTATCCGCACCAGTTCTCGGGCGGTATGCGTCAGCGTGTCATGATCGCTATGGCTCTTGCCTGCGACCCCGATATCCTGATTGCCGACGAACCCACGACGGCCCTGGACGTTACCATTCAGGCTCAGATTATCGAGCTCATGCAGGAGATGCAGGAGAAGAACGGCAACGCCATTATCATGATCACCCATGACCTGGGCGTCGTTGCCGATATGGCTGACAAGATCATGGTTATGTACGCCGGCCGTCCCGTCGAGTTCGGTACTGCTGAGGAAATCTTCTACGAGAGCCGCCATCCCTACACCTGGGGTCTTATCCGCTCCATCCCGGAGCAGGCCATCGAGGAGAAGAAGCCGCTGACGCCGATTCACGGCAACCCGCCTTCGCTCATGAACCTGCCCGAGGGCTGCGTGTTCTCGCCTCGTTGTCCCTATGCGACCGATAAGTGCCGCAAGCAGCGCCCCGAGCGCGTTGTCACCGAGTCTGGTCATTACTCTGCGTGCCACTACTCCGGTGACCCCGAGTTCCTTAAGAACGCTCCTGAGACGTCCCGTACGCGTAAGGATTCCAAGAAGGGAGGCGAGGCGTAATGGCAGATACCAACGAGCGTACTCCGCTGCTGAAGGTCGAGCACCTCTCTAAGGAGTTTCCCGCTGAGTCCGGCATGTTCGCCAAGCGCTTCTCCAAGCGTGTCGTCTCTGCTGTGAATGACATTTCGTTCGAGATTTATCCGGGCGAGACCTTTGGCCTGGTCGGCGAGTCTGGTTGCGGTAAGTCCACCACGGGCCGCACCATCATGCGCCTGACCAAGCCGACGGCAGGCAAAGTGTTCTTCCAGGGCAAAGACGTTGCCGAGATGAGCAAGCACGAGATCAAGGACATGCGTCGCGAGATGCAGTTCATCTTCCAGGATCCCTATGCTTCGCTCAACCCTCGTATGACCATCGGCGAGATTGTTTCTGAGCCCATGACCATTCATGGCGTTGGCACCAAGGAAGAGCGTATCGAGCGTGTCCGCGAGCTGCTGGACGTCGTCGGTCTGAACCCCGAGCACATCAACCGCTATCCGCACGAGTTCTCGGGCGGCCAGCGCCAGCGTGTCGGCATCGCCCGCGCGTTCGCTCTGAAGCCCAAGCTGATCATCTGTGACGAGCCTGTCTCTGCACTTGACGTATCCATTCAGGCCCAGGTTCTGAACCTTCTTAAGGAGCTCCAGGACAAGTTCGGTACGGCTTATCTCTTCATTGCTCACGACCTCTCTGTCGTGCAGCATATCTCCGACCGTGTTGCCGTTATGTATCTGGGTAAGATGGTCGAGGTTTCGGACTGGAAGACGCTCTATAGCGAGCCTCACCATCCGTACACGCAGTCGCTGCTGTCTGCTGTGCCGGTGCCCGATCCGGATATCCAGAAGACCCGCAAGCGCATCATTCTTGCCGGCGATCCTCCTTCACCGTTGGATCCTCCTTCGGGTTGTCGTTTCCATACGCGCTGCCCGATTGCTCAGGAGATTTGCTCTCGCGAGCAGCCTGAGTTCAAGGAGTTGGAGCCCGGTCATTTCTGCGCTTGCCACTTTGGTCAGCCGTTCCCCATCAAGGAATCGCACATCGACCTGTAAGCGCCCCTTTTGGCCCGCATGGACGTTTCCATGCGGGCCTTTTTATTTGAGCATGCTGAGATTAAAGGTTGCTATCTCATCTATAGCCATGGGACGAGAGCGCTCGTTTACGGAATTGGGCCAAAGGTCTCTCGTCTTGAGTCGTATGCTATGGGTGCAACAGGCCGTGTCACATATGTGACCGTAGTGTTCCAGGGTCAACTGCCACCGCGCTGTATACGTGCAGGCTTGTGTGCCTGGCAGTTGGATTTCGCTGGAATCATGACAGGAGGAATGACATATGAAAACAGTGGATGTGGTAAAGCGA
>CALGZY010000196.1 GCA_937934355.1 uncultured Collinsella sp. | reverse complement strand
GTTACATCGCTCTGAACGTTGCCATTGCCTCCGGTGCCATGGCTGTGCTGCTGCCCGAGAAGGAATTCGATATGCAGCGCGACATTCTGGATAAGATCGCCGAGACCCAAAAGACCGGCAAGCGTCACTTTATCATCATCGTGGCCGAGGGCGTGGGCAAGGCCCAGGAGCTGGCCGTCATCGTGAGCAACCCACCAGCTGCGCGGAGCGGCAACGTCCTGGCCCAGCTCGGACAGGAACATGCTCGGGGTCCACGCCTCGTGCCCGGCGCCTTCAAAGCAGGCTGCTTCCAGCGCGCTCGCACCCTCGGCATCAGCTGCACCCATGGGGCGGAACTGCAGATGGCGACCGGCGAGCTCATCGGCCACGCCCGTAATTTCACTCTGCGCGCTCTCGGCAAGCCCAAGACGCCTGCGCTCGTTTTCCTCAGCATCCGAAAGGCGCGTATAGATCGGCAGGATGCGGGCCGGGTCTCCGTCGCCAGCGGCATGCGCAAGGAGCAAGCCCTCGCCCGAAGGCCACCACAGGTCGCGCTCCACGCAGCGGGCGGCCTCCTCCTCACGCAAAAGCTTGCCGTAACGTACCAAGCCGTCGCCCGTCAGCCTAATTTGATCCCAGTCGGTGGCCTCGCGCCACTCATCGAGCGCCACGGCCGCCTTGACCACGCTCTCACGCTCAAACTGACGCTCGGGGCCTTCATCCCCCAGCACATACAGCGCCGGGTACACCTCGCCGCGCATGGCGTCGGCAAGAACACCAAGCTTGCCACGCACGCCGGCCTTCCATGTCGTCCAGGCGCAAGCATCGAGCGTCGACACGCCCAGCAACGGCACGTTGGCGCCGCGCGCCAGACCCTTTGCGGTGGAGATACCGATACGCACGCCCGTAAACGAACCCGGACCGCGTCCGACCACATAACAGCCGACATCGCCGCGATCCAGGCCGACCTGCTTCAGTACGCCATCAACGGTATTCACGAGCTCCACGTTGGCATGACGGCGACACAGATGGTCCCCACTCACCAGCTTCGCCTCGCCTGCCCGCGCATCAATCCAGCTTACCGCGCAGGCAAGCATGTCAGTCGAAGTATCGAGCGCCACCACCGGCGCGTTGTCCCTATGCAAGCTCATCTTGTACAGCCCTATCAATCAAATCGGAAAGCTCCGTCGCGCGCTCGCCGTGAGCCTCAAGCGTGATCGTTCGCACGTCGCTGTTGTCCTCGTCACGCTTAAGCGTCACCGAGAGATACTCGTCGGTCAGCTCATCCTGGAACTGCTCGCCCCACTCCAGCAGGCAAGCTCCCTCATAGCCCAGCACGTCAAAAATGCCCGTATCCTCAAGCTCGTAAGCATGCTCCAGGCGGTACAGGTCAAAGTGGAACAGCGGGATGCGGCCCTGGTCATGAACGGCCATGAGCGCGAACGTGGGACTCGTAACCATATGCCCGTCGCCCAAGCCGCGCGAAACGCCCTTGGTAAAGTGGGTCTTCCCCACCCCCAGGCCACCGGTCAAAATCAACACGTCACCGTCTTCCAGACATGGCGCAACCAACTCGCCAAAATGCTCGGTATCGGCAGCACTAGCCGTTTTGTAAGTGCCTACCCCCAGGCGCTCCAGGGACATATACGCTCCTTATTATTCCGAGGCGGCGTCTGGTGCGGGATGTCGCTCCAGATAGTCGCCCAGCATCTTAAAGTCTTCCTCCA
>CALGZY010000195.1 GCA_937934355.1 uncultured Collinsella sp. | reverse complement strand
TAGATGGAATCCGCCCAGGCCCTTGATGGCGACGATGCCACCGCTGGCCAGCAGCTCAACGCAGCGCTCGATGATAGCGTCGCTGGCCTCGCGTGTGGTGCCGACGGCCAGCGACGCGGCGGCTTCGCCCGGCTCATCGCCCACGCTCGCTTCGCGCCACGTAATATGCGGACCGCAATCAAAGCAGGCATCGGGCTGCGCGTGAAAACGCCGGTCGAGTGGGTCGGCATACTCCGCGGCACACCTGGGACACATGGGAAAACAATCCATCGACGTGGCCGCTCGGTCATAAGGCAACGATCGGATGATGGTAAAGCGTGGCCCGCAGTTAGTGCAGTTGATAAAGGGGTAGTGATAGCGTCGGTCGGCGGGATCGAACAATTCGCGCAAGCAATCGTTGCAGGTGGCGATATCGGGCGAGACGAGCGTCGTGTGCGCGGTCTGGTCCTGCGATGCTACGATGCGAAAGCCCTGTTCGTTGGCGGCATCCCAACCGTTGGCTGCCAAGTCCACAACCTCGACATGCTCTACGCGGGCTGCCGCAGGCGCATGCTCAGAAAGCGCGGCAACAAAAGCATCGAGCGCATCGGCCGGAGCGTGCGCCTCGATATGCACGCCGTCGCCCGCATTGAGCACCCATCCGCAAATGCCATGTGCCATGGCCTCGCGATACACAAACGGTCGCATGCCAACGCCCTGCACAATGCCCGTCACATGAATATGCACATGCCGCATGCGACACCCCTCATCAAAACCGACCAAAAAGGGACAGGTTTATTTTGGTAGGTAAAACTTCTAAACCTGCCAAAACAAACCTGTCCCTTTTTGGCAGGTGCGCTGCAGGAAATCCCGCTACAGCCCCAGGCTCTGCTTGGTGGCGGCGCACGTGAGCTCGCCGTGCTTAACGCCGCGCAGGCCCAGCAGACGGTCGGCTAGTTCGTAGACGCGCTCGCCGCGACCCTTGAGCGCCAGAATCTCCAAGCAGTTGTGGTGATCCAGATGCACGTGCATGGTCGATACGATCTCGTTGGTGTAGTCGTGCTGCACCTCGTCCAGGCGGCGCGTCAGATCGCCGGTGTGATGGTCGTAGATCATGGTGAGCGACCCGATAACGTGCTCATCGGGCGTGCGCATCTGCTCTTTGGCGATCGAGGCGCGAATCAAATCGCGCACGGCCTCGGAGCGGTTGGCCACGTCGCCGCAGCGCGCGATCTGCTCGTCAAAACGGCGCAGCAGGTCGTCGGGTGCGGTAACCGAAAAACGGACCAGCTCGGAGCCGGAGCCACTACAGTGGCAGCCCGCGTCACCGTCCGCCCCGTGCGGATGCTCGTGCTCGTACCCGCAGCCGTGCTCGTGTTCGGCCACTTTACACCAGCTTCACGGAGCCGACGGAGTTGTGGTCGGCCTCGATGGCTTCCTCGTAGCCCTCGAGTGCGTCGTGGGCCTCGTGCAGCGCGGCCATGGCGGCCTCGAGCTTGGCGCCGATGCGCTCCATGTCAAAATTCTCGGTCGCATGCAGCAGCTGATGGCTCCACTCGTGAGCGAGCTCGATGGTGTCGTCGACCTGCTTGACGCTCATGGCAAGCTGGCTCATGTTCATTCCGACGTCATGCATGGAAAATCTCCTTTTGTATGGGGCAGTTCAGTGGTTCAGATTTTACTACGCCCGCTCTGTGCGCAGCTGCATAAGAAAACGGGGCGAGTCTGTGCGACCCGCACCCGTTCACTGGGGGCTGTTTGTGACTACCATACTATCCGTGGTTGCACTCGGTGCATCCAGAAGTCCGGCGAGCGGTGCAAAAGCGCTCATGGACGGCAGGCAGACGGCAACATGTAACAAGCGTATTACAGATGCTTCTCCAGCAGCGCCTGCAGCCTCGCCTTGGGCAGAGCGCCAACCGATCGGTCAATCTCCTCGCCGTTCTTAAACACAACCAGCGTGGGGATGCTCATGACGCCATACTTCATGGCCAGGTCCTGGTTGTCGTCGACGTTGCATTTGGCAACGGCAAGCTTGCCCGCCAGCTCATCGGCAACCTCGTCAACGATGGGCGAGAGGGATCGACAGGGCCCGCACCACGGTGCCCAAAAATCGACCAGCACGGGCAGGCTGTCGTTAACGATGGAATCGAAGTTCTCGGGGGTAATCTGATTAATGTCAGCCATGGTGACCTCCATAATGCGACGCGGCTCGGCCGCGTAAAACTCAGTACGACCGTGCTTATACCCAGCCGCCCGCAAAGCAACCACTCGCGGGCAGCTCTTTTATATAATGGTGGGCACGCAAACGATTGGAGAGCGCATGTCCACGTCACAAAGCCAGAAAAAAGAAGCCATCGCCCAGGCGGCCGAGCAGGAGCTCACATCGCTTGCGGTCCGTGGCGTGCGTATTGCGGGCAACGCGTGCTCGCCGATCGTGCTGGTCAAAGGCGATTTGGACGAGGCCGAGCGTTCGGGTGGCGAGCTTGCCGCCGGCCCGGATGGCGCGGCGTTGCGCAAGGCGCTTGGGGCCATCGGCTACGCGCCCGAGGATTTTTGCGTGCTGGCAAGCGTCGCCGGCGTGGGTGACGGAGCGGTCGCGGTGGGCGAGACTCTGCCGTGCGAGCTGTTCCGTGAGGCGCTTGAGGCTTTGGACCCCGAGGCGGTGCTACTGCTCGACAACAACGCGGCTGACGCCATGCGCGAGACCTACGCCGATATGCTCGTGGCGATCGATGACTTCGACACCGCCATGCTCAAGCCCGGCCTGGTCGCCCATGTGCAGGGTCGCCGCGTGCTCGCGCTCGACGGTTTTGAGGCGGCGCTCACTGACAAAGCCGCCAAGCAGCGCATGTGGGCATACATCAAGCAGCTGACCCCGGCAGCCGCTCCGCTGTAGCGAGGCTGGCGGCAGCCCCTACATCACAGCGCGCAGCTCAAACCGATCGCCGTTAATGCGGAACTGGCAGTTGCCGTTCATGCGCTCCACGGCAAGTTTGATGCTCCTGGTGCCAAAGCCGTGGCCCGCATGCCGGGTCACGGGCATGCCGTCGACCATGCGCGGCGCGCGGTCAAACGTGTTGGAAACTAACAGCAGCAGCTGGCCGTCCTCTAATCGCAGGTCAAAGTCGACGAATCGCTTTCCTTGGGGTGCGGCGCTTGCGGCGGTGATAGCGTTTTCCAAGGCATTTGAGAGCACGCTAAACAGGTCGGCGTCACCTACGTGGATGGTTTCGGGTACGGCGGCGCGCAGGTTGGCGGTAATGCCGTTTCTATTGATATCCGAGTTAAATGACGAAAGCGCGATGTTTACGGTCTCGTTGGCGCAGAAGCGGCGTACGGCGGTGCGATCGCCGGCTTCGCAGAGTTCATCGATGCGTTTGAGCGCCTCGTCGGTGTGGCCCTCCTCAATTAAAGCGGCCAGGCCGCGTAGGAAGTGGCGCATGTCGTGGCGCAGAATCGACAGCTCGCGCCCAGATTGACGCCAAGCCTCGAGCTCTTTGATGGCGGCGCTGTCGCGGGTTTCGAGCATCCAGCGCTCTCGCTCGGCGGTTTCCTTTTCTTCGTATTCGCGCAGATAAACGGCAAGAAACATAAGATAGAAGGCACAGAGCGCAAATGCCAAAAACTCAACCGTCACCACCGAGCCCGAGTGGAACAGCGTGGTGTAGACGTTGGTGGCATAGTCAAAGACGTAATAGACGAGCGGCAGGATTAAAAGGATGCCCAGCTCGGTGGTGCTTTTAATCGCCAAGCGCGGACCGATGTCGCCGGCCCAATGCAGCAGGACGGCAAAGACGGCGAGTGTGGTCGCGATGCGCGCCAGATAGTACGCGATCTGAGAATCGGTTGCGGCAAATGCGGCGATGCCCATCCAATTGCTGAACTGGCAGCTCAGATAGGCACTCGTAATGCCGAGCACGGCAAGCAGCGGGCTCAGGCGGTAGCGCGCGCACAAATAGATGATGAGCGGCAGATGCACGACGAGCGGATATACCTGGCGGGCGAAAAGCTCTCCGCCGACGGCATTGGCGAGGCCAAATGCGCATCCGGTTACGGCACCGACCAGCACCAGTTCAAGCGCATGACGCCGGTTGATCTCGATACCGCACAGCGCCGCCGAGGCAAAGACGCCAAAGAGTAGCGTTGTGGCGTGGTGGATTGCCCAAAGGACCATTTCGACCGAGGAGACCATCAGTGTCTCCCAGCCTCAAAGCGCACCGCAAAGTAGGCGTCTTGGAATCCCTGCTTGCAACTGCGCGAAAGCGGGATGCACGCGCCCGAGCGCATGACGATGTCCGTGCGGTCAAAGTGATCGATGTTGCGCAGGTTGACCTGGTAGCTGCGGTGGCATTTAAAGAAGGTGGCATTTTGCGCCAAACGGTCCTCGACGCTGCGGAACGACTCGAGTGCCTCGATGTCGCGTCCGTCGCGCAGGTGGAAGACCACGTGCTTGTTGCGCGCCTCGGCATATTCGATGTCGGACAGGCGCAGGGCGTGGTAGCCAAAGGAAGTTTTGATCACGAGCTCGTCGGTTGCCGCCGGGCGCATGCTCGAAAGCTCGTTAAGTAACTGCGCCAGGCGTTCGTAAGTCACGGGCTTGAGCAGATAGTCGAAGGCGCGGACCTCGTAGGATTCCAGCGCGAACTCGGGCGACGAGGTGAGGAACACCAGGCGCACGGCGGTGTCGGCCTGGCGCAGTTCGCGTGCGGTGTCCATGCCGTTGACGAGCGGCATGATCATGTCGAGCAGAATGATGTCGGCGCGCGATGCGGCATGGCGGGCCAGCAGGTCCTCGCCGCGCGTGACGAGCGCAACATCGACCGCCGTGCCCGTCTCGGTCGACCAACGGTCGATCATCCGGTGCAGTCTATCTAGAAAAGCGACATCATCGTCGCAGGCAATAATCTTGAGCATTCGGCCCCCTTAAGTAGTTCGATTTTGCCACATCGGGCACGCGCCGCTTGCGGGGGTGCGGACCGTTTGCGCCCCACGGCGTGCA
>CALGZY010000194.1 GCA_937934355.1 uncultured Collinsella sp. | reverse complement strand
ACACCGATACGGGTCCGCGCGCTAACGCCGCAATCGGCACGACGGAGCATCCGGCCCTGGGCGAGGGAACGTATTCGCCCCGCGCCGCGAAGACGGCCGTGCCCGAGGGCGCGCCACTGCATTTTGCCCTCGCCGGCAACCAAAACTGCGGCAAGACCACGCTGTTCAACCAGCTGACGGGCTCCAACCAGCACGTCGGTAACTTTCCCGGCGTGACAGTCGACCGCAAGGACGGCACTATCCGTAACCATCCCGAGGCAAGCGTTACCGACCTGCCCGGCATCTATTCGCTGTCTCCGTACACGGGCGAAGAGATCGTCAGCCGCCAATTCATCTTGGACGAAAACCCCGACGCCATCATCGACATCATCGACGCTACTAATATTGAACGTAACCTGTACCTGACGCTGCAGCTTATGGAGCTCGACCGCCCCATGGTCATCGCGCTCAACATGATGGACGAGGTGACGGCCAACGGCGGCGCCGTGGACGTCAATCTGCTCGAGAGCCTGTTGGGCGTGCCAGTTGTCCCCATTAGCGCTGCCCGCAACGAGGGTATCGGCGAGCTGGTGGATCATGCCTTGCACGTGGCGCGGTTCCGCGAGCGCCCCGGTCGCCTGGACTTCTGTGCGCCCGATGGCTCGGACGGTGGTGCACTGCATCGCTGCATCCACGGCATTGCCAATCTGATTGAGGATCATGCCACAACGGCGCACATCCCGGTGCGTTTTGCGGCGACCAAGCTGGTTGAGGGCGACGAGCTGGTGACCGAGGCGCTTCACCTGGATCGCAATGAGCTCGACGCTATCGAGCACATCATTACCCAGATGGAGGGCGAGGCCGGCACCGACCGCCTGTCCGCGCTGGCCGATATGCGCTTTAGCTTTATCGGCGACGTGTGTGGGCGCTGCGTCGTCAAACCGCACGAGAGCCGCGAGCACGTGCGCTCCGTCAAGATCGACCGCATCCTGACGGGTCGCTACACGGCCATTCCGGCGTTCCTGGTGATCATGGGCCTCGTCTTTTGGCTGACATTTGGCGTGATCGGCGCGGCGTTGCAGGGACTCATGGAGGACGGTATCGCTGTCATCATCGCCTCGGCCGATGCGGGCCTCAAGGCGTTCGGAACCAACGACGTGGTGCGTTCGTTGGCCGTCGACGGCGTGCTTACGGGTGTGGGCAGTGTGTTGACCTTCCTGCCGATTATCGTCGTGCTCTTCTTGTTCCTCTCCATTCTGGAAGACTCGGGCTACATGGCGCGCGTGGCCTTTGTCATGGATAAGGTGCTGCGTCGCTTTGGCCTGTCGGGCCGTAGCTTTGTGCCCATGCTCGTCGGTTTTGGCTGCACCGTGCCGGCTATCATGTCAACCCGTACGCTCCCATCCGAGCACGACCGCAAGATGACCGTCATGCTCACGCCGTTCATGAGCTGCTCGGCCAAGCTGCCGGTCTACGGCCTGCTGTGCGGGGCGTTTTTCCCACAGGCGACAGTTCCCGCCATGGTCTCGCTCTATCTGATCGGTATCGTGGTCGGCTGCATCGCGGCTTTGGTGCTCAACCGCACGGCATTTAAGGGCGACCCGGTGCCGTTTATCATGGAGCTCCCCAATTACCGCCTGCCGAGCGTCAAGACGACGGTGATGCTGGCATGGGATAAGGCCAAGGACTTCATCACCAAGGCCTTTACCATTATCTTTGCCGCGACCGTGGTCATCTGGTTCCTTCAGACGTTCGACATCCGCTTTAACGTGGTCGCCGACCAGTCGCAAAGCCTGCTTGCCGGTCTGGGTAGCATCATCGCGCCGGTGTTGGCCCCGCTCGGCTTTGGCGACTGGCGCGCCTCGACGGCGCTCGTCACGGGGCTCATTGCCAAGGAGAGCGTCATCTCGACGCTCACGGTGCTTTTGGGCGCAACGTCGCCCGCGGCGCTGTCGACCATGTTTTCGCCGTTTACCGCTTACGTGTTCCTGGTCTTTACGCTGCTGTACCCGCCCTGCGTGGCGTCCATCGGCGCCGTCAAGAGCGAGTTGGGCGCGCGCTATGCCGTGGCTGTATTCGCGTTTCAGGTGACGGTCGCCTGGATCGTGGCGTTTGTCGTGCATTCGGCGGGCATATTGCTGGGGTTGGCTTAGTTATTTATTGGCGGCGCAACCTCTGTGTATTGAGTTGATTGCGGCCCCGCATCTGTACTGACGGATGCGGGGCCGTTGCTATATAATCGCCTCCGCTCAAAATGATTGGAGACGTTATATATGAGTCAGGCAAGGCAAGACGGCATTACGCTCAGGCAGTGGCTCCCGCTCATCGGGCTCGCCTGCTGCGCGTTCGTGTTCAACACGTCGGAGTTTATGCCCATCGGCCTTCTGACTGATATCGCCGCATCGTTCTCGCTCACCGAGGCCCAGGCAGGCATCATGATTTCGGTCTACGCCTGGGGCGTCATGCTGCTGTCGCTGCCGCTTATGGTGTTTGCCTCGCGCTTTGAGTTCAAGCGGATGTTGCTGGGCGTGCTGGCCGTGTTTTCGTTGGGCCAGTTTCTGTCCGCTGTGGCGCCGACTTATCCCATCCTGGTCTGCGCACGCTTGGTGGTTGCCTGCGCACATGCCGTGTTCTGGTCGGTCGCCTCGATCATGGCGTCGCGCCTGGTTGACACCCGTCACGGGGCTCTTGCCATCAGCATGATCGCCACAGGCTCGTCCATCGCGCAGATCTTTGGCCTGCCGATCGGCCGCGCCATTGGCTTGGCCGTGGGCTGGCGCATGACGTTTGCCGTGGTCGGTGCCTTCTCTGCCGCCGCGGTGGTGTACCAAGCCGCGGTGTTCCCGGCTATGCCGGCGGGCGAGCGTTTTACCGTCAAGCAGCTGCCCGAGCTGCTCAAGAACCCGTTTTTAATCGCGCTCTACGCGGTCACGGTCTTTATGGCGACCGGCTATTACGCAAGCTACAGCTACATCGAGCCCTTCCTGGCGCAGGTCGCGCACGTCGATGCGGGCGCCATCACCATGACGCTGACGGCGTTTGGCTGCTCTGGTCTGCTCGGAAGCTGGCTGTTTGGCCGCCTGTTCGATGGGCATCGCTTCCCGTTTTTGGCCATCACGCTCTCCGGCGTGCCGGTGGCGCTGCTGCTTATGGGCCCGGCCGCATCGTCGCTCGCTGCGGTTCTCGCTGTTTGCGCACTGTGGGGTTGCTGCGCCACGGCCTTTAATGTGGCGTTCCAGGCCGAGCTCATCAAGTACACGCCGGCGGATTCGTCGGCTGTCGCCATGTCAATCTTCTCGGGCCTGTTCAATCTGGGTATTGGCACGGGCACCGCAATCGGCGGTGCCGTGGTTTCGGGTCCCGGTATCGCTTGGATCGGCTTCGTGGGCGGGGCGATTACCGTCGTGGGCGTCATCCTCGCCATCACCGTGCTGTTCCCGACCATCCGTCGCGCCAAGCCCGTCGCCTAGCCACATCCTCCTCATCAGTTGCGGTGGAATAGTTCCTGTTTAAGGCCTCTGAAGGCCCAGGCAGGAACTATTCCACCGCAACTTATTTTGGGGGAGGGGATGCACGGCAGGCATACAATGGATGTCGTTGTGTTGAGCTTACCGGGAGGTTGCTATGTGGGCATACGAGACGACGTTCTATCAGATCTATCCGCTGGGCTTTTGCGGAGCTCCGCGCGAAAACGCCGCGCCCGTTGCCGAGGATGAGCTCGCCCAGGCTGCCAACGCCGCGCCCAACCCCGATGCGCCCATCATGAAGATCGCCAAATGGGCCGACTACCTGCAAAAACTCGGTATCGGCGCTGTGCTCATTAACCCGCCGCTCGAATCCGATAGCCATGGCTACGACACGCGCAGCCTGCGCCACATCGACTGCCGCCTGGGTGGGGACGCCGACTTTGCCGCCGTGTGCGAGACGCTGCATGCCCACGGCATCCGCGTGGTGCTCGACGCTGTCTTCAACCACGTCGGTCGCGGCTTTTGGGCCTTCCGCGATGTGCAGGAGCGTAAGTGGGACTCGCCGTACAAGGACTGGTTCCACATTAGCTTTGACGGCGACTCCTGCTATGGCGACGGCTTTTGGTACGAGGGCTGGGAAGGCCATTTTGAGCTTGTGAAGCTCAACCTGCAAAATCCCGCTGTGGTCGATTACCTGCTCGAGTCTGTGCGCCGTTGGGCCGACGTCTTTGGCGTCGACGGCCTGCGCTTGGACGTTGCCTATATGCTCGACCGCGACTTCATGCGCCGCCTGCACGCTTTTACCCGTGAGCTCAAGCCCGACTTTGTGCTGATCGGCGAGACGCTCCACGGCGACTACAACCAAATCGTCAACGACGAGATGCTCGACTCCTGCACCAACTACGAGTGCTACAAGGGCCTGTACTCCAGCTTTAACTCAGTCAACATGTTCGAGATCGCCCATTCGCTGCACCGTCAGTTTGGCGGCGACCCGTGGTGCATCTACCGCGGCAAACATCTGCTGTCGTTTGTCGACAACCACGATGTGCCGCGCCTGGCGAGCATCCTCACCGACAAGTCCTGTCTGCGTTCCGCCTACGGCATGCTCTTTGGCATGCCAGGCATCCCGTGCGTCTACTATGGCAGCGAGTGGGGGATTCCTGGCGAAAAGGGCGGCCCCGATGGCGACTGGGCGCTGCGCCCTGCGCTCGATGAGCCTGCGCCCAACGAGCTGACGGCTTTCATCACGCAGCTCGCGCACCTTCACTCGGCCGACGACGCGGCAGCCCGCGCCCTCAACTACGGCGCGTACCGCAACGTGGTGATTCAGAACAAGCAGCTGCTGTTCGAGCGCGCCTGCGACGACGCGACGGTGCTCGTGGCGGTGAACGCCGTGGGCGAGCCTTACACCTTTGGCGCCGGCGAGCTCAACGGCTCCTTTGTCGATTTGCTTGCCGACGGCGTGCCCACGGTCGAGCTGGCGGGCTCCCTTGAGCTTGCGCCCTACGAGGTGCGCTATCAGTTGAGGGCCTAGGCCATGGCAGCGTCTGACGAGGGCTATCAACATATTGAGCATGGGTTTGAGCCCGTGTTTGACGAGCGCTCGCGCGTTTTGGTGTTGGGGTCGTTTCCCTCGGTGCTCTCGCGTGCCAATGCCTTCTACTATGGCAATCCGCAGAATCGCTTTTGGCGGATCATGGCCGCGTGCCTCGGCGTGCCCGTGCCGCCCAACGAGGGTGACCCTTTGGCAAGCGGTGAGCCTGCGACGCTCGACGCCTCGATTGCCGCCAAGCGATCCATGTTGCTGAACGGCGGCGTAGCCCTGTGGGATGTGATTGAGAGCTGCGACATTAAGGGCTCGAGTGATGCGAGCATTCGCAACGTTGTGCCGGCACATATCGAGCGCATTACCGGCGCAGCTCCCATTGAGCAGGTGATATGCAACGGTGGTACAGCTGGCCGGCTCTACAAGCGCTATCTACAAGAACGCACCGGGCTGCCCGCCATCGTCCTGCCCTCGACAAGTCCCGCCAATGCCGCCTGGCGCCTGGAGCGTCTTGTTGAGCGTTGGCACGAAGCTGTTGACTGGGTCGCTCTGTAATTTAGATATTTGATTGAGCATAGGCGCCGAGATGTTTGATGATGGTGCGCCAGATTAGCGCGGGCACAGCAGGCCTAGCGCGCACCATGCCGTCGACGTCGACACTATCGGCATTGCCACCGCCAAGCAGCTGCGCATGCTCAATGGAACAGCCCATGCGCACAGCGCCCACAAGCTTATCCATCGCTTCCGAAAACGGTCGCCGCAAGAGGCCCATGCGTGGGGAATGGCGAAGCGCCGCAATGCCGCTGCCGGCACAGATGGCAACGCCGCCGCACCACGACAGGTCACGAAGACGGCAGGCCCGACGCAGCCGCGCAGCGGTTTCGTGTGCCCGTTCGGCGTCCTCGGACCCAGCAAGAATGACGACATAGATGCGTGTCTCTGTATTCCTAAGGCGATCGAGTATCTGCTCGACAGCGATCATGGCCTCATCGTCAAATGCATCATCAACAGCGAGCACCATGCCATCGACTGCACCGGTGTCATTTGCCTTCAAGTTGACCGGGCGGGGGAGTGCGGTGCCGGAAAGCTGAGCATAGGCGGCGATGGCATCCTGCAGGTCCCAGAGCAAAAACTCAAGATCGGAGCTATTGGGAATGCTGATATACGCAATGGTTTGCAGCGTTTTTGGCACATCGCCGCGTGCGGTCGTCTCCATGCCGCCTCCTTTCCGGTTGGTTTCCGTTTAGGTTACACCGTCTGGTGGCGCTCCGCCGCGCTATCCTAGTGCAACCCTTACGAAAGGAACGCCATGCGTCTGCCCATGAATACCTCGCTTGCCACGCTCAAGCCCTCCGGCATCCGCCGGATCAACGCACTCGCCGCGCAGCATCCGGGATGCATTGCGCTCGCGCTCGGCGAGCCCGATTTTCCCACGCCCGATGTGATTAGCGCCGAGGTGACGGCCTCGCTCGACCGCGGCGATACGCACTATCCGCCCAACAACGGCCGTCCCGCCCTGCGCGAGGCACTGTCTGCCTACATGGGGGATGCGGGCCTTACGTATTCTGCCGACGAGGTCATTCTGACCGACGGCGCGACCGAGGCCCTGTCGGCAACATTTATGGCCATGCTCAACCCCGGCGACGAGGTCATCATCCCCACGCCGGCCTTTGGCCTGTACGAGAGCATCGTCGTGGCCAACCACGCCAAGGCGGTCTTTTTGGATACGGAGCCTACGCAATTCCAGATTGACGAGGAAGCGCTTCGCGCCTGTGTGACCCCGGCGACCAAGGCCATCGTTATCTGCTCGCCCAACAATCCTACAGGCTGCATTCTCAACGCG
The DNA here is from genome assembly GCA_937934355.1 of uncultured Collinsella sp. The sequence continues at coordinate 9,753 of CALGZY010000194.1, read as the reverse complement.
GCATCACTCGACGCCGTGGCACACGTAGCGGAGCAGGCTGGCATCTACGTAGTCTGCGACGACGTATACAACCGCCTCGTCTATGTGGACGGCTACGAGCGCTTCGCCCAGCGACACCCGGAGCTGCGCGAGCAGACAGTCGTCATCGAGAGCTTCTCCAAGCCCTGGGCCATGACCGGCTGGCGCTTGGGTTGGCTCGCAGCCGCAGCCCCCGTTATCGCCGAGATCGTAAAGGCCCACCAATACTTAGTATCGAGCGCCGTCTCCTTCGAGATGGACGCCGCAGCCCGAGCCCTGACCGTCGACCCAACCCCCATGTTCGAAGTCTACCGAGCCCGTCGCGAACGCGTACTCGCGGCCTTAGACGCCATGGGCCTCGACGTAGTAGAGCCCGCAGGAGCCTTCTACACTTTCCCGAGCATCAAAAAGTTCGGCCTTGTCAGCGAAGACTTCTGCATCAAAGCCATCAAAGAGGCAAACGTAGCCCTAGTCCCGGGCGACTGTTTCGGAACCGAAGGCCACATCCGCCTAAGCTACTGCGTCTCCGACAAAGACCTAGACGAAGGCCTCCACCGCCTGTCCACCTTCATTTCGACCTTATAGTCCTCAGGGACGCAACACATCAGCCCACCGACCCAAGCATTATGAGCGGGGCGCGCCGGCCAACGGCAACCCTGGCTGTCCCAAAGTCAACACAGGTCGCGCCGCCAAAGGCCAGGCGCAAGCTTTTCGTAGATTCCGCACGAGCCGAAGAGCACTAAATGTGCTCTTCGTGCGAGCCCAGGACCTGACCGAGCGAAAAGCTTGCGCCTGGCCTTTGGCGGCGCGACCGAGATGGTGGAATTGTGTGCAGCCAGGGTTGCCGTTGACCGACGCCGGGGTCCCCGCCATAATACTTTCGGTTCACGCACGAATCCGCTGCCAGAGACAGCCGGTGCAAACGGGCATCGCCCGCGAGCTTAATGGGATATCCCGCCAGCCGAGGTGGTCGAGTAGATATGTCTTCTCGCCCCCGTCGCTCATGCAGCGCGGGGGCTTTCTTTTTGGACATGCCCCCGTCACGTCCTTGTGGCGGACCGTGCCCGGAAAGAATTCGAGGAGGTGTAATTCATGCCCCAGCAGTACAAAATCGACAAGGTTGCAGAGATCGAGTCCCGTATCGCCGAGAACGCCGGTCTGTTCGTCGTCAACTACAACGGTCTGACGGTTAAGCAGGCTCAGGAGCTGCGTCATCAGCTTCGCGAGTGCGGCGCCGAGATGAAGGTCTACAAGAACAACCTGGTCAAGATCGCTCTCAAGAACCAGGAGCAGCCCGAGCTCGACGAGATCCTCGCCGGCCCCGTCGCTTATGTGTTCTACGAGACCGAGCCGGTCGAGGCCGCTAAGACCCTTAAGGACTTCTCCGCTAAGTCCAAGGGCGTCCTTGAGATCAAGGGCGGTATCTCCGACGGCAAGGCCGTTTCCGCTGATGATGTTAAGGCTATCGCCGAGCTGCCCACCAAGGATCAGCTTCTCGGCCAGATTGCCGGTCTCATCTCCGGTTTCGCTCGCGACATCGCTGTCTGCGTCAACGGCGTTTCCTCTGGTCTCGCTCGTTCGATCCAGCAGGTCTCCGAGCAGAAGGCAGCCTAGTTGCTGTTTTCACCCGCGGCGGCAACGCCGCACCCCTGGCGCATTCGCGCCGTGTTTTAACTGATCTCCGTGCATCCGCACGGAAACCGAAAGGACTTAGAAATGGCTAAGCTTACCACCGATGAGATCATCGATGCTCTTAAGGAAATGACCCTTCTCGAGGCTTCCGAGCTCGTCAAGGCTATCGAGGACACCTTCGGCGTTTCCGCCGCTGCTCCTGCCGCTGTTGTCGCCGCTCCTGCTGCTGGCGCTGCTGAGGCCGAGGAGAAGACCGAGTTTGACGTCGTGCTCGAGGGCTTCGGCGACAACAAGATCCAGGTCATCAAGGCCGTCCGTGAGCTCACCAACCTTGGCCTGAAGGAGGCCAAGGAGGTCGTCGAGGGCGCTCCCAAGGCTGTTCTCGAGGGTGCCAAGAAGGAGGACGCCGAGGCTGCCAAGGAGAAGCTCGAGGCTGCTGGCGCTGCTGTCACCCTCAAGTAATCAGGCTTTCTCGCCAGATTTCTTTGCAGACGGGGTTCGCATTGCGAGCCCCGTCTTTTTTTGTTTTGGCCCTTCATTCCCATTGCTCGGCACGCAGCACACCGCTGTCTTCGCCGCGCCAATCCCGTTACCGCTGGGGCGTAAAATTGCACCATTCGAGCAATAATTTGCGTTGACCTGCTGAAGAATTGCGTTTGCCTTACGGCGACGTATGTCTCCGGCGGTAAGATACTTCGGTATCGCAATTTGGTCTGCGGCCGCCGTGCCGCACGCACAGGGCGCATTCTGCGCCTGCGAAAGGATCCTTGAATAACATGAAGGCAATCATCCCCGCCGCCGGTCTTGGCACGCGTTTTCTGCCTGGCACTAAGTGCACGCCCAAAGAGATGCTGCCGGTGCTCGACAAGCCGGTCATCCAGTATGTCGTTGAGGAGGCGCTCGATCCCGAGGAGGTCGACGACGCCATCATCGTTACCTCTCCCGGTAAGCCCGAGCTGCTGAGCTACTTCCAGCCCGATCGCTCGCTCGAGAACCTGCTGCGCGAGCGCGGTAAGGACGCCTACGCCGACGCCGTCGCCCACGCGGGCGGCATGCCGGTCGACTTCCGTTATCAGTACGAGCCCAAGGGCCTCGGTCATGCTATCCGCTCTGCTGCCGACGCCGTGGCAGGGGAGAACTTCCTGGTTCTTCTGGGCGACTACGTTGTGCCTAACCGCGACATCTGCGATAAGATGCTCGCCGTTTCCAAGGAGCACGGTGGCGCTTCGGTTATCGCTGTCGCCGCTTGCTCACCCGAGGAAGTCAGCCGCTACGGCGTTATCGCCGGCGAGCGTGTCGGTTCGCTCGAGGGCGCGGAGGGCGTTGCCGATGCCGAGCCGGGCGCTGTCTGGCGCATCGGCGGTCTGGTCGAGAAGCCCGCTCCCGAGGCGGCTCCGTCCAACCTGTACATCGTCGGCCGTTATCTGCTGAGCCCACTGGTCATGGACCTGCTGGCCGATCAGCAGGCCGGCAAGGGCGGCGAGATCCAGCTCACCGACGCCATGGCCCGCTCGCTCGACCGCGAGGCCATGTACGCTGTCGTCATCGACCCGCTCTCGGGCTACGATACCGGCACCCCGTCTGGCTGGATGGCCACCAACGCCCTCATGGCTGCAAGCGATCCTCGCTTTGCCGGCGCCTTCTGGGACGCCATCGACGAGCGCGGCGGCTTGATGCGCAAATAAGCCTTCGGGCATCGACATGTACGGGTGCGGACTTCGGTCTGCACCCGTTTTTTATGCGCGCCGCGGCTTAGTTCCGGAAAGTGCGTCCCACAATTTGCTCGAATTCTGGGACGCGCTTTCCGGTTGGAGCCCCTAGCGGAAACTGCGGCCCGGAATTTCGGCTCAGAATGGGATACAGTTTCCCAAACCGGGTTCAACCGGAAACTGCGACCCAGTTTGAGGCCTCAAAACGGGACGCAGTTTCCGCCCGATTAACCCTCAAAGCCATTCCGCCATTCAGTGGCCCGCGCCAGCAGTCTCGTTCACAGAAAATATATGAACAGGTGTTCGATGCGCACCTATCTACCTGCGCATTTGCTGTCGAAAAACTTTGCTACTCCAAAAACTCAATCGCGTCAAGGCTTTTCTTGCCCAACGGTCGGTACCTGATAAACTATTAGGTTGCGATAACTGGCGAAGCTATGCCTCGCCAACCCACCGAGCATTTCCGTGAAGGAGGAAAAACCTGGTGACCTACGCATACACTGCCACTGAGCGCAAGCGCGTCAGCTTCGGGAAAATCCCGGAGGCCATGGAGCTCCCCAACCTTATCTCTGTTCAAAGGGAATCCTTTGAGCGTTTTAAGGACGAGGGCCTTCGTGAGGCGTTCAAGGAATCCAGCCCCATCCAGAGCCAGAACCATGTTCTCGAGGTTACCTTCGGCGAGCATCAGTTCGGCGACCCCGCGCACACCGTCGAGGAGTGCCGCGAGAAGGATATGACCTATCAGGCTCCGCTTCTGACCGACGTCCGTCTCACCAACAAGGAGACCGGCGAGATCAAGGAGCAGCTCGTCTTCATGGGCGACTTCCCCATGATGACCGATCAGGGCACCTTCATCATCAACGGTACCGAGCGCATCGTCGTCTCGCAGCTCGTCCGCTCCCCGGGCGTGTACTACAGCTCCGAGATGGATTCGGGCAAGCAGATCTACAAGGCCCAGATCATCCCGTCCCGCGGTGCCTGGCTTGAGTTTGAGGTCGACAAGCGTGACCAGCTCATGGTCTCCATCGACCGTAAGCGCAAGCAGAGCGCCACGATGTTCCTGCGCGCCCTTGGCATCGCCGTCACCAACGACGACATCATCGAGCTGCTCGGCAACTCCGATGTGATCAAGCGCACCCTGGAGCGCGACACCGCCCTTACCCGCGAGGATGCTCTTATCGAGATCTACCGTCGCCTACGCCCGGGCGAGCCTCCCACCGTGGATGCTTCCCGCAGCCTGCTCGAGGGCCTGCTCTTCAACCCGCAGCGCTACGATCTGGCCCGCGTCGGTCGTTACAAGGTCAACAAGAAGCTCAACCTCACCACCGAGGAAGAGGTCACGGTGCTCACCGACGAGGATATCGTCGCGACGCTGCGCTACCTGCTGTCCCTCGCTGCCGGCGAGCAGGGCTTCAAGGTCGACGACATCGACCACTTTGGCAACCGCCGCATCCGCACCGTCGGCGAGCTCGTCGCCAACCAGTTCCGTATCGGCATGAGCCGTATGGAGCGCGTCGTCCGTGAGCGCATGAGCTCCCAGGACATCGACGAGATCACCCCGCAGTCGCTCATCAACATCCGCCCGATCGTGGCCTCCATCAAGGAGTTCTTCGGTTCCTCGCAGCTCTCGCAGTTCATGGACCAGGCGAACCCCCTGACCGGTCTGACCCACAAGCGCCGTCTGTCCGCACTCGGCCCTGGCGGTCTTGCCGGCCACAAGTCCGGCTCCAGCCGCCGCACCAACGTGCCGACGGCCGTCCGCGACGTTCACAACTCGCACTACAGCCGCATGTGCCCGATCGAGACCCCCGAAGGCCCCAACATCGGCCTGATCGGCTCGCTCGCCCTCTACGCCCGCGTCAACGAGTACGGCTTCATCGAGGCCCCGTTCCGCCGCGTCGAGAACGGCGTTGCCACCGATCAGATCGACTGGATGACCGCTGACGAGGAAGAGAAGCACGTCATCGCGCCGGCCAACACGCCGCTCGATCCCAAGACCAACGAGTTCATCACGACCGATGCCGAGGGCAAGATCGTCCGTCCGCACACCGTGATCGCCCGTACCCGCGACTTCGACGGCTCCTTCGGCGCTCCCGCTGACGTGCCCGTCGAGGACGTCGACTACATGGACGTCTCGCCGCGTCAGATGCTCTCCGTCGCAGCCACGCTGATCCCGTTCCTTGAGCACGATGACGCTAAGCGTACGCTGATGGGCGCCAACATGCAGCGTCAGGCCGTGCCGCTGGTTCACCCCGCCGCTCCCTATGTCGGTACCGGCATGGAGCGTCGCGCCGCTCTGGACTCCGGCGAGGTCACCCTGGCTAAGAACGCCGGCGAGGTCATCTTTGCCGACGCCGCCAAGATCATCGTCAAGCATGCCGGCGGCATGGACGAGTATCACCTGGCCAAGTACCAGCGCTCCAACCAGTCCACCTGCATCAACCACCGTCCGCTCGTGCGCGTCGGTGACACCGTTGAGCAGGGCGAGCCTCTGGCCGACGGTCCTTCGACCGATCACGGCGAGCTCGCACTGGGCCAGAACCTCACCGTGGCCTATATGCCGTGGGAAGGTTTTAACTACGAGGACGGTATCGTCGTGTCCGAGCGCCTGGTGGCCGAGGACCTGCTGACGACCATCAATATCACCCGTCACGAGATCGACGCCCGCGACACCAAGCTCGGCCCCGAGGAGATCACCCGCGAGATCCCGAACCTCTCCGAGGACATGCTTGCCAACCTCGACGAGGACGGCATCATCCGCATCGGCGCTGAGGTCGGCCCTGGCGACATCCTGGTCGGCAAGGTCACGCCTAAGGGCGAGAGCGCTCTGACCGCCGAGGAGCGCCTGCTGCGCGCCATCTTCGGTGCCAAGGCCCACGACGTCCGCGACACCTCCCTTAAGATGCCTCACGGCGCTTACGGCCGCGTCATCGACGTCGTCCGCTTTAGCCGCGAGAACGGCGACGACCTGGCCCCCGGCGTCAACGAGCAGGTGCGCGTCTACGTCGCCCAGCGTCGTAAGATCCAGCAGGGCGATAAGATCGCCGGCCGCCACGGCAACAAGGGTGTTATTTGTAACGTTCTGCCGGTCGAGGACATGCCCTACATGGCTGACGGTACCCCGATCGACGTTATCCTCAACCCGCTGGGCGTTCCTTCGCGTATGAACGTCGGCCAGCTGCTCGAGTGCCACCTTGGCTGGGCTGCTGCGTGCGGTTGGGATACCGAGCAGGCCGACTCCGACAAGTACGTCCCCGGTCCGTTCTTCACCGCGACGCCCGTCTTCGACGGCGCCAAGGAGGACGAGATCGCCGAGGTCATCCGTCGTGCCAACAAGAACATGCTCAACAAGGCCACCGCTGCCTTTGGCGATCACATGCGCCCCGAGTTCGTCACCCAGCTTGACGAGCGCGGCAAGACCCGCCTGTTCGACGGCCGCACCGGCGAGGAGTTCCGCGAGCCCATTACCGTGGGTACGTCCTACATCCTCAAGCTCGGCCACATGGTCGACGACAAGATCCACGCCCGTTCGACCGGCCCTTACAGCCTGGTTACCCAGCAGCCTCTGGGCGGCAAGGCTCAGTTCGGCGGCCAGCGCTTCGGCGAGATGGAAGTTTGGGCACTGTACGCTTACGGTGCTTCCAACGTCCTGCAGGAGATCCTGACCGTCAAGTCCGACGATACCGTGGGCCGCGTCAAGACCTACGAGTCCATCGTCAAGGGCGAGAACGTCCCGGTCCCGGGTATCCCCGAGTCCTTCAAGGTTCTCGTCAAGGAGATTCGCTCCCTCGCACTGGACATCGAGCCCATGCACGATGCCGACGAGGACGCCTCCGCCCCTGTGACCGCCGAGGAGACCTCCGCTCTCGACGACCTGGCTGCGCTCGCCGGCGTTGACGCCGACGTCGAGGCCGAGGATGCCGAGACCGCCGAGGCACCCGAGGCTGTCGCCGCCACGACCACTGATAAGGAGTAGTTGACTGTGGCAGATTTCGAAGCTACTGATTTTGACTCGGTAAAGATCTCCCTTGCCTCCGCCGACCAGATCCGTTCCTGGTCGCACGGTGAGGTCAAGAAGCCGGAGACCATCAATTACCGTACCCTCAAGCCCGAGAAGGACGGCCTGTTTTGCGAGAAGATCTTCGGTCCCGCCAAGGACTGGGAGTGCTCCTGCGGCAAGTACAAGGGCATCCGCTTTAAGGGCATCGTCTGCGAGCGCTGCGGCGTCGAGGTCACCTCGGCCAAGGTGCGTCGCGACCGCATGGGCCACATCGAGCTCGCCGCTCCCGTGTCCCACATCTGGTACTTCAAGAGCCCCACGAGCTTCCCGATGAGCCGTATGCTCGACATCAAGTCCAAGGACCTCGAGAAGGTTCTGTACTTTGCCAGCTACATCATCACCGAGGTCGACTACGAGGCTCGCGAGGCCGACGCTGACGACCTGCGCGAGGAGCTCGCCGCCGATCTGGAAGAGATCGATGCCGAGTGCGCCCGCCAGATCGAGTCCCTCAAGGAGCAGGGCAACCCCGAGAACTTTGACGAGTTCTCCGACGAGGAGCCGCTGACCCCCGAGGAGATCGCCTCTGGCATCGTCGACATCGAGGAAGAGTGCAAGGACGAGAAGCAGCTCCGCACGGACGCCTTCAACGCCTTCATGAAGCTCAGCGAGCGCGACCTCATTTCCGATGAGCCGCTGTTCCGCGAGATGACCCGCTACTACTCCATGTACTTCAAGGGTGGCATGGGTGCCGAGGCCGTCCGCGACCTGCTCGCTGCCATCGACCTCCCCTCCGAGGCCGAGAAGCTCAAGGCCATCATCGCCGACGAGGACTCCCAGAAGCAGAAGCGCGAGAAGGCCGTTAAGCGCCTCGAGGTCGTTGACGCCTTCCTGAAGGGCGGTAACAGCCCCGCGAATATGATTCTGGACGTCATTCCGGTCATTCCGCCCGATCTGCGCCCGATGGTCCAGCTCGACGGTGGCCGCTTCGCCGCGTCCGACCTCAACGACCTCTACCGTCGCGTCGTCAACCGCAACAACCGACTCAAGCGCCTGCTCGACCTTGACGCCCCTGCGATCATCGTCAACAACGAGAAGCGCATGCTGCAGGAGTCCGTGGACGCCCTGTTCGACAACGGCCGTCGCGGCCGTCCCGTCACCGGCCGTGGCGGACGCCCGCTCAAGTCGCTCGCCGAGGCCCTCAAGGGCAAGCAGGGTCGCTTCCGCCAGAACCTGCTGGGCAAGCGCGTCGACTACTCCGGCCGTTCCGTCATCGTCACCGACCCGCACCTCAAGCTCCACCAGTGCGGCCTGCCCAAGACGATGGCCCTCGAGCTGTTCAAGCCGTTCGTGATGCGTCGCCTCGTCGAGCTTGGCAAGGTCGAGAACATCAAGGGCGCCAAGCGCGCCATCGACCGCAGCCTGCCGGCCGTGTGGGACGTGCTCGACGAGGTCATCAATGACCGCCTCGTCCTGCTCAACCGCGCACCTACGCTGCACCGTCTGTCCATCCAGGCCTTCGAGCCGGTTCTCGTGGAGGGCAAGGCCATCCACCTGCACCCGCTCGTGTGCGCCCCCTTCAACGCCGACTTCGACGGCGACCAGATGTCCGTTCACGTGCCGCTGTCCACGAAGGCCCAGACCGAGGCCCGCGTGCTCATGCTCTCGTCGAACAACCTGCGCTCGCCGGCCTCCGGCAAGGTGCTGACCGTTCCGTCCCAGGATATGGTCTTCGGCACCTACTTCCTCACGACCGAGAAGGACGGCATGCCGGGCGAGGGCCACGTCTTCGCCAGCTTCGATGACGCCATGGCCGCGTACGACTCGCGCATCAACGTTGACATCCAGGCCAAGGTCATCGTGCGCGTGAGCGCCGCCGACTCCAACGCCGAGGCTGACGGCCGCAAGGTCTTCCGCGTTCGCACCGCCTGGGGCAAGGAAGAGGACATCGACGTCAACGACAAGCCCGCGCGCTTCGAGACGACGATCGGCCGCATCATCTTCAACCGCCAGTGCCTGCCCGCCGACTACCCCTTCATCAACTACAAGATGGTGAAGAGCGACATGGGCAAGCTCGTCAACGACTGCTGCGACCGCTACCCGCTCGCGCAGGTCGAGCCGATCCTGGACGCCATCAAGTACGCCGGCTTCCACTTCGCCACGCGTGCCGGCCTGACCGTGTCCGTCTGGGATGCCGTCATCCCCGGCTGCAAGGAGAAGATGATCGCCGAGGCCCAGGCCAACGTCAATGAGATCAACGAGTACTACGAGGACGGCTTCCTGTCCGAGCAGGAGCGTCACATCGAGGTCGTCAACGCCTGGACCGAGTGCACCGAGGCGCTGGGCAAGGCGATGCTCGAGGGCTTCGACGACGACAACCCCATCTACATGATGGCC
>CALGZY010000193.1 GCA_937934355.1 uncultured Collinsella sp. | reverse complement strand
TGTAGGCAAGATACGAATCCTTGAAACGGGCAATCAATTCCGCAGTAAAGGACCGCTCCCAACTAAATCCCACTGAATTCGATATACTCAGCGGGATTTAAGAGCATCTGCTGCGCCTTGAAGTCGGCAAACAAGCCCGATTTAAGAACAAGCTAATCGAACGATTCGGGCAAAACAGCTTTATCGACCTAAAGCGGCGAAGTAAAACCAAATAAGCCATATCCAGCCCGAAAGCTACACCATCGGCAACAACAAGAATGCCCAATCCACTAGCTTCGCGAATCACATCAAAGATATTCGTTTTCCACACGGTAACGTAAAATTCTTTGCGCACTTTGAAAGCAGAATGCGCAAAGAATTTTACATTACCAACACTCTGACAAGCATGTGAAGCCATTCAAGACCGTGCCATCTATCTGCCTTCTTTTTACTTTGCTTTGTAGGCGTTCGGCAACCGCATAAACTCCGCCGAAAAATCTTTAGCCATTTCTCGGTCAAGCGCAACTTCAAGAGTCTCATCATTGAATTCTGCCGTTTTTGTCCAATTATATGAACCATGCATAACGTACTCAAAATCTATGATGCAAAACTTATCATGAGCTCGGTTAAATCCCATCAACCCATGTTTTGGCACAACCACAACCTCAAACGTTTTTGAAGCTTTTCAAGCATCTTCGAATTCGACTTTTCATCCGAAATAACTATTCGAATATTTACGCCATCGGCTTTTTGCTAGTAGTTCACATAATATATCGTCATCCGTAAACCACGCCATCACTATCCAAATTGTGTACTTTGCATTTTGAATACCCTGAACAACCTTGTCTTTCAGCCCTGCAAAGTAAGCATTATGTTTTACATATTCGTAGTTCGGTTTCATTATCAGAGGCTTAATCGAAAAGCCATTCATCCTGTACTCAGGCGTTTCGGTATAAACTTATCTGAACAGGTCCTCCAGCGCTTCAGCTTTTTCGTGGGCATCATCGATCAAAGGAGCAGGACCTCTTAATTCTACATCCTCCAGTCTTTGGTCCCATTGCCCATACCTCGCAAAGTCGCTTTTCTTTACGAGAATAACCGATGAGCACTCAAGCAGCGGAAGCAAATCATCTTGATCATGGAACAAAGAATCTTATTTGACGGCTTGGGTAACCGTATTCTGATAATCTATTTCATCCATCATCAGTAACTCCTCAAAATATACTTAGCGAAAAACCATCGACCGTTAGACACCGAAATCCCGCGTGGAAGCCGAAGATGGTAGATTATCTCGGCTACAGACGACTACATGCCATCCGAATACACTTCAGTGAACCTATCCGAGTCATCAATCAAAAGTCTGATTTGCTCCCAATCTCGGTCACAGAACATCGTCTTCTCCAGGGAGCCCTCTTTTTCTGCCTGAGAAAATTCTTCAGACATCTTCTCAACGAAAGCGGGGCGGTTCTCGTCGGTGATCCTGTTGTAGTTCCAACGATATGTTCCAAGCTTAAGCAAATTCATGATGGGGGCAAAAGAGGCAACTCGCTCTGGATCTTTTTTCATAAAGGATTCGCTTAATGCGTATTCATCGCAAACCGCAAAAACTTTTGCAGAAGACTTGACGGAAGAATTTGCATTATCAACGCGATAATGCAAATAGCCCTTTTCAAGAATGGCAACGCGTCTTGCAGCCATCCAAACCTGATGAACAAACGATGTGTCTTGATACGATGCACCAGGAGTCTCATTAAAGCGTATCCCGTTGCTCACTATCAAATCTCTCCTATAAAGTGCAGACCAAATAACTGGCAACGCAGTAAGAGGCCCTTGATAAACCCTAGGATCAAAAACCTCACGATATTCGAATTCGTCAAATGGGCGCTGAAGAACGTCGCCTGACTCAGAGTGCTCGTAATAGTTCGCCTTAAGCAAATCAAGGTTCTTCTTTTTTGCAAATCGGTACATATCTTCGTACATACGCTTATCAGCAAAATCATCAGACTCGCAAATACCAATGTATTCACCTTTGGCCGCCGAAAAGCCAAGATTCATTGTGTGCCCATAGCCACGGTTCTCTTTCGTAAGGACTTTAACCCTTGAATCCTTTTCAGCATAGCTACGTAAAATGGAGAGAGAATCATCCGTCGACCCATCATTCACGCAGATAATCTCTATGTTTTTCAGAGATTGCGAAATAAGACTATCAAGGCATTCGGGAAGAAACGTTTGCACATTGTAAACAGGGACAACAACGGAAACATAAGGGTGGTCTTGGTCGAATCGCTTGTTGATGAACATAGAAACCTCGTTATCGTAATTTGAAGATCGATGCAATTTTACGCGGAACAGCTGTGATCTTGCGGCCAACCTTAAAGCTAACAGATGAATTCAAAGCATCCAGCCTTTCGTTTAATTCGGCGATCAAGCGGCGTTGCGCCTCCAACAAATCAGAGTCTTTCTTGCCGCGAACTTGAAGAGAAGTCAATAAAGACATCATTCTTTCTTTACGGTATTCTTCTGAGTTTTTTCCCGACATCAAGGCCAAAACCCTTTTGTCGGCACAAGTGGACCTCAATTCATGGATAGCCCGTGGCCTATAATCCTCGAACTCTTTAAGCAACTCAGAAACCGCATCGAACAACTTGCAAAAGCCGGCAGAAAACATGCACAAATCTAAATTGATCGAGCAAAAGGATAGAGCCATCTGCAACGCATCTTTTTCGCAAATGCCCATCCAATTGTTAAGTCCAAGACCTCTTCCCACGGAAACAACCTCCAAAGCATCTGCCCTGAAGGAAGATTGGCCAATCGCCAATGCGTCAAAGTCGAAAAGATGAAGGATCGAATCACATTGCGTTTGAAATCCAAATATGCACGCCTGAAGCGGAAAAATCTGATTTCTCTCTTTAGCTGACCGGCAGAAGGAAACAAATTTTTCCGTCAAATACAATTTATTCCAAGAAATGGGAGAAATGCCCAAGTACCAGCTTCCCTGAAGTGCCGCCGGATCAATATGGTACCTATCGGCTAATGCGCATTTCGCTGAAGGCTTAGAGACTGACAATAAGTCCGAAACACCCAACAACCCGTCTTCATCTGCGAAAGAAATAACAGAGGGAAAGCCTGATGAGGCAGAGGGGCCAGACTCGGCATAAATGTTTATCGAATCAACTACCTTACTGAGAAAGCCTTCCGTATACCGACAAGCCGTAGACGAGAAGCTTACATAAAGCGATTTACAGGACTCAAGAGCAGCATCCACCGATGGATACAAACTGATTTGTTCTCCATCTACAGGGACAGATAAATCGCTCCCAATATTGCCGCCGCATCCCTGATAGACCAATTTCAGCGAAAACCTTCTTTCACGGGAGTGCATCAAAGAATCGGCAAACCCCCGCAAGGCGGGGGAATCGCTATCCACCAGAACTATTAAATCAAGAACGCTTTCAGTGCCTTCCACGGTTTTGCCTCGCTCGGACCCAAGCATCCACATTGCCTTTTTTCTGGCGTAATCAGGAATTCGATTTATCGTTTCCTCAAGTTGATATGAACTAATTAGCTCGCAGTATTCCACTGAGAACCGATTGAGTTCATCCGGATAAAGATATTGCGCATCTTGGTAAAGAAAATTTGTAGCCCAAATGCACAGATCGCTCTTGTATTTAAGGAAGAGACCTTTCCTACCCCAAGAAGAAAACACCGATTCGACAACAAGCAAATGCTTTTCAATTCGACCAAAATAGTCTTCTACGGACGCGTTTACAGCTGAAGTCTCTCTTGTTCTGTAAAAATAAAGCTTGTCTTTTAAATAGCCGATTCTTTTTGCATGAGGGAAAGTATCAAACTGAAATGCATGGTCCTCCCCTAGTTTAAGAGACGAATCAAGAATGCAATGATTCGTCTCAAGAAAGCTCCTGCGGAACATCTTGTTGCACATTAGGGGTCGCGAGCCGGCCTCGTCAAATAAGGCTCGAATTGAATTTCCGTCATACACAGCGTCGTTTTGAGCAAAACAATCATCAGCCCATTGAACCGTAGGAAAGGTCTTACCGCCAAACACGGCAATGTCGAGATCGTTCTCCCGACAAAATGCAAAAAGTTTCTCGCACGCGTCTTCGCGAATATAGTCATCGGAGTCAACGAACATGACATATTCGCCAGATACAAGGGAAAGGCCTTTGTTCCTCGCTGCGGAAACACCGGAATTCGCTTGCCGAATGACCTTGAAACGTCTGTCCCTTTCTGAATATCTTTCTAAAACAGCAGACGAACCATCAGTTGATCCATCGTCAACGCATATCACTTCAATATTGTGCAGAGACTGATGCTTAACAGAAGAGAGGCACTCATCAAGATACGTAACAACGTTATAGACGGGAATAATTATCGATACGACAGTCGTATCTGAAGACTTACGAATATTTGCCATCATGCAATCCTTGCCTATTCATTGGCGTGACGTTTTTAGCCCAAAAGCACAGCGCTTAACTATTAAGCCATTTTACAGAACTATGAAAGCATGTATGTCCTTTAGATCAGCAGCTCTGTTGAGTCGGATAGTCGTCGAGGCCAGCAAAGCGCAATGAGACCAGATTGAATATCTCCCTTGAGACGCATGTCCGAAGTGCCTCAAGAGAGAATCTACGTCCTATGTAGTATCGGAAGCAAATAGAAATCTCTTCAAGTCACGTCCCATACCGAGTCGCACTCAGCCAAATAGCAACAAACCTATGCGTTATTGAACAACCACATCCCTTGTAAGATAAAGGTGATGAAAATTAGAAAAACTAGCAACAAGCCGCTTACCCTGAATCTCATCTTCCCATCTTCCATCACAGCAAGAGCTTCTCCCTCGCCTTCAACTCTCCAAATCTGGCCGATGCAAAAAACAGCAGCAAGGGAGAAGAAAAATCCAAAATCCATAAAGTACCTCATCAGGATTCCCGCCCCATTCGCATCGAACACGACCAAAACAAACCCCACCAGCAAAGAGCAGAGAGAAAGAGAAAGGGCCATTGGGGTCATCCGCTCTCTGAACCTTTTAATCACCAGCAAACAGGAGCAGAGAAGAACCGGCGACAAGCAGAGCAATCCTCCCCACATCGTCTCCGAAATAGTCAAGCCGTAATAATCGCTCGCTAAGCTAGTACCCACCAAATAAGGATAAGTAAAAATCATTGAAGGACTTTGAAACAAATAAGCGAATAATGCCAGAGGAACCCTGTCGATGGAAAAAGCTCTGTGCGTCATGTCGTTAGTCGTAAGGTTATAATTTGCCCCAAAATCGAATGGACTCCCAAATCGAGCGGCATTATACATTCCTATTAACATGAAAATAAACACAAATGGAGCAATTGCGATTATCGCCGACTTGAAGAATCTTTTTTTGTCCATTTTTTTAAAGCAAGAAACAAGGAGAACAACACCAATAAGGCCCCCTGCCATAAGCTGAGGACGACAAGCCAAAGTTAAGGCAACCAGTAAAGATCCAACAATTGCTTTTGGTATATCAATGTCCCCTCCCCGAGTAGAGTCAATCCAAAAGACCAATCCCCACACAAGACAGGCAAGACCAGTCACTATGGGAAGAACATAATGTCCGGGAACAGCGCAGGCATAAGCAGCCCACGAGCCGCACAACATAACAAGTAAAAGAATCAAAAACATTGCCTGGGTTATTTCGCCTAACCAACGCTGGCATATTTTTTTCAAGAGAAAAACAACACCAACGCACATTACGACAGACGAAATCGCAACGGATGCGGCAACTGGAAATTCCCCGCCTGTCAGAAGATAAAAAGGCAGCTGATAAATCAGAACTGGCAGAATACCGAAATACACATAGTAGTGCCCATTAAAATATGCATAATCCCATAGGTATTCGACATTATTCGAATACCTAGCATTGGTATCATAGGGATTGTCCATGCTCATGAGAGAAGCACTAGGCTGAACGTCAATATAGAGCTGCCCGTGAGCCAAAGCTTTGGCCAGCTCTATGTACTGCCTCTGATTCATTGCGCCTGTCTCCATGTGACCAACGTGCGTAGCGACAATAAGAACAGCAACAAAGGATGCTAGACTCAGCAAGCACAGAAGAAATGCATGGTTTTTATAGCTTCGTTTGTAGAGCTCCGAACCAGGACGTAAGGCAAAAACAAGCAGAGCGCCAAAAAAGAGCAATAGGAGACGTTTTTTAGACACATCAAGAGGGATGGGCAAATTGAAGGCGGAACTGTAATTTACATAGAATTCCCCTGGTTCAAGAACATTGTCTCCTGCTGTAGAGTAAAGAGATTTGCCAAGCGCCGCCTGATCTTTATAATCTAAAGGCGAGCCCACAGGCAACGATTCCAAAGTCTTGACTTCACCATCGCCACAAATCTGGACGCCTGCTATTTCGGTTTCCTTGTCTAAAGCGGCATTATTAAGCTCATCCTTCGCCTGAGCTTTTTTACTGGCAACGTCGATATCGGATTGAGCCGTTTCCTCGGCCTGCTCGCTATTGTCTACCCCGTTAGTCTGCAAGACGCTAGCGCTTTTAGCTTTAGAATACGCTTCTGGCGTTCCTGCCTCTGTTATCGTTTTCGGCGTTGCTGGGCACGCCGTTATAA
>CALGZY010000192.1 GCA_937934355.1 uncultured Collinsella sp. | reverse complement strand
CCCGCCACGTCCGCAACACTCGTATGATCATATTCGGCAAGCGGCTCTGCGGTGTACAGAAACCCATGATCTGCCGTAATGACGATTCGAGACGACATAAACTCACGAACGATGAGCTTGACCAGCACCGATAACTCGTCAATTGTTTCATCGCAGGCATGAAACGCCCTGCGCTCGGTTGCGGCCTTGTCTCCAATGGCATCAATGAGATCGTGATAGATGTAGACGACATTCGCGTCTCCTACGGCTTTCTTGCGTTCGGCACGGTCCATCTCGCCGACAAAACGGTCATAGCGAACCGCAACAGCACCCTCATAATGCTCGCCAATCACCTTTTGGCGAGATTCGATAGTATCGACGCGCCCCCCATCAACAAGCACGCCGAAGCCCGATCCTGCCTCTCCGCATGCCTCGTAACGCATCGTTCCATGAGGCAACAGGGCAGCCATACCGCATCTGGTTATCGAAGGAAACACGCCTTGCACGGCGCCAAGCTCGCACTGACCCTTTGTCTCGCGCTCAAGACGCTCGGCGAGTTCTGCAGCAACCTCATAGCGCAAAGCATCAGATACGATGACCCAAATACGCTTTCCGCGGCGATTCGCAGGTTCAACGTAGCTCAGATCAAAATCAACCTGACGCGGAATACCTTTCACATATCCCTGCAAGCCCAATGTATCGCCCGACGCACTCGCCCAACGGCGAGAGAGCTCCTTAAGAAACCAGCCTTTATACAAAGCTTCCATCGACTCAAAGCAGGCGCGGAAGTCTTCATCGAGCTCGTACTCCCCCGCTCTAAAGGCACCGGCGAACTCTGTCACCAGCTCACGGTACCAAGCGTCCATGCGATAAAAATCGCTGGCATAAGAACCCCAAAGGGCCAAAGCCCCCATGCCCGCAAAACCTTCTACATGGTCGCGATAAAAACGCTGCATATGAGCTGCAGCCGAAACGCCGCGATAATAGCAGGCAAGTTCCTCATACCAAAGCGATCCGCGACGAGAGGCGACGGCCGACAAAACCTCATCAGCAGCATCCACAGACAGACGCACCCGCTCAAACAGAATGCGCAGAATGGTGGCATCGATGCAGGGAAAGACGTCGGCTCCTGCAATACAGTCAAGACCAACGCCAGCGAGTATCTTTCCAAGCTCAAGCTCACGCTCAACCGCCGTTGTCATACTCAACAGCAATAGACGATTACCGCCACGAACCCAATAATCAACGCATGCGCGGCAGAACGCGGCATGAACAGCCTGGGAAGAGAAACGTCCCGACAGCGCGTCCAGACATCCACCCGTCATTGACCGCGAGCAGGCGGTGAGCAACACGTGGACCAGCAACTCGGGAACACGAGATAGCTCGAGCGCGTTCCCCTCAAAACCACACCAATGACGAATGAGCTCGCAGAAATAGCCATTCATCTCATATTCAGCAAGTAGGACAACCACCTGATCAGCATTGCCCTCATGCAGGAGCGCCAAATAGCCTGATACGATTGCCGCGGGATCGAGTTCGCTGACACCCAAGCAGACAGCCAAAATGCCAAGCTCAAGCTCATCGACGGTCGCAACAGCGACTTCCCTCGATGAATGTAGCAACTTATTGAGCTTTATAACGTTGCGGCGCTTGGCAAAAAAGGCTTATGGGACTCAAGCGCCGCGCGCATCTCATACGAATCAACTGCGCCGATCTCGCGTAGCTGCACAGAAACATAGTCGGCGGCAAACGGGACGCAACGCGCCTCAACATCCGCCAGCCAATCGCCAGACGGCTCCCCCGCGGAGCGACGATATATAAGCACCTTACGACCGCCCAAGTCACCATTGAGCTTACGCTTGATAGCAAACCGACCACCCTCGCGATCAACGAGAACGCTGACGCCCGGCAGCTCCAAATCTGCAAGCACATCCTCAAATTCACCGGACGGATCATGCCACACAACAATGGCACCTCCGCAATCGGCGTCCTGACCTGCAAACAAATGCAGCAGCTCGGATGTAATATCTGCAAGCTTCATGGCAAACTCTCAAAACTAGTCATCAAACAAACCGGCGAAAATAGCATCCAAATCCTCTTGAGAGGTAGGCTGCGTCTCGAGTATTTCGGAATCAATACACCTGAGCATGGTGTTCTCTTTTTCGCGCAGGCGAGTATATATTTCCTCGTCAAGCGACCACGGATCGGGCCTTCCAAGGTCATAATCTTCCGAAAGGTAGTAGTACCTTGTCTGCTGATCTTGCGGCAGGCCCAAACGGTGGATTCGATCGCGGGACTGCAGCAAATGGACCAGGTTAAAGCTGTACTCGTAGTACACGGCATCGTGACAAATCGAATGCAGCGAGACGGACTCGGCAAGCGTATGAGGATTGGTAATGAGTACGGGAAACTTGCCAGCCCTAAAGTCATCCAGGTCTGCCGAACGACAGACAAGGTCATCCTGACCGTTAATCGTACGCGCCTCAATCCCCATATCAGCCAGACCGCGCTGAAGATCGGACATGCTCTTGATGAAAATGCACCAAACGATAACCGAGCGTCCCTGTGCTACCAAGTCGCCAATCAGAGAGCAGCAACGAGCACGTTTGCTCGATGCGCCGGCAGATCGAATCATGCCCACAATCTTATCGGAGTAGTCGACGGCATCGACCTCGCCGGTCTCCTCGTCTTCTTCGATAATCCAACGATAGTCTTCGGGATTAAGCGTTTCGAGTAGGTCGATCGGATCGTTTTCCATCTGCAGAACACGCAGCATCAAGGTCAGCTTGTTGCGACGGTAACGGTTTTTAATAACGCCGAGCAGTAGATTCGTACGCTCGCCAGACGACACCTTGATAAGCTCGTCGGGCTCAGCCCTCGGGACGCCTAGGTCATCCTTGGTCGTACGGCAATAAAATGGCTGCAACTTGTTGTTCACGAGCTCAATGTCCGAGTCCTCGGCGTTTTTGAGCTCGCTTTTCTCAAAGCCAAAATAGTTGTCATACTCCCGCGGATACAGAATGTGCAACATATTGTAAATATCGATATATCCGTTAGGAATTGGCGTGCCCGTCAGGGCAAACGTATAGGGAGCACTCTTAGAAACAACGAGAGCCGCGTTAGCTTGCTTTCCGCCAACGCGCTTAACGCGATGGATTTCGTCGAACACCAAAAGCGTACGCTCTCCAGCGACCTTACTGAGCTCCTCGGCAACGCCAATAGCCGCCTCGTAATTCACAAGCAGCAAATTGCAACCGCCCACACGAGCGCGAATATACCTCCGGCGGTCAGACTTACCAAGCTTTCGGTAAGCATCGTCTTGCGTTGTAAACAAGTTGAGTGACCACTTATCGCCAAAGCAGAGCCTCCACTCCGTCGCCCAGGAATCAAATGCGTTTTTTGGGCACACGACCATAATGCGATCGACCATGCCGCGCTGTGCCAAAAAGGCAAACGCACCAAGAACGGTCGCCGTTTTACCCGACCCCGGCACCGAGAAGTTGCCTGCACGTCCCATCGTTGCCAAGAAAAACGCGTCGCGCATCTGGCGATCCTTAAGTGGACGCGCCATGGCGGCATCGACGACCTCCGAGAACTCTGCGAGATGGGCATCGTGTTTGTGGTCGCCGCGCTTGATCTCGTTTCCCAAACGCGAACGTTGCTCGGCAAGTTCGCGAATCTGTGTAAAGCCGTCCTGAAGATCGTCATCGACCGATAGCGCCACACCAAGACGGCTGGCAACCTTCGATAGCTTGCCAACAATCTTTTCGAACTCTGTATAGTTGCCGATCTCTTCGAGCAAAATATGACCCTTAACGACACACCTGACGTATGCCCTACAGGTCATCTTAAAGCGAGCATTGCGACGCAGAGAGTCGGCATCGAGAGGCTCGGGATCAAGATAGATTTGTCCGCCTCGCTGATATAAACGCATTGCTTAGCCTTCTAGATTTTTTTGGACGGCATCGAGAACTTCCTGGGCTTTCTCAAGAAGAGACTGCAGCCCATCCTGCATATTGGCGAGTTGTTCGGGCTCCAGTTTGTGCAGTATTTCCACGTCAACTTCGCCAACATTCGAGAGTGCGTTGCGGACGGCACGCACTTGTCCGTTTTTGATGTTACGATTGCCGGCCTTCGTGCGGGCAACGGTTCTAGACGCCTTCATCCCCTCTTTCAAACGCGTGTCAGAGCCAAACGTATCGCGAAGATATTCCGTAGTGACAACCACGTCGTCAGGCTTTTCCTCAAGCCTTTCCAAAACCTCAACGGTATAATCCAGCTGCTCTTCGCGCAGCTTGTCGTCAGCAATCAAATTATCGATAAACTCGCGCACCTCACGAGTGCGGTCACCGAGCGTCTGACACAACAAATTTGCAAACACGGCATTTTTAATCTCTTCTCGATCGTCCTTGTTCTTGACCTTACCAAGCCTGGTCGTAAGCGACTCGATAGGGCCTTGCAACTTAAGGTCCTGGGCAATATGAAATGCACCGGGAGCCTCGCAGAACTCAAGAAAATCTTTCAACATATCGATTTGAGCGAGACTGTTCTTCATTTCGCTCTGCTTCATATTGGCATGCTTGGCATATTCTTCTGCCGTCATACGCCCTTCATTGACCCACCTATCGATATCGACCAGACGAGAGATGGCATCATATTCCTGTTTGGTGTCCTCGCCCAGCTGAATCTCGAGCTCAAGGCCCTTAATAGCATTTTCGTCATAGGTATCGGGGAACACACAACAGCGCAGCATGCGAAGGGTGTTCTCGGCAGCAGACAACTTACGCAAGCAGGTAAAACGACGGTTACCGTCAATGACAACGCCGTTGGTCAAAATGATCGCAGATTGTTGTTGGCCCTTGTTTTTAATATCCAACATAGTCGTCTTAAGATGCTTGGGGTTATCGGCCTCGACCATACCAGCAATGAGGTTATCGAGCTCAGCTTGATCCTGAGGCAGGCCCTCGGGATGCTCTGCCTGATAGCGCGAAATGAAGGTAGCAATTCGTCCATTCTGCACATTGAAATGCAACTTATCGACGCGCACCTCGTAAATTGGACAATCCTGGTTCTGACCGTTAATAAACTTGCGCTCGCTATTGCCGGTTTTGCGAACCCAGCCCTCGGCAATACCCGTGTTGATGAACTTTTCCATTTCCATTGTCTTACTCCACTTCTAGTACAAATTGGTCATGACTAACAAATACTCGCTCGCTGGCACTCGAATAAAACAAGTCGGACTTACGGATTATCTGGATGAGCTGCGCACGCGGAACCACTACGCCGTACTCTTCCGAAAGCAAATCGACAAGATCGTCGATATCGATCGATATCTCGCGCGCCACCACCGCCTGGATAAAATCACGGCCCTTCATGGGGCGGCCGCGTGGCGCAAAGAGCTTAATGCCCACAAGGTTTCCGTGCCCCAGCAGGTCCTCCTGCGACAGGAGCACGCTTTCGTAAAACGCATCGGATAGATCGTACTCAAGTAAGGGCAAATCGGATGCGCAGCGCCTGAGCCACGGCACGGTAAAGTACGGCGTGTCGTCATCAGCGCCACGCTCGATGGCATCCAAAGCAAAGCTGCGCAAATCGGCATCCCTAATATCAAGCTCATCAAGACCATCGCGTGTAATCCAGCTCGACTCATCGTAGTCAAGCAAGTCGCCCGACCTAATGGCTCGATAGACCATGTTTTTAAAGGACATACAGTTCAACATGGATTGAGGCAGGCTATCGTGTTCGACGATGGCTCCGTGCATCAAAGACAGGTAGAAATCTGTCTGGCTTACACCCCTACCTCTGCAGGCGCAGTCAGCGTAAAGCGTGAACCCCGTTTGATAGGCAAACAATTCCAGCTTGAGCGTTTCGTCGGGCGAACATCCCACCAGCTCCGCAAACTGGGAAAGCAGGTACCAATCCTCATCAAGCTTGGGAAGAGTTGGCTCACTGGCCATGACGCCTTCAGATCCGGTATCAACACGCTCGCCATGGAACGGCTGGGGATGTACGTCTTCAGCCACGGCAACGCACGGAGCTGCCACGGCCGGCCCGCATTCATCATCTTCAATAACGTTTTCTCGGGCTTTGA
>CALGZY010000191.1 GCA_937934355.1 uncultured Collinsella sp. | reverse complement strand
TCCCTTGCGGCGTAGTTCTTATTTAAGCCGTCCAAGTTTTGGGGTGCAGTTCAAATGGGGCCTCGGGGGCGTTCGGCTAACTGCGGGAACGGCTTATCCGCTCAATGTGTTCGGCTGAGATCGGAAATCAACCATATTATGGGCACAGTCGGCAATTGGGTTGGATAGCCTCGCACCGGAGGAATCAACATGAGTACAAGTAGCTACAAACCGCAAAAAGGCCGTGGCCTCCCGTGGCCTTTAGACACGGACGCTCCATCGGTTGCCGATCAGGCCGAGACGCCTAGCGAGATGGAGGCGGCGCTTGACGTTCGACAGGATGAGATTGCAAAGAGCGAGATCCTGAGTGGAATCAACAGGCCATCCTACGACTCATAATTTGCGGTCGCGAAGAATCGCGTCCAGCTTGCGATTCTGATCGTGATTTGCTCCTTCCAGTCGTCCAAAGGGCCTAATAGGAAGGATGCCAACGGAAAAGAACTTACAAAAGGTCTTTTCATGCGTCAGGACAAGCTCGAAAAAAAGTCTGTTCGACTCAACCGGCTGTATCGAAAGCTCTGGGCGAGCTGGCTCATCGAGGCATCATCATGAAGACCGATGGGGTGTGGGTCATCGTTTGGGCTCAGCTCGATATTCAAGCGCGTGAGGCCGGATGGGATCCGCGCGCGGACGCGGGCGGCGAGGTCGGACGTGAAAGCCGGACCGCAGAGGTATCGAGCGCACGCGGCCAGGGCCTCGAGGGCGCCTGGCGGGTAGGGAGATCCGAGCATGAGGCAGGACAACGCGCAGGCCCGCGAAAGGTTCACGAGCTCCCCCGCGACGCGGCTGGACCCTCGGCTGCCCCTCGTAAAGAATGCAGAAGACACGGTCGAGGTCCGACGGTTCGACCAGGCTGTACCGGCAGTCCGCGTACAGTGCGCAGCCCCTCCCGCGCGGGTCGCCGTCCGAGTCCTCATCCGGCTCATGATGGCGCACCTCAACCCAAAGGCCCTCCAACACGTCGTCGAACCCGAAATCGAGCTCCGCCTGGACGCTCTCGCCGAGCGCATCGCCCAGGGCGAGCTCCGGCACCTTCGTCACACGGCCGTCCAGCCACTCAATCTCTGTCATCGCGCGCATGGTGTAAGCCCTTCCGACACGGGATTGTCAGCTCAACCCGACCCTTACCCATACGGACGAACATAACTCGCCAGGGGAAGCCCCTGAAGGCCGTGCGCCACAACATGAGGCCGAATCCGCCCGCGGCTGGACAGGCCAACAACGAAGGAGCACACGGAACCGGCGCGGCGTTACAACCGTCCCGGCAAGCGTGTCACTTGGCCAAGTCATGATGCCGACAAACCCGGAAATGCTCCAACGGAGCGCCGAACGAGCGTAACAATATAAAGCCGTGCAACACGTGTTGGACGACCGGAACATCCCAAACAAAGGCCTGTCGGTCCCACCTTCAAGCCCAATAGCAAAATGTGCATCAGCGGATTTGCAGCGATACAAGTCTCAACCGTCACCATCACACCGCAGCGCGCCTAGTCCCACTCATCCTACTGCAAATGTCCCAGAACGAGAAAACGACCAGCTTAACATGCCAACCTTTATATCCGCACGCGCGTAATTCAACTCATAAGGACCGGCTATCCCTTACCTGTGACACAATCTCAAACGCACAGAACAGAATCATCAGTCCAATCATCGCATAAGAGGCAGCCGAACCTTCAAGCACTATTCCACAAAGAACAATCTCCGCGCCGCCAATAAGAACTGTTATCAGGCGCTCTGCCTTTTTGCTCTCGCCGCTCGCATAAAAAGGCGGCAAAGCGCACAAGATCACATATAGCCCGGGAAGGGAATACAGGATCGATAGTCCAAGTCCCCCATCAACCGCAGTGCTTTGCGTAAGAATCAACTGAACCCAAACGGCAATTATCACTGAGCAGGTTGTCGATAAAAGAAGACTAGAAATATAGCACGCAACAAAGTCCCGTCGCATTCGAACAGAGAAATCCGCGAACTCTCTTCGCCGCGTGGAAACAATAAGGTACACAGAAATTGCAATAGAACCAATCAGAGAAAACAGCGGAACAACCAGCAATTCAAGCTTATTACCCCATCGATCAACCACACCCCCACTCCAATGAGCGGGAATTGTATCAGGGAGGACTGACCAAGCCGCCCATAGAATCAGAAATGGAAGAATAGAGAGGATGAAAGATGATAACACTGCAGTAGTTTTTTTTGAGGCTCTCATCGATTCCGCATCTCCTTGCGCGCCCACATTCCACTCCGCCTTAAATCAAGTATACGTTTTGGAACGGGATGTCACTCCGAACGCCTTACCCTCTTAGTGTGAATGCCGCTGCGGCATTGTTGACTCATCCTTAGTAATCGCGTCTATCCTCTGCAGCATCAGCCAAAGCAATCCGAGAGGAGCCGCACATGCATGCAGCGGAAATTCCTTTCGGGGGGGTATCTCCCAGATTTACCCGCCGCCCGAAGGGGCAGTCGACAGTCGAGTACGTACTGATCATCGCGATCATCGTCCTGGTGGTGCTGATCGCGGGACCGTGGGTCTCGTCGGCGATCACAAACCAGTTCAACACGGTGGCGGGGACGCTCGGCAACGGAATCTCAAAGGGGAGCTGGGAGTCGGGCGGCACGGGCGGCGGCAACGGGTCGTTGACCGACGCCGACATCGTGGACCCCGTTCACGGGATAGCGTTCGCCGTGTACTCGGAGGACGACCACAGCCTCATGTTCTACAAGCGCCGCGGGGTCCCCAGAGTCGGTAACATGCTCAACAGCCGCCGCGTGACGGCGGTGTATACGGGGTTCGAAAATGGATACGCCACCGCGACCGTGGGAAACGACGGCAAGACGACTGCCCCCTGGTGGCCTAACAGAAATAATATCGTGGCCGTAAAGGCCATTGACGATGGCATAGAAATCCACTCGTTGGCATTTTGCTTTCAGTACATGGAGAACTGCAAGAGCTTTGATCTGGCAAAGTTCGACATGTCGAACTGCACAAATCTGCAGCACGCATTCGCGTATTGCGGCAATGCGACTTCCTTCAGTATTTCAAGCTGGGATACGTCCTCGGTCGTCGAATTCGACTCGGCGCTCAAAAACCTTTACAAGGTCGAGGAGATTGACATCTCCGGATGGACGACGCGGAAAGCCGGCGATTTACGTCTCCTTTTTTCCACCGACAGTTCGCTGAAAAGCGTGAAATTTGGACCAGGGTGGAAGACCTCAGATGTTATGGATATGCTCGGCATGTTTAGCTATTGCAAAAATCTAAACCTCGACTGTTCCGATTGGAATGTCCCAACCTATGCCAATCATAGTGACTTCAATCACTGCGCCCCCGGCGTTATCCTCCCGAAGGCCTGGCAGTAGGTCTGAAGAAACAAAACGGCAAGCAGTTTATGTGGCGCGGGCACCCGTGCCGCCGTTGCCTCAGCGGCACGTTACGGGCTAGTCGGTTCGATTTAACGTACGCTCTGCATGCAATATCAATCCCCATGCGAAGGGAGTGTCGCATATGCATGCAGCGGCAATTAACCTTCGGGGGGTGGGTATCTCCTAGGAATACCCGCCTCCGAGGCCAAGGAGCCATCGAGTACGTTCTGGTCATCGCGATTATCGTCCTGGTTGTGATGATAGCCGGCCCTTGGGTCTCGTCGGCAATCAGGAACCAGTTCAACACGGTGGCGGGAGTATTGGTAAACGGGACAGCAGGTGGGACTTGGGAACCGAGCGGTTCCGGCAGCGGTAACGGCGCGGGTTCCGCGACCGTCCAGGCGGCGCTCGCCAAGGACGCGAAGGGCACGCGAAGGACTGGACCCTCGGTGAGCAGAAGGCAGTTGCCGAGGACATCGCCGCCAAGGGCGAGGCGTCGCCCGCCTACGCCAAGGCGAAGGCCGCGATGGATGCCGGCACCGAGTTCTCGATGAAGCTCACCGATGGCAAGACGCTGACTTACCGCATTATCGGCATCAATCATGATGACCCTGCAGGCGGATCCGGCAAGGCGGGCCTCACGTTCCTCACCACCACGACGGGCATTTGGTCCCCCATGAACGCGATTGACACCAACGCCGGCGGTTGGGAGAAGTCTGAACTCCGTCAGAAAATGAACTCCGGCAAGATCTGGAATCTGATGCCCTCCGATTTCCAGTCCAAGGTGAAGGCCGTCAAAAAGCTATCGAACAATGTCGGGGGCGGTGATGAGAACAAGAACGCCGCCGTGACGGCTACCTCGGACAAGCTGTTCCTGCTCAGCTACTCTGAGATCGCCCCCACCTCCTATTGGGCATCCTATCCCTGGACTTCCTCCGAGGGCACCCAGTACGAGGCCTTCAAAGGCAAGGTGACGGAGAACTATTCTGTTAATGCCTGTCTGAAGATTGGCAGCAGTTGGTGGGAGCGCTCGGTGAATCCGAGCAACTCCTACTACTTCCTCAATGTCGACAGCAGCGGCGACCCGACGTACGCCGACTACGCGGGGTACTCGTATTGCGTCTGCCCCGTTTGGTGCTTCTAGCTCAAATTTGATCTGATGTAAGGCCCGTGCAATCCTGCATGGGCCTTTCTTTTGGCAATTGCTCGACCGATTCGTGGCTTGAAACACAAATTATCGAGTTAAGGAGACATGGGGTCATACAGCGGCTCTCAGAGCGCCTGCTGCACTCCCCCGCCATTACCCCTGCGGCGTCCTCGTATGGAGCCCATCCTGGTTGGCATATCGTTGCAATCGCTCACTTGTCCACCGGTCAAGTGAGCTACTGGAATAAATACAGCGACACGCTTGTTCGTTACAGTCGCTATATCTGTGTAAATCGCTGCGATAAATACAGTCTGTACTCGACTGTATACCAGCTACGCGTATGTAGATTCATATCGCGTTAATAAATCGGCCCAAGCGTGTGCAAAACGCGCAAGTAGCCGCAAAAGGCGATTATCGCGCAGGGTGATTTTTGGCACCCTGTTGATTAATCAAAATTAAGCAATTGCTTAAAACAAAAAAGGTCAGGCACTAGGTGCCTGACCTGCAAACTTCTGGTCGGGACGACTGGATTCGAACCAGCGACCCCTTGACCCCCAGTCAAGTGCGCTACCAAGCTGCGCCACGTCCCGAAGCTTTTGTTTGTTGCTTTGCTCTCGCTCGCAACAGGGAGTATATTAACCCGAAACTTTGCCCTTGTGCAAGAACTTTTTTAATTATTTTTGAGCAAGTCCAAAATTGTATCTGCGAGCTGGGGTTTTGTTAGCACAGGAAGCTCCTGCGTCCCTGCTGTGCTAACAATCCAGGCCTTGTTGGTATCGGTTCCAAAGCCCGAATCGGCGCGCGAGACATCGTTGGCGATAATGGCATCGCAGCCCTTGCGGGCAAGTTTGCGCTCAGCGTACTCCACGACGTTATCGGTCTCGGCCGCAAAGCCAATCACACAGCGCTCACCCTTCTGGCGCGAGAGCTCAGCCAGAATATCAACGGTCTCGATGAGCTCGATGCGATCCAAGCGTTCGTTGGCCTTTTTGAGTTTGTGGTCCGCAGGGGATGCGGGTGTGTAGTCGGCGACAGCCGCCGCACAAATAGCCGCATCGGCCGTCTGAAAGGCGACCAGCGCCGCCTGCAGCATCTCTGCGGCGGTCTGCACACGTACGCACTCTACGCCGCGACCCACGTCGAGAGACGTCGGGCCCAGCACAAGCGTGACGGCAGCACCGCGGCGAGCGGCCTCCCCCGCCAGGGCGATGCCCATCTTTCCCGATGACCGGTTGCCGATAAAGCGCACGGGGTCGATCGGTTCGTGCGTAGGGCCGGCGGTGATCACGATGCGCTTGCCCGCCAGGTCCTGAGGTGCGGGGTTGAGCACCTCGCAGATGGCTTCGACAATGTACTCGGGCTCGCTCATGCGTCCCGTGTCCACGTCACCGCAGGCAAGGTAGCCGCTGCCTGGACCCACAACGTGGACACCGCGCTTGCGCAGCGTGGCCATATTGGCCTGCGTCGCCGGCGCCTTCCACATGCCGTTGTTCATAGCGGGTGCGATCACGATGGGTC
>CALGZY010000190.1 GCA_937934355.1 uncultured Collinsella sp. | reverse complement strand
GTCTCTATATCTTGGGAGACTTTACCTATCGTTTGCCCCTGGCGGAGGCGGTGCGTCTGCGCGAGCGTATCGAATGTCAGAACGTGACGCTCATCCGTGGTAACCATGACGGCGACTGGGAAGATCCCGACGTACCGCAGATTTGGGAAGACGTGCGCGATTACCTGGAGATTGCTCCCGGCTATGCCAAGGGCCATCGCCTGGTGTTGAGCCATTACCCCATGCTCAGCTGGAACGGCAAGGCGCGTGGCGCCGTCATGCTGCACGGGCATATCCACAGCAGGGGAGACCGCACCAACGTGCGCAACCGCGATCGCGAGCGCCCTATCTTTCGCTACGATGTCGGTCTCGATGCCAACGAGTACAAGCCCGTAAGCCGTGATCAGATTCTTAGCTTCTTTGGGTTATAGGGCGCCAGAGCAACCACAAAGGGGACAGGCACCTTTGTGGTGGCTCTGGCGCCGTTGCCATTATGGCAGCGGCGCCTTTTTTGTCCGTGCGGCGCGGTAGAGTGTAGGCGGTCGAAATTTGCGTCCATCGAGGAGCTGCTATGAACGAGATTAAGTGCCCGCATTGCGGCGAAGTTTTTAAGGTCGATGCGTCTGGCTATGCGGATATTGTCAAGCAAGTGCGCGATGCCGAGTTTTCGCGCGACCTGGATGAGCGTGTGAAGGCAGTCCAGCGCGAGGGCGAGCAGGCGCTGGAGCTTGAGCGCTCGCGTTCGACGGCTGCCTTGCAAAAGGCAGAGTCTCAGCGCAACGCTCAGCTTGTTGATCAGAAGAACGCTGCGGCTCAGCAGCTGGCACAAGAGGTCGCCAAGCGCGATGCCGAGCTTGCCGAGCTGCGCGCTAAGCTCGAGGGCGCTGCCGCAGAGCGCGAGAGTGCAAGCCAGCGCGCGGCGGTTGAGGCACGAGCCAATGCTCAAAAAGAGAATGCTGAGCTTCAGCGCGAGATCGATGCTCTGAAGGCGGAGCTCAATCACAAGGCCGACGAAGCTAAAATCGCCGAGGCGGCGGTTCGCAATGCAACTCAACATGATCTCGCCGCGCGCGATGCTCAGATTGCAGAATTGCAGGCCAAGCTTGCTGCAGCAGATAGGGCTCAAGAAATGGCACTCGCAACTGCTGCGGCCGAGGCGCAGCGTAAGCTTGATGCTGCTCACAATGAAGCGGATCGCAGGCTTTCCGATTACCAGACAGAAGTGCGCGAGAAGTTCTCGAACGCTAAGGTACAGTCCGAGCGCGAGGCCGAGGGCCTGCGCGCCCGGTTGCGCGAGCAAGAACTGGCTGCCAAAATGGAGCTCTCGGAAGCAGTTGCCGCGGCGGAGCGAGAGCGCGACGAGGCGCGTGCGAAACTGACGAGTGAGTTGGCAGTGCGCGATTCGCGCGAGGAGCAGGCCAAGGCGGCGCATGAGCTCGAGCTTGCTCAAGCCAAGCGCGCGAGCGATGAACTGATCCGCTACAAGGATGAAGAGATTGAGCGCCTGAAGGACATGAAGGTCCGCCTGTCCACCAAGATGGTGGGCGAGTCGCTCGAGCAGCACTGCGAGACCGAGTTTAACCGTCTGCGCATGACGGCGTTTCCTAACGCGTACTTCGAGAAAGATAACGATGCGTCCGAGGGTACCAAGGGCGACTTTATCTTCCGCGAGTGCGACGCGAGCG
Organism: uncultured Collinsella sp.; assembly: GCA_937934355.1. Next base: position 20,424 of record CALGZY010000190.1, on the reverse strand, counting down.
GCAACGAGGTCATTTCGATTATGTTCGAGATGAAAAACGAGAACGACGAGACTGCGACCAAGCACAAAAACGAGGACTTCTTTAAGAAACTCGATCACGATCGTCGCCAGAAAGGCTGTGAGTACGCGGTGCTCTGCACCCTGCTGGAGCCCGAGAGCGAGCTCTATAACGCAGGGATAGTCGACGTGAGCTATCGCTACGAGAAGATGTACGTGATCCGTCCGCAGTTTTTCATTCCCATGATTACGCTGCTGCGCAACGCCGCCATGGGTTCGCTTCGCTATAAGCAGGAGCTGGCGGAGTACAAACAGCAGAATATCGACGTCACGAACTTCGAAGCCAAGATGGAGAAGTTCAAGAACGATTTCGGCCGCAACTACGAGATCGCGAGCCGCAAGTTCCAAACGGCAATCGATGAGATCGACAAGACGATTAGCCATCTGCAGAAAACCAAGGAGGCGTTGCTGTCCTCCGAGAACAATCTGCGCCTGGCCAACAAGAAGGCCGATGATCTTACCATTCGCAAGCTCACGTGGGGCAACAAGACCATGAAGGCCGCCTTTGACGAGGCGCGCGGGGCTGCGCCGGAGACAAATGATGAGCCAGCCGAGGCGGATTCGTATGAGGTCGAGGATACCGAGTAGGGGATAGCGTATCGCGCAAAAGCGGGGCCGCTGGCGATGTTGCCAGCGACCCCGCTTCGTTTCGTTCCATTGTGCCCGGCTAGTCCTCGAGCAGGTCCTCGATAAAGCCGACGCGGTAGTTTTTGAAGATGACCTCGCCGCCGTCTTGCGTGGCGTCCAGATCGACATCGCCCATGATGCCAAAATCGTGGTCGCCATCCTCGTCGGCAAAGATCTGGTGCACGTGCCATACGTGCGCGGTCTTCTCGTCGGACTCGTCAATGGAAAACATCGCGGCGCTGCGGGCATCTCCGTCGGTGAGGATTTCCTCGTGCTGCTCGTGGTAAGCGTCGAGTGCTTTTTGCCAGCGGATCTCGCTCATGCCCCAGTCGTCGTCGAGCTCGCCCAGGTCGCGAACGTGCTCGCGGGCGGCAAGGGTCACGCGGCGGAAGAGCGCGTTGCGCACCAATAGCGTGCAGCCGCGACGGTCCGCCACGACCTCGTCGATGCCCTGCGGCGGCGCAGCATCGAGGGCTGCCGGGTTGCCGGCGTTTTCCCACTCGTCCACCAGGCTCGAGTCCACCGAGCGCACCACAAAGCCCAGCCACGAGATAATGTCGCGCAGGCGCTCGTCGCGCTTCTCGATGGGCACGGTACGGTCGAGTGAACGGTAGGCCTCTGCCAGGTAGCGCAGTAAAATGCCCTCGGAGCGGGCGATGCCGAGCTTTTGAATGTAACCCTTAAAATCGCTCGCGCTTTCCAGCATATCGCGCAGGACACTCTTGGGAGAGAGCTGGTAGTCGTTTGCCCAAGGCACTTCCTGGCAGTACTTGTCAAAGGCGGCATCGAGCAAATCCTCGAGCGGCTTTTCGTAGGTGACGTCCTGAATGCGCTCCAGACGCTCCTCATAGTCGACGCCGTCAGCCTTCATATCGGCCATCGCGCGGTCGCGCGCGGCGCGCTCCTGTGCGCGCAGCACCTGCTTGGGATCCTCGAGCGTTGCCTCGACCATCGAGATCAGATCCATGGTATAGGCCTCGCTCTCGGGGTCGAGCAGCTCCAACGCGGCAAGCAAGAACGGCGAGAGCGGCTGATCGAGTGCGAAGTCCTCGGGCAGATCGACCGTCAGCGCGTAGTCGATGTCTGGTGCGGCGTCAGCCGGGGCGTCAGGTGCGGGCGGCACCTCGGTGCGAACGACGACGCCGGAATCGATGAGTGTGGCGAAGATTTCGTCGGCGCGAACCTCGAGCTTGGCCTTTTCTTCGGGGGTCTGTAAGCTCGTCTCGATGAGGTCGTGTACGCGGGCTCGGGCATCGCCGCCCTGCTCGACCACGCTAATCACCATGGAGTGTGTGATGCGCAGGCGCGGCTTGAGCGTCTCGGGCTGCGTCTCGATCAGGCGCTCAAAGGTCTGCTTGTTCCAGGTGACAAAGCCCTCGGGGGCCTTTTTCTTTTTAATCTTACGGAGCTTTTTGGGGTCGTCGCCCGCTTTGGCCATAAGCTTGGCATTCTCGATCTCGTGCTCGGGTGCCTCGGCAATCACCATGCCCTCGGTATCAAAGCCCGAGCGGCCGGCGCGACCGGCAATCTGGTGGAACTCGCGGGCGCGCAGACGACGCATCTTGTAGCCATCGAACTTGGTGAGCGCGGTGAGCACCACGGTGTGGATGGGTACGTTGATGCCGACGCCGAGCGTATCGGTGCCGCAGATGACGGGCAGCAGGCCCTGCTGCGCCAGGCGCTCGACCAGCAGGCGATAGCGCGGCAACATGCCAGCATGGTGCACGCCGACGCCGCATCCAAGCAGGCGCTTGAGAATCTTGCCAAAGGCCGTCGAGAAGCTCGTGCCTTTGGCAGCTTCCTTAATGGCCTCGCGTTGCTCCTTACTAGCGATGCCAAAATTGGCGAGCGACTGTGCCGTTGCAAGGGCGGCATCCTGGCTAAAGTGCACGATATAGAGTGGGGCCTCGCCGCGGCGCATGGCGAGCTCGACCGTGCCCTCGAGGGAGGTCGTCACATAGTCGTAGCTCAGCGGAACAGGACGCGGGGCATCGATGACCAAGTCGCAAGCAGCGCCGGTGTGCTCCTCGAGTGAGGCGGCGATGGCAGTGACATCGCCGAGCGTGGCACTCATGAGCATGAATTGCGTGTGGGGCAGGGTGAGCAGCGGTACCTGCCATGCCCAACCGCGATCGGGGTCGGCAAAGTAATGGAACTCGTCCATGGCAACGCAGCCCACGTCGGCGCCCTCACCCTCGCGCAGTGCATCGTTGGCAAGGATTTCGGCTGTGCAGCAGATGACGGGCGCCTTGGTATTGATATGCGTGTCGCCGGTGATCATGCCGACGTTATCGCGGCCGAGCACCTGCACCAGGTCGAAGAACTTTTCGCTGACCAGAGCCTTGATAGGAGCCGTGTAGTAGCAGCGCTTGCCCTGTGCCATGCCCATAAAGAGCATGCCCAGCGCGACGAGCGACTTGCCCGATCCGGTCGGCGTGCCCAAAATGACGTGATCGCCGGCGGCCAGGTCCATGAGGGCCTCTTCTTGGTGATCCCACAGCTCAATGCCACGGTCGCTCGTCCATTCAAAGAAGCGTTCGAAGGCCTGATCGGGCGTGAGCCATGGTTCGGGCTCACTGCCATCCTCGGGCTCCCACCAGGTGGGGGAGAGCGCGCCGAGCGAGCCGAACTCGGCTTCGGTTCCCGTGCCGCCCGAGAATGAACTGGCGGCGCCGGCGCCGGAGACGGTGCCGGCGGCGGTATCTGTCGTGGTCTGTGCCATGTGGTTGCTTTCTCTCGCGATTGTCCGCCAACTATTATGGCGTAGCGGCGGCGTGGGGTGCCAGCGCGCGAGAAAATGCAGGAAATGGGCGTTCTGCCCAGCCGTTTAGTGTAGTCGCTAGCTAAGTGAGTAGACTTTTTGCGATATTGCGAGCACATGGCTTTTGCGCAAGGGTTCTACCTGCGGTTTTATGTTTCGCTATGCGGGCTGTGCTTGGCTATTGCAAAATAGTCTACTCACTTAGGTTTGAGGGCCGTTCGCTGGCGCCTATTTGCGCTTGTTTGCCAACGCCGCGACCATCAGAAGCCCCTAGGACTCTTGTGGTAGACGCTTCTTGCCCTTGCGGGCACGGTTTCTAAAGTTCTCGACGGCCTCTTCCATGCCCAGAGGCACATAGGCGAGCTCATCGAGGTTATCGGGCAGGTAGCAGGCTAGGCTTTGCTTCTGCGCGCGGCCCGCCGCGAGCTGTTCATCGCTGGGCTGCGCTCCAGGTGTGGCGCAAATGCCATAGACGGCGGCACCCATCTCGCGCGTGCGGCGCTCGTACTCGGTCTCGGGATGCTCGGGATGGTCGCGGCGGACGTCGTCGCTTACCCAAAGCGTATCGTAGCCGGCCGCGGCAAACTGTCCCAGGGCGTAATCGCGCAACGGCTTGCTATCGGTGCGCAGCGTGACGGTAGCGCCGGCTGAAAAGAGCGGGCGGTAGAGCATCAGATGGTCGACATGGACGAGTCGTTTTTTAGCGTACTTGGCCTTGGGCTGCGGCGTGGGAAAGTTAATGGTGATGGCATCGAGCTCGCCTGCGGCAAACAGCTGTGGCAGCGATGCGGCGCCTCGGGGCAGGACGAGTGCGTTGGATAGCCCCTGTTCGCAGATTTTCTGCGCGGCATAGGCGATGCAGATGGGCTCTTGGTCCATGCCGATAAAGAGGGTGTCGGGCTCGCGGTGGGCGCGCTCGACCAGATAGGTTCCCTTGCCACAGCCAAGATCCAGGTGAAGGTGTTCGAAGGGCTTGCTGCCAGCTGGCGCGCAAGCCTCGCGCCAATCTCCGGCATAAGCCTCGGGGTTCGTCTCGATCGCATCGGCGTAGCGCTCCAGGCGCTCCTCGAGCACAAAGTTCTTAGGCGTGCGAACGTGGACGGCTCCCATGAGGCTCCTTGGTCATAAATGCGAAACGCATGGCCGCGCGTTCCGTCAATGGGTTGAAAAGGGCGGGCATAGATTGCCCGAAAGATGTGGTGCGGCTCGGCGGCGAGTCGTCGGTGCCTACAGGCGCTTGAGAATCACATAGCGGTTGAGCTCGCCGCTACGACCGTCGGCATGGAAGCGCTCAAGCTCGCGCACGGGGACCTCGCCGCTCTTGTAGAACGTACGGACGCCGCGCACCAGGTCGGTGATCTGCTGATCGTCAAAGTGATGGCAATAGCGGTAGGCGTGGCGGTCGTTTTGCCAGCCGATGAGGTGGTCGCCGGCTTCAAACTGTGCGGAATCGTAACCCTCAAACGGCGGGGTGAGCTCGGCGCGGGCTTCGGCTCGAACGGCCTTGCGCGCCATGCGCTCGTCGTTCATAAACTCCCAAAAGCTGATGGCGATGATGCCGCCTGGGCGCGTCTGGCGCACCAGGGCGTCGAGCACGCGTACGCGGTACTCGCACGACGGCACGTGGTGCATAAAGCCAAAGCAGACTGAGATGTCGGCGAGCGGGGCGTCGAAAAGCACGTCGGGTGTCTCGGCGGGGTTGAGCTTCATAAGGGCATCGAGCACGTCGAGTTCCTGGAAGTGCAGGTTGGGAATGCGCAGGGCGTGACCGTGCGCATCGATAGCCAAATCCTGACACGAGTCAACACCATAGAACTCAAACGGGCAGCTGGCATCTGCCGAGGGGTTTGCGCCGTCGACGCCCTTGGCGGCAAGTGCGTCGCCGGCGGCAAAATTCTCGAATCGCATATTGCCGCAGGCAAGATCAAAGACGCGGACGGGATGCTCGATCGTGGCGACGTCGAGCTGCCCGAGCGCGATGTCCATGGTGCGCACCCAGCCGGGCCACGGGGCCTGGCGCGTATCGGAGAAGGAGGCGGAGTGCTCGCGATAGAACGTGTTGTTGAGCTGGATGAGCGATGAGGCGAAATCGCGGTTCACGGCGCGGAACTCCCTCCGTTGGCGGTGCGGAATAAACAGTACGACCATACTACCGTTAACGCCGCAACGGGGACAACCAAGCTACGGGTCATTGCTTTGTTTGGACACATTTCCGCAGCTCATATGCACCCGCAACCGCCGGTTGTCAAAAATCTCACTAGAATAGGTGGCATGCTTTTGGCGGTGGCGGATAGATTTTTAACTGTGCAAGGCGCCTTAAGAACAAAAACGGTCCGGCGGCACGGCTGGCATCACATAGGAGGAACCATGAATGTAGAAACTGCGCAGCGGCTCGCCGACCTTCGCCGAAGCAAAGGCTTTAGCCAAGAAGGGCTGGCACGAAAGCTGGGACTGTCGCGCCAAGCAGTCAGTAAATGGGAGCGCGCGGAGAGCTCGCCCGATACCGAGAACCTGATCTCGCTCGCCAAGCTCTATGGCGTGAGCTTGGACGAGCTGCTCAATCCGAGCGATGAGATCGAGGACGATATCGAGTTTGAGAACGAGGACCGCGCTCGTCAGCGCGAGGCCGAGGCAGCAGAGCGTGCTCGCACCCATGAGGCGGCGGCGCGCGCTACCGAGGCGGCAACACAGGCGAGTGACGCCGCCGCCAAGGCGGCGCAAGCGGCAAGCTGGAGTGCGCAGGCCGCCAATGCCGCTACGGCGCAGGCGACGAGTGGCAGCGCAGTTGGCTCGACTCCGGTGAAGGGCCCGTTCCAGTCGTTCCCGTATTGGGCCGTGTGCTGGCTGCTGTTCTTTTTGCTGATGTTCCTGTTTGGTGCCGGCCCCTTTGCCGCACTGATCTTCTTTACGATTCCCATCTATCACTGGGTGGCGCGTGCGCTCGATGGCGATTGGGCGCGCGGGGATATTCAGGTTGGTTCGGCGTCGGTGGCGGTCAAGGCCCAGGGGAAGGATACTTCTGCGGAATCTGATGCTGACGTGGCTACCGCGACTACCGCTGAGCCGATTGCCAAAGAGAGTGATGAATGATGAAGCTTTCGCATGAATCCAAGATACGCTTGGGTGTTGGCATCGGAGCGTTTGTGCTCATCATCGGGCTTGTCTTTGGCACTTCGCGGACTTTGATTCATTTTGATGGCCCGTGGGATCTCGACGATGTTGTATCCGGCTTGTCTGGTATGGACGATGCGGTTGACGAGGACGATCTTTTGGATGGCGGCAACTATTCCGCTCGGCCTCAGCAGCTTTCGAGCACGACTTTTGACGAAGACGCGTTCCAATCGCTCGACTTGGATGTGACGTCGGGGACGGTCGAGGTTAAACGTGTCTCTGGCGGACCGGTACGTGTCATCGAAAGCGGGCGCGTTGCAAAGGGGGCGTCTGCTTCCGATGCCGCCACTCAGAATCTGGTTAAGATCGAGGGCTCTACACTCAAGATTAGCCAGTTCGACTGCGATGACGAGCGCGCCCATGACCGTAAGGTCACCATTGAACTGCCGCGTGAGCTTGCCGATAACATGATGGGCATTACGGCAAACGTGGGGTTAGGAGACCTGACGGTCGCGGACATTGCGTGCCACGACTTTGATTTGACGTTGGACTCGGGAGACGTCGCGTTTGCGGGCACCGTGACCGACACTCTGAATGCCGAGGTCGGTTTGGGCGATGCGACGTTCGAGCTCTACCAGGCCCCCGCGAAGTCGATGGACGTGAGCGTGGACTCGGGCGATGTGGAGATGACGGTTCCGAATTCTACGGGCTTTAAGGCGAGCCTTACCGTGGGCAGCGGCGACTTCGAGAGCGATTTCCTTCCGCTTGGCTACGATGGCGAGACCATTTTGAATCCTGAATTCGATAACGGCGATAAGTCTGCCACGTATCGTTTTAAGGTCGGTTTGGGCGACATGTCGTTTGATTCAGAGTGACGGGTGGTTATTGAAGACTTATAAACCATAGACGCGCTGTTTGATGGAGGCGCCGGAGCCGTGACGGGCTTCGGCGCCTTTGCCTTTACAATGGGGGCATGGAACAGATTATCTTGAACATACTCGAGGCTTTGCGTCGCGGCGAGACCGTGGACGACAAAGCGCTCGTCAAATTGATACATGCCGAGGCGCGCCGCGAGGGTGCCGACAAACGCGATTTGGCCAAGCGCCGCCTGCTGCCGTTTTACCAGCGGGTTAAACGTGAGGAGCCGGCTCGGTGGGCTGCGTGGAATGTCGATTCCGATCTGGAACGTCAACTGCTGCAGGTGCTGCGTATGAAGCCGCGCCGCACGGCTTCGGGCGTGGCGACCATTACCGTCATCACCAAGCCCTGGCCGTGCTCGGGCGATTGCCTGTTTTGCCCCAACGACCTGCGCATGCCCAAGAGCTATCTGCACGCCGAGCCGGCATGCGCCCGTGCGGAGCAAAATTGCTTTGACCCGTATCTGCAGGTGAGTGCCCGTTTGACGGCGCTTTCGCAGATGGGGCATGCGACCGACAAGATAGAGCTCATTGTGCTCGGTGGCACCTGGAGCGACTATCCGGAAGGCTATCAGACATGGTTTATGTCAGAGCTTTTCCGTGCGCTCAATGACGATGCCGTCGCCGGCGTGGCTGCCAACCCCATGTTGGCGCGTCCGGGCATCAGTCGTGCCGAGGCGGGGCGTCTGCTCGATGACGCTCCCGCCGATGCCCTGCCGCCTGTGGTAGCAGAGCGCCGTGAGCGCTATCGGGCCGCCGGCATTGCGACAGACGAGGTCGAGCTTGCTGCCGGCGTTGCCGACGAGCAGGGGCGTGTGGATGCTGCCGTGGGCGGCTATAACCGTGCGGTGCGTCGTCTGTACGGTCCCGGTACGCCGTGGGACAAGGTCACTGAGTGGCAGACGGCAACGATGGAGGAGCTCGAGCGTCAGCAGCGCATCAACGAGACGGCGAAGCATCGCGTGGTGGGACTCGTTATCGAGACGCGCCCCGATGCCGTAACGCCGCAGGCGCTTACGCTCATCCGCCGCCTGGGCTGCACCAAGATCCAGATGGGTATCCAGAGCCTCGACCAGCACCTGCTCGATATCAACGAGCGTCGCATTTCGGTGGCGCAGATTGAACGGGCGTTTTCGCTTGCGCGCCTGTTTGGCTTTAAGATCCATGCGCATTTTATGCTTAACCTGCTGGGCGCCACGCCGGAGGGGGATAAGCGCGACTACGAACGCTTTATGACCGAAGGGGCCTTTATGCCCGACGAGGTCAAGGTCTACCCGTGTGCGCTCATCGAGGGCTCGCGTCTGGTGGGCTGCTATGAGCGCGGCGAGTGGCGTCCCTATACCGAGGAAGAGCTGCTCGATGTGCTGGCCGACGACATCGTGGTGACGCCGGCGTTCTGCCGTATCAGTCGCATGATCCGCGACTTTAGTTCCGACGACATTATGGTGGGCAACAAGAAACCCAACCTGCGTCAGCTCGTTGAGAACCGTCTGGCTGCTCGGGGTGATGGTGCGACGGTGCGCGAGATTCGCTATCGCGAGATCAGTACGGCGGGTGCCGACTTGGATGAGCTATCTCTTGATGAGGAAGTGGCGTACGAGACGCCAGTGACTTACGAGCGCTTTTTGCAGTGGGTGACGCCGCAGGGCAAGATCGCGGGCTTTTTGCGGTTGTCGCTGCCCGACCATTCGTTTGTTGCCGCGCATGCGGACGAGTTGCCGACGACGCCGGACGAGGCGATGATTCGCGAGGTGCACGTGTATGGCATGGCGGCACGCGTGGGTGACCAGGGCCAGGCGGCGCAGCATCACGGGTTGGGGCGTTTGCTCGTAGAGCGTGCGTGCGAGATTGCCCGGGATGCCGGCTATGCGCGCATCAACGTGATCAGCGCGATTGGTACGCGCGAGTACTATCGCCATCTTGGATTTTATGACCATGGCCTTTATCTGCAAAAGGAGCTCTAGATGAACAAGCCGAGTGTTTCTGCCGGCGTCGTTGCCGGCGTTGCTCTGGGAGCCGCGGCGCTTGGTGCGGCCGCTGTCGCTGTTCGTGTTGCCTGTCTGCAGGTTGCGCGAACCTGCAATGGGTTGGCGCGTGTGAAGCGCGTGCACGACGAGGGCGGCGACGAAGTCCGCGTATTGGTGCAAGGCGGCGTCTACCAAAGCGCGAGTTACGTTGGCGAGCGTTGGGCTGAGCCCGTCTTTGCGTACTATCGTGCGTTTGACGACGTGTTTGAGGCCGAGGGTGCAATGCACGACGCTTATGGTCACGGCATCGACCGTATGCTCATGCTGGGTGGCGGCGGGTTTGCCTATCCTAAGTTTGCGCTGATGTCGCACGAGGGCTTGCGCATGGACGTTATCGAGTATGACGGAGAGATTACGCGCCTGGCGCGCCGTTGGTTCTATCTGGACGAGCTGGAGCGCACGGTGGGCGACCGCTTGCGGGTGATTACTGCTGAGGCTCGCTCGTATCTGGGTGTGACGAGTGTGGGTCATCGTCGCTACGACGTGGTCGTGAGCGATTGCTTTGGCGGTGCCGAGCCCGTACGCGAGCTGGCGACCGTTGAGGCGTTGCGTCTAGTGCGGGGCAGCCTGAATGCCGGCGGCATCTACGTGGCCAATATCGTGAGCGCAAGCGAGGGGAGCGATGTGACGTTCCTGCGCGATTGCGCTGCCACGGCACTCGAGGTATTCGCCCACGCCTGGGTGGTCCCATGTGGCGATGCGGAGTTCGGCGGCGAGGAAAACTACCTGCTCATCGCCAGCGACGGCAACTACGCCTTTGCCGAAGCCGTGCCCTTCGACACCGACTTCCTCGGCACCGTCCTTCACGACAAATAAGTCTCCTCGTCCCAAAAAGACTGGTCTTAGGCGTGGTCGCGCCAGCCGAGAACGCGCTGCTTCATGCCTTCGATGTCGAGCACGCCTTCGGCAAAGCCCTTGCGCACGAGCTCTTCGGGAACAAACTCGTCGTAGCGGTCAAAGTAAGGCACCTCGCCGGGATAGACGAGGTCGATGGGGTCGAAGTCTTTCTCGGCTTCGGCGGCGAGCACTTCAAAGAACGTCTCCTCGTCGGCCTTCATCTTAAGCTGCATAAAGTACGGGCGTGACGGGTCGAGTCCGCGAAGGCCCAACTCAGCGGCACATTTGATTTTAAGCATGCGCTCGAGTGCTAGGAAGGCGTAGCTGCCCAACCAGGGGAAGAGCACCCAGGTGTCGCCACCCAGGTTGATGAGCGGCTTAGTTCCCGCGCCCGAAATCTCGGCGGTATGACGAGCCTGCGCCAAGCGGGCCCGTGCGTTACCCATAAGGTACGGATATGCTGCGTGCTCGTTGAGCGCCTTGCGCATGCGCTCGAGTACGTGTGTATTGATATCACCGGGGCAGTCGCCAAAGTAGGCCGGCACCCGGCCCTTGACCTGCGTGGCAAAGACGGTGTGGCGCTTCCAGTCCACTTCCTCGACAATCCAGCAGTGTCCGGCGATGGCGATGCGCTCACCGGGCGGTGGCGGATTGACGATCGTGCCCAACTCGGCCGACTCACTGCGAACGGTGAACTCCTCGTTTTCCTGGAACACGGCGTAGAACTTAAAGTTGTTGATGATGCGCTCGCCCGCGAGGCCCACGATGAGCCCGCCACCTTCGGTGACCTGGATATGGTCGATCTTAATGAGGTGACGTAGCAGCACACGGTAATCGTCTGCCGAGACACGGTGGAAATAGCTGAGCGTGAGCACGCGCTGGGCAAGTTCGGCCGGCGTGAGCTCGCCGGTGCTGGCGAGGGTCGACATAGTCTGGTGATAGAGCAGGCTGTAGGGGAGTCGATCGAGCTCGGGCGGCTCGACCCACTTTTCCTCGCGATAGAGTTGTACAAGCGCGATGCCCTGCAGGAGCTTCCACGGAATGGTCTCGGGCATCATCGTGCGCGGCTCGGGTTCTTCCTCGCGCATGACAAACCACATCTCGGGCGGAAGGTCGCGACGGCCTGTGCGCCCCATGCGCTGCAAAAAGGAGCTGACGGTAAACGGCGCGTCAATCTGGAAGGCGCGCTCCAGGCGGCCGATATCGATACCGAGCTCCAGCGTAGAGGTGGTGACGGTTGTCTGCGCCTGCTCCTCGTCGCGCATGAGCTCCTCGGCCGTCTCGCGCAGCGATGCCGAAAGGTTGCCGTGGTGGATGAGAAAGCGGTCGGGCTCGTGTCGACTTTCGCAGTAGCTGCGCAGCATGGAGCACACGGCCTCTGCCTCCTCGCGCGAGTTGGCAAAGACCAGGCACTTGCGGCCGCGCGTATGCTCAAAGATATAGCCCATACCGGGGTCGGCGTTGTCGGGCGCCGTGTCGGTGGGGTTGAGAAGCGCCTGCTCGGTCGCTCGTGGGATGTCGACTTCGCCCTCGGGGGCCGAGGAAGTGCGACGGTCTTTGGGAGCGGCCTTGCCCCGTGCCCGCTCACGACGTTGGCGGCGCTCCTCTTGTGTGAGCTGTCCGCTGTGACGCATGTCTTGTCCGGATGCGGGCAGTGCCGCGGGTGCCACTGCCTCAATGCGCTCGCACTCAAGCACTTCGGCCTCTTGAGGACCCATGCTCTCGAATCCTCGCTGCTGCGCTTGGGGACCCGAGTTGTAGAAGTGCTCCATGGAGATACGCCACACGCGACGCGGTTCCTCAAAACGGGGGATAACGCAGTCGCGTCCCGTTCCCTGCGAGAGAAAGGCGCCCGTACGCTCGGGGTCACCGATGGTGGCCGAAAGGCCGATGCGGCGGGGCTGCACGCCTGCCATGCGCGAGAGGCGCTCGATAAGGCAGAGCGTCTGCCCGCCGCGGTCGCCGCGCATGAGCGAATGGACTTCGTCAATAACCACATAGCGCAGGTCGCAGAACATACGAGGGATCGCCATGTGCTTATGGATCAGGAGCGCCTCGAGCGATTCAGGCGTAATCTGTAGGATGCCGCTCGGCTTTTTGATGAGTTTTGCCTTGTGTGATTGTGAGACATCGCCATGCCAGTGCCAGACGGGGATGTCGGCTTCTTCGCACAGGTCATTGAGACGGACGAACTGATCATTGATGAGCGCTTTGAGGGGGCCGATGTAGAGGGCGCCCACGCTCGCGGGCGGGTTCTCCCAAAACTCGGTCAGGATGGGAAAGAAGGCCGCCTCGGTTTTGCCGGAAGCCGTGGATGCCGTCAGGAGCACATTATCTTGTGTGTTAAAGATGGCATCTGCCGCCGCAACCTGGATAGAGCGGAGGCTCTCCCAATCGTGGGAGTAAATGAAGTCTTGGATAAACGGGGCGTAGCGGTCAAAGGCGTTCACGGGGCCTCCTTTCAAAAGCGAATCTCTCAACGCGGCGGGCAGTGGCTTGCTGCATTGCTGCCTCGACGTTTGCCCAGATAGAACCTGCCTAAATAATCCTGTCCCTTTTTGGCAGGTTAGATGGTGAATTCGGCGAAGTTACGGTCGCCGCCTGCGGTATCGGTGTCGTCTGTTGCGGCAGCCGGTGCTAGCGTGTCGCCACCGACGCTTTGCAGCAACTCGGCCACGTTGGCGTCGGGGTTTTGACACAGGATATCGAGCAGCTCGATAAAGTCGCGGATGACCTCGCGGGGCGTCAGATGCGTGTCGGCTCCCACGCGGCCAAACTCAATCTTGAGGAAGTCAACCAGGTCGTTCTCGGTCAGCGTGGGCGTCCAGCCAAAGTAGCCGGCGTGAATTTGCATGAGCTTTTCAATCAAGACCAGCAACTCCTCGTAGGTGAGCGGCTGCAAGCGGATGATGGGCGCGAGCATGTCCTTAAGGTCCTCGCGCGCAAAGCGACCCTGAGCGAGTCGGCTGCGCAGAGCCTCGTAGGAGAACACGCCGCGGCGGCGGTCTTCGATGGAGGTTGGCGTGCCGCCCATGATCATGCCCAGGTATTGTGCCTTGCCCTGAAGTGTGTCGTTGTACATGGTCAGGATTTTCTCGTAGTTGTACTGGCGCGTGATGGCGTTGGGAATCTTATACAGATTCACGAGCTCGTCGATGAGCACCAGCATGCCCTTGTAGCCACTGCAGACCAAAAAGCGCGCAATGAGCTTAACGTAGTCGTACCAGTCGTCATCGCTGATGATGGTCGAGGAGCCCAACTCGGCGCGTGCCTCACTCTTGGTGCGGTACTCGCCGCGAATCCATTTGGTCACGCGGCTCATAGCCTCTTCGTCGCCTTCGGATATGGCCATGCGATAGCGGCGGAGCATGCGGGTGAAGTCGAAGCCGTGGACCATCTCCTCGAGCGGGGCCAGTTGGGCATTGACGACCGACTCGTCGACGTCGGCACACGAGGCGACCCAGCGATCCAAAATAAGGTTGAGCGCACCGCCCTCGGGGCGCGTCTTGGTCGATATATTGCGGATGAGCTCGCGGTAGGTGGCAAGGCCCTGTCCCTGACCGCCCTGCAGGCGGCGCTCGGGCGACAGGTCGGCATCAGCGACGACGAATCCCTCGCCCATGGCGTGCGTGCGGATGGTCTGGAGCAAAAAGCTCTTGCCGGCGCCGTAACGACCGACCAGAAAGCGGAAGCTCGCGCCACCGTCGGCGATGAGACTCAGATCGGTAAGCAGGGCGCGGATCTCGACCTCGCGCCCTACGGTGATGTAAGGAAGGCCGATGCGCGGGACCACGCCGCCCTTGAGCGAGTTAAGGATAACGGCGGCGACGCGTTTGGGTACACGGGGCGCTGCGGATGCGGTATCACTCATGGTCTAGGTATCCTCTCACGTCTGCTTCGTAGTCCTCTATAATCTGCGGCCCTGCCGCGCCGAATTCGATAACGGTGTCTCCCACCAGGTCAAAGAGCGCCTCGTTGATGCTGTCGACGAGCATATCTTCGCTCTTGCCCGAGTGCGCTACTGCCGATGTTGCTTGCGCTGCGTTGTGCTCGAGCAGCGCGCGAAGGAAGGTATCTTCGGCGGGAGCGAGTTTGTTTGTGGCGTCAGCGGGCGCAGCAGCTGCGAACGCGGGCGTCGGCGCGAGAAGCGGTGCCACGACACCAAACTGTTCGGTGGATATGGTCGGCTCGTCGGTCAAGTCCTGCCGAATGGGTGCCACGACCGGTTCGACAATCGCGTCGGTTACGGGCTCGGCTTCCGGTTGCCCTGAGTCCGCTGCCTCGGCTTCTGCGGACGCGCTGTCCTCGCGTTCCTCGTCGATCAAAAGCGCTTCGCGCGTTTGCGCGGCGGCGCTCCGAATGTGCCCCAGCTGAGTCAGGTCGATATCGATCTTGACGGGCTGGTGTGCGGCGTCCCACGAAAGCCATGCCACAATCTCGTCATCGATAATCTTGGCCAGATATTTGGGGACCTTTTCTTCCTTAAGGGGATGGGCGGGGTCCAGCGCCAGGCGCAGGCGTTGGTCGCAGGCGCGCATCATTTCACCGAGCTTGCTACTCTTTTGCCTACTGCTATGGATACGCATGCATTCCCAAAAGCCGTTTTGGCAACGGTAGATATGGATAGGATCCAGGCGGTATTCGCAGTCCTCGTGGCGCTCGGGCGCAAAGAATACGGCCGAGGCAAACATGGTGTAGGGCATGGCCGTCTCCTCCCCAAATAAACTCGCCACGATGCCGGTCTTTCGGTGCGTGTCATAGTAGCGCGCCATGCGGACATACACGGCGCATGCCACGTGGCGCAGATCGCGGTGGTGGCTGCGGTCGAGCCGCGAGCTACTTAGGTTGTACGTGGAGAGGGCGTTGATGGCGGCCATGAGTCGCTCCTCGCGCACCTCATCGGGCGGAAGGGGGAGCGTGGGCTCGGAGGTTTTGCGACGCGTAGGGGTCTGGCCGGACGGCGCCGGTGCTGGTACAAGGTCTCGTGCCGCGCGCCGCAGCTCGATAAGGGCGTAATCGAACATGACGGTTTTAGAATCACGAAGCAGCTTGGGGTCGAGCCCGTGGAACACGGCGTAGTCCTGCAACCACACGCGTGCAAACCGGTCGATGCCGGGCTCGAAGGCGCGGTAGGCATCCCAAAAGGCCTTGATCTTGTTAAAACCATCGAGCGGGTCATCTACGCCAATGCCGCAAATCAGCTCATAGAGATACAGAAAGGCAAAGGACGTAGACGTTTCCTCGACGGTTCCGCGGCGCACTTGGGCACGCCAGGTAAAGTAGCCGCGCAACTGCCGGTCGCTCATGGCGTTGTAGGTGGGAAAGTACGATTTAAAGGTGCCGTTGTAGGGACAGTCGTCCTCAAAATCGGCCATCAGCAGGCCCTGGCGGTAGAAAAGCTCGGCTTCCGAAAGCCAGCGGCCCGCACCGCCCTTGGGGTCTTCTTGCCAGCGCGATATCTCGCGCATTTTACGGTACTGGTCGGGGAGGAAATTCTGCATCTGTCGGCCGGTTTTGAGAATCGGCTCGTCTGCGTAGATTTCGTTTGAGAAGCGGGTGGACTGATGGGTCCGGGCCTCGGCCATAATGCGCTCGATGAGCATCTTGATGTCCTGGTCGGCCACCGCTTCTCCTCTCCTAACGCAGCTACGGTGACCTCATATCATAGCACAGCATCAAACAGATGTTCGAGATACCGCTGCGTTGATAGATTTAGAACAGGAGGGCGTAGATGACGGCGATGACGACGGAGGGGAGCATATTGGCCGTGCGGAAGGTCTGAGGGCGGATGAGGTTGACGCCGACGCAGAAGATGAGCATGGAGCCTACGAGCGAAAGGCTGTCGAGGGCTGCCGTGGTCATGATGGGGGAGAGCGCGCCGGCAAACAACGTGATCGTCCCCTGGAACACGGCGACGGGCAGGGCCGAGAAGATGCAGCCGCGTCCGAGCGACGCCGTCATGGTGCAGACGATGATGCAGTCCAATGCGCCTTTCAAGGCAAGCGTTGACCAGTCACCGAGCAGACCGTCCTGGATCGATCCCACGATAGCCATGGCACCGATGCAGACGGTCAGCGATGTCGAGACAAAAGCGTTGGTGAACTCGTTATCGCCCTCGCTGCCGGTTTTGCGCTTGAGCCATTCGCCAAGGTTCTCGATGGCGGCCTCCAAGTTGATGGCCTCGCCGATGAGCGAACCGAGCGCAAATGAGACGATGAGCATGGTGGTACCGGTGGTCGCTAGCGCCTTTCCATCGATGATGAGCATCTTTTGCATGGTGCCGCCCAGGCCGATAAACAGGACGCACAGCCCCGATGCTTTCATGAGCGTGTCTTGGATGCGCGGTGTAATGAAGCGGCCGCCCGCTAATCCCAAAAGACCGCCCGCAACTAAAAGCACAACGTTGATGATTGTTCCCAAGCCCGGCATGAGCCCTCCTGTATTGATGCCAACGTGGCAATCGTAGCAGAACGAAATGCGAGGCACATCGCGACTCATCTAATACGTTATATAAGTGGTGTTAGGAATGATGCGCAGCATTTAAGCCTCAGGTGGTTGTCGGGACATAGGGATAGTATTCAAAGCGCAGTGTCATAAGCCGCTGTGGGGATTCAATAGCCGCGGCGATGATATTGGCATCGCGGGCACGATCAAACCCTTCGAGTTCGATCTGATACGAGACGTCTTGCATAATGTCCAGACGTCGCCAGGCTAGGAGTGTGTCGCCATCGAATTCCAGGGTCTTGCTTCCGTTTGCGGCAACGGCGTATAGACGCAGCTTGGCGGTGGTTGCAGGGTCGACAACCGTGACCTTTTTAATTTCGTTTCGAGTATTCTTGGCTCCCAACAAGGTGAGCAGTGTTGGGGCCACGACCTCGCCCGATGGCAAAAAGACGACTTCGATGGATTCGGGAAATGCGATGATAGCCGACTTGCGGACGGGCTGATTGGCGGCGGCAACTTCAATGTTCGCAGCGTCGATGACCTCTATGTGGTCGAGCGCGGCAAGCACGCAGCAGTTACCTTCATCGATCTCTTGAGGATCAGCAAGCCCCAGACTGTCCGCGAACTCGGGATCGTTTGGATCGGTAGCGGGCTCATTCGGTGCTTCGAAAGAAGCTGGGACGCTGTTTGTCGGCGACGGCGTGTCGCCCGCACCTGCTTCTTTATCCGTGCTCTCTTCTTGTATGGTTGCGTTGATGGGTTCGTCGTTTGAGGGGAGCGTCTTGGCGTCAAGCGCGGAGGGGAGAATTCCGATGGCTCCGGATCCGTTCCACTCCATTTCGAGAAGCGCCGGGTCGGCAAGAATGCGTTGCCTGCTTTGCGCGTGGGCATCGATTTCAATAGGGCCTGCCTCTATCCCTCGCGTAAGGCTGAGTGATCCGGCTGGCTTCTCGAAATGAGCGTCTGTGTCTTTGGCGCTGACGGCGTAGAACAGCAGGGACGCTTCTCCCGCCGCGATGGCATCGGTGCCGGCTTTGGTCAGCCGCAACGATGCCGTGAATGAGAGGGTGGGCTGCGTGTCGTCTGCATTCGCGGCGGCGCAGCCCAGACATATACCGCCTCCTTTCTCGAAAAACGTACCGTCGAAGGCGACCTTCGCTCCGTTCGCCGAGTCATCGATCGAAGCGATGTCGATGCGCAGCTCTAAATTGCATGGATCGCCATCTGCATCGAGCACAACCGAGCGCCACGTGCAGACGGCGCACCCCGCCTGGGAGCCGTTTGCCTTGTTCGAACGATTGATATCCACGGCTATCGAGCCGTCCGTATTACGACGAAGGCATCCCGAGGTCGAGATTGCGGCCTGTGCGATCGAAAAACGCTTGCACGCAATGGCGCTCGACGGATTTGCTGCGGAGCTTAGGGCTGCTGGTAAGGAGTCTGCCATGACGGGAGTCGCCCAAGCGGCGACAGGCGTTCCGGTTGCGAGCGCGCCGCAGAGTGCGACGACGGGCAAAAGGTTCTTCGATGCCATGGGGTCTCCTTAGCTAATTTAGTGCGGCCTGTCCGTGTTTTGTTTCTGGCTGCGTTTGATGTGCAGCCCGAGGCCGGCGGTCCCCGCGCCTGCTGCTGTGGCGCCTGCTGCCAAGAGCCATCGTCTGTCGCCTGTCTGCGCCAACGGTTCCTCGCGGTCGCCGCGGTCGAGCTCCGAGAGGTCGACCGTCACTTGCGTGGCGGCCTGCGCCTGTTCTTGCTGGGCAAAGGCCATGGCTGGCCCAAACGCTAGGATGCTGACGGCGGCGGCCAGGGCGACGGCCTTATGCCGTGTGCGCACCGGGCTCGACCGTCCAGGTGATCGTTGCAACCTGATCGCCTTCGCCGGTTACGCGGAAGATGTCGCGCGTGACGCGGGCGACGTTTCCGCTTGTCTTGAGCTTAATTTTGTCCGTGCCGCCGGCAATGCCCTGGTAGCCCATGTCGAAGGCTGCGTTCTTGGAAAGATCGAGGCCCGTCCCCTGCATTGCGGCGCTGGCGTTCTGGAGTGCGCCGTCGGGGCCGACCTTAAAGTCGATGGAGTTCTGCGCGGTTCCGGCCTTGGCGTCGGCAGCAATGGTCCAGGTGTTCATGGCGTCGATCTTCATGTTGGTGACATGGATGCCGTAGGCCGAATGATTGTCGATGGTGGTCGCGTCTTCTGAGGGGCCCTGAAGCGTGCCGTCGGCCTTGGCGACGAAGGGAATAACCGTCGGAACTTTGAACTCAACGTTGTCGATCTCGGTCCTGACCATTACTTTCGTGGTTCCAACGCGCCCGGCCGCCATAGCTGGCGTCGGGGCGGCGCCCATTGCGAGCGCGAGCGCGAGCCCTGCGCCCACGACGAGCGCTCTGGCTCCGTTCATGTTCCTGGTGATGTCCATGGTCGTTCCTTTCTATTCGCCGCGGGCCGTCCCCGCGATGATTGGACGAATGCTGGTGAATTGCGTGCGGTGCCGCGTCGGCCGGAAAAGCTAGTTCTCGGCTTGCTCAACCCGCACCTTGACACGTGTCGGATTGCCGTGGCTGTCGAGGGTCTTGGCATCGAGTGCCTGGATCTCGATGTACGCCTCGCCTTCTTTGATGTCGCCGGCGGGGCACGTTTCGATTGTCTTGCCGGTCTCGACCACACCGGATTCGTACATGGTCTCGTCGTTTTGGATGACGCGGAATCGCTGGGGAAATTTATTGTCTTGGACGTTTTGCACGTTGACGCGCAGCTTGCCGTCCTCCTGCAGCTGAGCGACCGGTGCGACCGAAATCGTCATCATGTTGTCGCGGACGATGGCGTCGAGCTCATCTTGGATTTCCTGACGCGTTTTGCCCTCGGCCGTCGTAACCGAAGCGCCCGCCTCGGGTACGGGCTGCGACTGCCAAGCGTATAGTCCTACGGCGACAAGGGCACAGACGATGGCCAAGCAGGCAACGATGAGCTTCTTGCGACGACCCAGGCCTGCAAAGTGGGGTGGCTTCTTCGCGCTCATGCGGCATCCTTGGCGGTATAGATGCGCGCAAAGGTGGACGGGTTCGCTCCAAAGAGCATGTGAAGCATCAGGCGGCGTGAGTAGACAAGCTCGTCGAAGTCGGGAGGGAGCTCGATGTCGTGGATATGCGCGATGCGGTGGGCGAGCGCCGAGAACGACTCGGGGTCGCAGATCACATCGGTGGTAACGTGGTAGACCGTCGTATCGGGGAATGCCTCTTCGTCGAAAGGCAGGAGATGGGGATCGTCGTCGACTTCGATGGCGATGCCGTACTGGGGCCAGTAATATGCCATGGGAACCTCCCTGCTTCTGGGGCCAAAACTTCTGTCGGTTTTGGCTGTCGATGCCGACGGTATCAGCCACTACTTGACCAATTGCTGACCAAATGCTTGACGGATTGGTGTCTCCGCAGGTAAAAGGCGGCAAAAAATACTCCAACTTTTTTCAAGCGACAATCGCGCGGTCGGCGACGGCGGGGCCATATGTGTCAAAAGCATCGTCTGCCGAGGAAATCAAGCCGCTCGCCGAATTGCACGAACGTAAAAATCGCCAATTATGGAGACGGTCTCGAACACGTCGACGAAACGATGCGGTAACATCTCCCTGCAAACACTGTAGTTAGCTAAA
>CALGZY010000189.1 GCA_937934355.1 uncultured Collinsella sp. | reverse complement strand
CCGCTCCCCCTTCGACCACATACGTCTCGCAGAAGTAACGCGAGCAGCAGCTGATGAGGCCGATGCACACGTTCATGCAGGCAAGGAAAAAGATCGCAAAGACCACGACCGTGCCGGCAAGGCCAAAGTGCATGGAAGCAGAGCGGGCAAGGATGGCGGCGCCGTTGGTGGCATCGGGCATAACCGTGCCGAGCTGCATACCGGCAAGCGCCAGGCCACAGTAGATGATGGCCATGAGCACGCCGGCGATTACACCGGAACGCGAGATCTCGAAGGCCACGCGCTTATCGTCGGTAACGCCCAGCTCGTGGATGGTCTCGGCGATGATGATGCCAAAGGCGAGCGACGCAAGCAGGTCCATGGTCTGGTAGCCGGTCAGAAAACCCTGGACTGCGGCACCGGCATCATAGGGAGCCTGCGGCGCGGCAGCGGGGCCCAACGGCGAGACCACGGCGGCACCCACGACCAGCACGATGAGCGCGATGAGCGCGGGGCCCGTAATACGACCGAGCACGCGTGTGATAACGCCCGGGCGCAGCGTGAGTGCAAACGCGACGACAAAGAAACCGATGGCAAACACCAGGCGAGCCGTGCCGAGCGAGACACCCTCGGGCAGCAGCGGCACCAACATCTCGAAGGCCGTGGAACTCGTGCGCGGAATTGCCAGGCACGGACCGATGGCCAGGTAGACCGCCGCAACGAAGAATTCGCCAAACTTAGGATGCACGCGCCCAGCCAGCTCGCGGGCCGTGCCGGCGAGCGCGACGGCAATAAATCCCATAACAGGCAGGCCGATGGCAGCAATCAAAAAGCCAATCATGGCAAGCGGCGTGGCCGTGCCGGCCTGAAGTGCCAGCAACGGCGGGATGATGAGGTTACCGGCGCCAAAGAGCATCGAGAACAGTGCAATGCCGACGGTAACGACATGGTCGGAGCGCAAACCGCGCGGAGCGGATGAGGCCATAGGCACACCTTTCGGGTCGAAACAAAAACGGGACGGGCAAAAGGCCCGTCCCGCAAGTATATACGCTCTAGCAGGCTAAATCGCGCAAAGCGTCAATCGCGGTGTCGACTTCCTCGTCCGTGTTGAAATACCCAAACGAGAAGCGGACGATACCCTGGCGCTCGGTCCCCAGCGCGCGGTGCATAAGCGGAGCGCAATGGGCACCGGGGCGCGTCGCAATCCCCCACCCTTGCATGAGCGCGTCCGAAATCTCGGCAGAGTCGATATCACCCACGTTGAGTGAGACGATCGCCGAGCGCACGGGCTGGTCAAACGCACCGTAGAGCGCAATGCCGGGGATTTCGCGAACACCGGCGAGGAAGCGCTCCGCAAGCGAGCGCTCATGCGCCGCAATCGCCTCGACCCCGCCTTGTGCCTCGATAAAGTCGAGGCCTGCGGAAAGTCCCGCGATGCCGTGGCCGTTGAGCGTGCCCGCCTCAAGGCGCGTGGGCCACTCAAACGGCTGCAGTGGGTCGAAGCTGTGCACGCCCGTGCCGCCCATGGCCCACGGAGCCACGTCAATGCCCTCTGCCACGGCCAGGCCGCCGGTCCCCTGCGGACCCATGAGCCCCTTGTGGCCGGTAAAGCACACAACATCGAGCCCCATGGCATCCATGTCAATCTTCGCCGTGCCGGCAGACTGAGAGGCGTCGACGATCACCAGCGCGCCGGCCGCATGCGCGATGGCAGCCACGCGCGAAACGTCAACCGCGTTGCCGGTCACATTGGAGGCGTGCGTCACCACCACAGCACGCGTGCCCGGCGTGACCAACCGCTCGAGCTCGTCGTAGTCGAGCGCGCCGCTCGCATCGCAACCCGCATGCTCAACCGTCACACCCTGTTCCGTCGCCAAGCGGTTGAGCGGGCGTAACACCGAGTTGTGCTCGAGCACCGTCGTGACCACGTGATCACCGGGACGTACCACGCCATTGATGGCGGTGTTGAGCGCCGCCGTGGAGTTGGGCGTAAAGCACACATGGTCCGCCCTCGGGCAACCCAAAAGGCGCGCGAGCTTGGCACGGCAGCCATGAATCGTACGAGCGGCATCGAGAGCACCCGACGTGGCGCCGCGCCCGGCATTGCCGAGCGAGCACGTCGCCTGCGTCACGGCATCGATGACCGTCTGCGGCTTATGCATGGTCGTCGCCGCGTTATCCAGGTAGATCATCGCACGACCTCCCACATATCAATCACGGTATAGCCCTCGGTGGGAATGCCCGCTGCGGCAAGCTCGCCGCGCAGCAGTTCCTCATCCGAAGGCAGTGCCTTCCACGCCAAGCCGCAGCCGGCAGCGACCTCCCCGGGCACGGGAATCGTGCGCCCGGGAAGGCCGCGCTCGATGCATAGGGTCTCGCACCCCATGGCGGCCGCCGTGGTGGGAAACGTGATGACAAGCGCCGGGCGCTTCTCCCTCATGGCAACTCCAACCAATACGCTACGGGCGCACGACGCGCACGGCCTGCTCCATCTTCTCCACAATCACGTACATGTTGGTGACCTCGCCCACCGCAAGCTGGTCTTTAATGCCATAGTGGTCGAGGCAGGTACCGCAGGTAAGAATCTCGACACCCTGCTCGGCCAGGCCCTTCAGGTCGTCGAGCACCGGAGAGCTCTCGACGGTGAGCTTGGCACCGCCGTTGTAGAACAGCATAGTCGCGGGCAGCTCCTCCTGCTGCGTCACGGCAAAGATGAAGGCCTTCATGAGCTTGTGGCCCAGCTCGTCGTCGCCACGGCCCATGCAGTCGGTGTAGACGGAAATGACGAGCTTGCCCTTGTCGGCGCTGGCATCACAGAAGGCAGCGCCATCCTGCTCGGGATCGGCCACGGCAACGGCGCCAGAGGTCGCCACGGTCACGTGCCACTCGGCGTCAGAAACCTTCTCGACCGAGGCCGTGCAGCCCTTCTCCTGTGCCATCTTGGAGATGTTCTTGACGGCGGTCTCGTTATCGACCGAGGTCACGACAGCGCCCTCACCATCGAGCTGTTTGAGGGCCTTGAGCGTCTTGACGACGGGCAGCGGGCAGGCATCGCCCATGGCATTGACTTCAATCTTGGTAGACATAGATTTTCCTTTCGAAAGAACCGTTCTAGAGAACGGTAAACAGTTACATAAACGTGCGGGCTAGCGAACAACGTGGACGGCAGGACCGCCTGGCACCGGCTCGCACACGCGACCGACGACGGCGGCAATACGTCCTTCGGCATGCAGACGGCGCGCAAGCTCATCCACATCGGCAGCAGGTGCCGCGATGAGCAGGCCACCAGACGTCTGCGGATCGTACAGCGAATCCAACATGCCCGGCTCCAGGTCTTCGTCGGCAGCCACGCGCGGGCCAAAGAAGTCCTGGTTGCGGTAGGAGCCCGCGGGGATAATGCCCAGACGCGCCATGTCGAGCACCTGGTCAAAGAGCGGCACCGCCCCCGACGCAAGCTCAATCTGCACGCCCGAGCCCTCGGCCATCTCGCACGCATGCCCGATCAGGCCAAAGCCCGTGATGTCGGTGCAGCCGTGAAGCTCAAGTCCCTCGGCCAGACGAATCGGAGCCTCGTTGAGGGTGCGCATCGAGTCAAACATGGCTGCGGCCTCGTCCTGCTCGATGAGCTCGCCCTTAATGGCCGTGGTGATGATGCCCGAGCCAACCGCCTTGGTCAGCAGCAACGCATCGCCCACGCGCGCGCCGCTGTTGGCGAGCATGCGGTCGAGCGCGACAAACCCGCTCACGGACAGACCGTACTTGGGCTCGTCGTCGTTGATGGTATGGCCGCCCGCGATAGAGCAACCGGCCTCGACGCACTTGTCGGCGCCACCCGCCAGAATCTGGCCGGCGACCTCGACGCCCAGGCAGCTCGGAATGCACAGCAGGTTCATGGCATGGCTCGGCCGCCCGCCCATGGCGTAGATGTCCGACAGCGAGTTGGCCGCAGCGATCTGGCCAAACAAAAACGGGTCGTCGACCATCGGCGGGAAGAAGTCGATGGACTGAACGAGGCCTAAGTTATCGCCAACACGGAAGACACTCGCATCGTCGGAGGTATCGAACCCCACGAGCAGATTGTCGTTGGGCACATTTGGCAAGTCGCCCAGGACCTGGGCGAGGGCTCCGGGAGCCAACTTAGCGGCTCAACCGCTCGCGGCAGTCATAGACGTGAGCTTAATCTGATCGTCAGCCATCGATACCTCCTCTCATCGGTCAATCATTTTCTCCCAGTATACGCATGAATGCAGGCTCACGGCCGATGCATTAATTGAGCGCCTGTGCGCGAATCGCCGCGCCGATCGCTCCGGCAAAGCGAGCCTGGGGTGAGGTGGTCACCGGCGACCCCAGTAGCTCGCCCAACCGCTCCACCACGAAGGCGTTCTCGCACAGACCGCCGGTCAGATAGTACGGGGCGCCCGCGGCCTGCCCGGCCATGGTCGCCACACGCGACACGACGCTCTCGATCACGCCACGCGCAATGTTCTCGCGCGGCTCACCGCGACCGATCAGGCTGATAACCTCGCTTTCGGCAAACACCGTGCACATGCTGCTGATCTTGGTGGGCTCGCCGGAACGCGCCAGGTCGGCCATCTGCTGCTGGGAAATGCCTAGGCGGTCGGCCATGATCTCCAAAAAGCGCCCCGTGCCGGCGGCGCACTTGTCGTTCATGGCGAACTTGGCCACGCGACCGCCCTTGACCTGAATGACCTTGGTGTCCTGACCGCCCACGTCGATCACGGTGCCGTGGTCGCCAAACAGGCGCACGGCGCCGGTGCCGTGGCAGGTAATCTCGGTCACGACCTTGTGCGCATAGGGCACGGCGACACGGCCGTAGCCGGTCGCGACCACGCGTACGTCGTCGGCCGCCACGTCGTAGCCGGCAGCAACAAGCTCGCAGCGCAGACGCTCGGCCGCATCGACCGACGAGAACCCGGTTGGCTGCACGCACGTCCACGCCACCGAACACTCCCCGTCGACCACAGCAGCCTTAGCCGCCGTAGACCCGATATCGATCCCGATCCCTATCATGGCTCTCTCCCAATCTAAACATCAAAGACAGCGGCGCGTTCGGGCGCCTTAGCTCTAGGTTTCTCAGGTGCCGGAGGTTGCCCCGAAAGAGGAGCGCAGCGTACTTTGGTACGCAAGCGACGGTTTGAGGGGCAAGATCCGGTGCCTGAGGAAGCTAGAGGGTTTCGATGAAGGCGGCGATGCGAGTCTCGATCTGGCCCATGTCGCCGTTGCTGTAGTCGGTCTCGATCTTCATATACGGAATACCCGCACCCTCGACGGCCTCCTGCATGCGTGCGCTCTCAACGTTAAAGGTGTGGCAGGCCTGCAGCACGCTCTCTACCACGCCATCGACATGGTACTTCTCGCACATGGCCAGCGTGTTTTCCATACGACCGTCGTTGGGCGTCATGACCGAGCAGTTAATGTCCAGGTAGCGGTCGGCGATGGCGCGCAAGATGTCGGGAGCCTCCGGGTCGATCATCATGGCCGTCGTGCGCTCGCCCGAGCAGTCGTCCATGCACACGACCACACCACCGTTGGACTCGATGGTGCGACCGATCTTGTTGATCACGCCGCCCACCGGGCAGCCGGTGATCAGAATGCGCTTGGCATCCGCCGCAACCGGGCGCTCGCTCGCGTCGTAGGCCTCGCGCAGCTTGACAACCTTTTGCTCCAGCTGCTGCGTATAGGCCTCGATATCAAAGCTAAACGTACCGGCAAACATGGTGCTCATCAGGTCGACGCCGCTCATGGCCGCCGGCTGGTTGGCCTGCAGCGCAAACATCTCGAGCTGGGCCGCACGCAAGCGGTTGCGACGACGGACGGCAGCGCGCAGATCATCGTCGGTAATCGCGATGCCGTAGAAGTTCTCGAGCTCCTCCTTGAGCAGGCGGCACTCCTCGTACCAGCCCTCGCGCTCGTGGGCGCGATCGCGGCTCTGCGGCAGGTGCAGAATGTGCGTGCGCTTGAGCTCGTTGAGTAGCTCGTACATCTTCTTCTTGCCGTCGCAGGTGGTCTCGCCGATGATCATGTCGCTAAAGTACGTAAACGGGCACTTTTGCGAATAGGCAAAACCATACGTAGACTTGATGAGCGGGCACAGGTTTGCCGGCAGCACCTTCTCGGCCTCGGGAATCACCTCGTCGGACGTGCCGCACAGCGCCACGCTCGCAGCCCCCGCGGCATCGATGATCTCGAGCGGCGTGTAGCTGCACAGAAAACCGACCAGGCGATTACCCGCCTGCTTATAATCCTTGACGCGAATAAACGCCGCCTTGCGTTGCTCGTTGAACTCCTCAAACGTGGACGGCAACGGCTGCTCAATATTTTCCGACATATAACTCCTTAACAAACCTTTTAACCAACCAAGGAAACGGCTTTCCCAGGTGCCCGAGGTTGCCGTGAAAGAGGAGCGCCGCGTACTTTGGTATGCAAGCGATGGTTTGAACGGCAAGATCGGGTGCTTGGGGAAGCCGCTGGACCGGATAGCCCTAAATGGTTTCCAAGAAAGCCTCAATCCTGGTTTGCAGTTGGCCTGCATCCTCGCCGGCGTAGTCGGTCGTGATGTGCATAAACGGAATGCCGGCCTCCTCGGCAGCCTTCTCCACGGCAAACGACTCCATCTCGTAGAGCGTGCAGAACTGCAAGGCCACGTCGACGATGCCGTCGGCATGCAGGTCCTTGGCCATCTGGACAATGTCCTTCATACGCTGGTCGTTGGGCGTAAAGACGGCGCAGTTGATCTTAAAGTAGCGCTCGGCGATGGCGTCGAGCATGTCGTCAACCGTCTCACCGGACTCATCGACCAGGTCCTTGTAGTAGCGCGAGCCCGTGCAGGACTCCTCGCCCACCACGACGCCACCGGCCTTCTCGATGAGGTTGAACAGCTTCCAGTTGGGCACGGCCATGGGCGTACCGGTGTACAGGATGCGCTTGGTCCCCTTGGGCGCCACGCCCTCGCCGGCCTCGACACGCTGCTCGCACTCAGCCGCCATCTCGTTGATGGCTCCGGTCAGACGCGACGTGTCATCCATAAAGGCGGCCTGCACGGTCAGTAGGCTATCGAGACCGCTGATGGGCGCCGGGTCGGCAGCGCGCGTGGCAGCGAGGCGCTGCAGGGCGCGACGCTTCTCGTTGACGGCGTGGATGGCGGCCTTCAGACGCTCGGGCGTAATCTTGACGCCGCACTCTTCCTCAATCTTGGCGGCAAGCTTTTTAACCTCGGCCTTCCAGGTCACGAGCGTCGACTCGTCGTGCACGTTGGGAATATCCATGACGTACATGTTCTTTTGCGTGGCAAAGAACTCGTAGGCCTTCTTCTTACCATCGCAGGTGTTCTCGCCCACCACCAGATCACTCGACTCAATGTAGGGGCAAACCTCGCCCAGCTTAAAGCCGGCAAAGCTCTTGATGAGCGGGCAGGTGTTGCGCGGCAGATGCTCCTCGACCTTGTCGGTCGCCCAGTCGGCACCCGAGCACAGGCCCACGGGGATGCCATCGCAGGCAAGCACGATCTCCTCGGGCACGTACACACAGAACGAACCGACGATCTTGGTGGCCTCGCCGGCCTCCTTCTTGTCGAGCATCTCCTTAATACGGCCGCTGTGGATGTTGGTGGCGACAAAATCCAGGTAGGACGTAGACTTGGGGCGATTGTTCTGCGTCAGGAACATATCGCCGTACATCTGGCCCACGGCGCCCAGCAGCATGTCGTGGTCGGCAAGATTCATGCCGAGGCTCTCCCACATCGGATGGAAATCGAATTCTTCAGCCATGACGGTTCCCCTCTCGAACCAAAAATGAATAGCTACGGTATTTCTGCACGGTGGGTGGCGAAAACCCAGCCGTGCTCAAACCCGGAATTTTGGGGAACCCGCTTTGCGGTCGATTATTTAGTTGTGCGTCGTCTCTCCCGGAGCCGTGAACATACCTGCTCATATGCGGCTCCGAGCCATATACAGGGCGCGCGCGGCAACGCGACGCGAATATGTCTTCTGCAGCATCGGCGCGCCCTCCTTTTCTCGTCGAAGGTAACTATATCAACGGTTGTCGTCAAGACGAACACCGCCGACACGCGTACGACAACGTTGGGATGTGAGCATCTCGCTGTCTGATAATTAATTATCAGACTGATAAGGTTTAGTCATGTAGAAATCGGCGAACGGCGAAGTGAAAACAAAGCGGTCGAGGACTACCTCCTCGACCGCATCGCACCCGCATTATCGGCAAACGAGATGGATCCTGCTTGCATCAAAATGCATGCGCAGAGTCTCACCCGCCTGCGGCAGCTCTTCCACGGGTACACTCACCTTATTCACCTTCCACTGCAGACGCGTGGGCGCATCAGCACGCGGCACGTCCAGCAGCACCAGCCGCTCAAAGCGCGAATCGCTCACACGGGCCACGTGCAAATCGTAGCTGTTGCGACCGCGCTCCGCGCGATTGTCAACATGGAAGTAGCTCGCACGAATACCGAGGTACGTCACGTTATCGGGAACCTCATGGCCCACGTTAAAGGTCATGCCCCAGTCCAGGGCTTCAACTTCCTGAGACCCGATCTTGCGCGCCCGGCTTGTGTTCTTGCAGCCCGTCAGGCGCAGTGCCGCCAGCGTCTGCGGACGGCGGACCACGTCCTCGACGGAGCCGATCTCCTCAACATGCCCGTCGTGCATCACGCAGATGCGCCCGCACAGGCGGCACGCTTCGTCGATGTCGTGGCTCACGTAGAGCACGGTGCGGTTGCATACATCGAACAGGTCGAGCATGTTCTGTTCGAGGGCGCTCTTAAGATAGGAATCGAGTGCGCTCATGGGCTCGTCGAACATAAAAATGCCCGGATGCGCCGCCACCATGCGGGCAAGCGCCACACGTTGTTGCTGACCGCCCGAGAGTCGCGCGGGATAGCGGTCGGCAAAATCGGACAGACCGAAAATGCCCAGATAGCGCTCGGCGAGCTTTTTGCGCGCGGCGGCGGCGCCCGCATCCTTTACACCGGCGCATACGTTATCGGCCACCGTCATGTTGGGAAACAGCTGATAGTTTTGGAACAGCAGGGCGCATTTTCGCTCCTGGGGCGACAGGTTGATGCCCGTCGCCGAGTCAAAAAAGGTCACGCCGTTGACGACGATCTTGCCCTCGTCGGGCGTCTCCACGCCGGCGATGCAGCGCAGCGTACAGCTCTTGCCACAACCCGAGGCACCGAGCAGCGCCACACGATCCTCGCCGGCCTCAAGCTGCATGTCGAGCATAAACCCGGGATAGCGCTTTTTGATATCCAGAACGAGCGACATGGCCTATCGACCTCCCTGCAAAGCGGCATCATCGCGCATGAGCTCGGCCAGCGCCTCGCGATCGATACGCAAGGCATCGCCGCCCGCCGGGTCGAGCGAATCGCCCTGTCCGGCAAGATCTTTGATCCGCTTGCGCTCCGCACGGGAAAGGCCCCGCTCGCGATACTTTTGCGAATGAGCGGTGTACATGTTGATGAACAGGATGACCAGGAAGCTGAACACGATCACGACGGCGACCCAAAAGAGGGCCACCGAGGTGTTGCCGCCCATCCACTCAAAGTAAATCGCAATGGGGATGGTCTGCGTAATGCCGGCGTAGTTGCCCGCAAAGAACAGCGTGCAGCCAAACTCTCCCATCGCGCGGGCAAAGGCGAGGACCGTACCAGCGGCAATAGAAGGCCACCCAAGCGGCATCATAAGCTTGGCAAAGATGCGACGCTCGGACCATCCCAGGGTTCGCGCGGCGTCAAGCATCTGCGTGTCGAGGCTCTCAAAGGCGCCGAGCGCCGTACGGTAGACCAGGGGGAACGATACCACCACGGCAGAGATCACCGCCGCCGGCCACGTAAAGACAATCGAGACGCCGTGCGCAATCAGCCACTGGCCCACCCCGGTCGAGCGACCAAACAGCATAAGCAGCAAAAAGCCGCAGACCGTGGGCGGCAACACCATGGGGATGGTAAAGACCGAGTCGAGCAGGCCCTTGATGCGGCTCGAGGTACCCATAGTCTTCCACGCGGCGAACAGGCCCAGCGCAAGGGAGATCACCAGGGCAAGGCCGCTCGTTTTAATGGACACCCAAAACGGGCGATAGTCGATGTCGCCCAAAAAGGAGACCAGAGAGGTCAAGGGCCCCTGCTCATCCCGCAATATGACAGACGACGCCTCTACCATTTGAGCGCTATCAAGCCAACGCGCGCCGCCCTTGGCATCACCCGAGGCTGATGCAATCACCACATAGCGGTCCCCATCCGCACCACGCTCATCAAAGCCATAGGTATACCCGCCGGCATCAAACGTTGTTTCCGCCGTGACATACCAAGGAAGATCCACGTCCCCCAGCTGCGCACCTCCCATGCAGTTTGCGCTGTCGAGCTCACAGACGAGGGCCTTGAGACCCGATACGCACTCGTTGTCCTGCGGATCCAATCCATACTTCTCGACCGCCTTGGGCGATATCCACGCCACAACGCGATCGGCAGCAGGCGCCACTACAAGGTCCACATCCTCGTCAACGGGAAACCGGTAGCCCTCAGGCTGGCCCTCCATGGCACGAGCGGTCCCCTTGGCCAACCGCTCAAAACCTTCGATCCCATAGGAAAGCCCATGAGCGGTCGCAGCAACCTGGGCCCCGTCCTCGGCGTCCCCGGCAAACGCAAATCCCGGCACCCAGCAAAGCGCGAAGGTCAAAGCACAGGCGGCAAGCATGCGGAATCTATTAAGCACGAAAAGCTCCAAGCGAATACAAGGACGGAGTGAAACACAAAACGATGGAATTATCGCGCCAAGCCGCACTACTCGGAAAGCTCAAAGCCGTACTTGGCCCAAATCTTCTGGGCCTTCTTGTTGGTCAGGCAGAAGTCGATGAACGCCTTGGCCTCGTCGGCGTGCTCGGAGCTCTCGGCGACGGCACCGGGATACACGATGGGCTTGTGCGAGTCCTCGGGGCACACAAAGGCCTCCTCGATGCCGTCGTAGCGGAAGATGTCGGAGCTGTAGACAAAACCCGCCACGCAGTCGCCTGTAGAGACGTAAGACGCAGCGGTGCCGACCTTGTCGGCCAGGGCTACCTTGTCGGCGAGCTCGGGCGCGTACTCGCCGTCGTCGCCCTCGGTACCGGTATAGAGGCCCACGGAAGCCAGCGCCTGGTTGGCGTACTTGCCGGCGGGGACGGTCTTGGCGTCGCCGATGGCAATCTTACCGTCCAGATTCGCGACGTCGGCGATGGCCTCGACCTTAGTATCGGAGCCCTCGGCGCGAATGATCACGAGGTCGTTGACGAACATGTCCTCACGCGTGTCGGCGTCGACGAGCTCGGCGGCCTCGGCGTCATCCATGGTGCCCTTGGAGGCCGTGATAAGCACGTCGACGGCGGCACCGGCGCGCATTTGCTCGACAAGGTCGCCAGACGCCTTAAACTGCGTGTCGGCAAACGTGGTACCGGTCTGGTCGGTGTAGAGCTCCTGAACCTCGGGCAGAGCCTTCTCGAGCGAGTTGGCAGCAAAGACCTGCAGCTCGACGACCTTCTTGGAAGATGCCTTAGCAGAACCGGCATCGGATCCGGCCGGCTCGGACGTCTTGTTGCCCGAGCAGCCGGCAAGGCCAAGGCCGGCGGCAGCGGCAGCAGAAAGCGAGACAAAACCGCGGCGTGAAACCATATCGAACATATTCAACCCTTTCGAACGCTATGCCCGGGCACCCCGCCGCAGGCTTTATTCTGTTACTAGATTATACTTCCGCGCGAATAATGATAATGAGAAATTATTCTCTCTAGAGAATATAGTTTCGAGTTGCCGTGCACCTCGGCGTCGCTTCGGCGGAAAACAAAGGCGGAGCAGCCGTTCGGGTCGCCCCGCCGCAGGTAAACCGCTTAGTTGGTATGTCCGCCGCCCGCTGTCATCTGAGCCGCATGCTCCAGCTGGTCCGCTATGGCCTCCCAGCTTTCGCGGGCCGCTTTCGTGGATCCCGGAAAGTTGATGACAAGCGTATGCCCACGCTGCATGCACACGGCGCGCGAGAGCATAGCGCGGCGCGTCTTGGTCATGGAGTACGCACGGATTGCCTCTGCAATACCCGGCACATCGCGGTCGCAGACGGCACGCGTCGCCTCGGGCGTCACATCGCGCATCGAAAGCCCCGTGCCGCCGCAGGTGAGCACGACATTGGCGTGGCACTCATCGGCGGCTTCCACAATGGCATCACCGATCTCGCTGGCGTCGTCGCGCACGACCACATGTGAGACGACCGTCCAGCCCTGCGCCTCGATAAGTTCCTCGAGTGCGGCTCCAGCCTCGTCCTGAGCAAGATCGCGCGTATCCGAGCACGTCACGATCGAAATCTTCAACTCCATAGTCTTCCTCCTACAACACCGTGCCCTCGGGCAGGTCGACACGCACGACATCCACGACGTCGCCCGCCTTGAGCTCGCACGGTCCTTCGTCAATACGCAGCAGGCAGTTGGACCGCTGCATCGTGCCGAGCAGCGCCGAATTCTGCGTCTTGGCCTCGGTCACCAACAGCTCACTGGTCTCGGGGTCGCGCAAAACCGTGGCGCGATCGAAGAAGCGTCGGTCCTGGCGCTTTTTCACGCCGTGCGTGAGCGTCGCCTGCTGCACGGGACGCACGCCCTCGGCAAAGCCGCGCATCTTGCGAATCGCCGGACGGGCGAGCATCTCAAAGCCCACATACGCCGCGGCCGGATTGCCTGAAAGCCCTAGGTAGGGCTTGCCCCCGAGCAAGCCAAACGTGATGCCCTTGCCCGGACGCATCGAGATGCGATCGAACAGCACCACGCCCTCGCGCCGGACGAGCGCCGTCACGTAGTCGTAATCGCCCGCCGAGGCGCCGCCGCTCGTAATGACAAAATCGCACTCTCGCGTGGCGCGATGCACCAGCTCGCCAATCGCCTGCTCATCATCGGGCGCAATGCCGTAGAACACGGGCTCGGCGCCGGCATCGAGTGCCTCGGGCATCAGCGCCGAAGAGTTGGAATCGCGAATCTGACCGCGCGCCGGTACCTTACTCGGTGCGACCAGTTCCGTGCCCAGCGAGATAATGCCCACACGTGGGGCAGCGTGCACCTTCACGCTCGCATATCCGGCGCTTGCCAACAGACCCGCGCCCGCCGGAGCCACGACCTCGCCGGCGTGCATCACAACATCGCCGGCATGGGCCTCCTCGGCGGCAGAGCGAACGTTCTCCCCCACCTTGGCCGGCGCCGAGAACCTCACACGCGAGCCCTCGTTGCCGTCACCGTCAAGCACATCGACGATCTCGTACTTCACAACGGCATCGGCACCTTCGGGTACCGGCG
The DNA here is from genome assembly GCA_937934355.1 of uncultured Collinsella sp. The sequence continues at coordinate 8,803 of CALGZY010000189.1, read as the reverse complement.
CGCCCGTCATGATGCGGACCGTCTCGCCCGCGCCGATTGCGCCCTCAAACACATGGCCCGCGGCCTCGTGTCCGATAACGTCGAGCGTCACCGGCGCCTCGCCAGATGCCTGCGCCAAGTCCGCCGAGCGCACGGCATATCCGTCCATAGCGCTGTTGGCAAACGGCGAGATGTCGATATCGGCCACCGCGTCCTCGGCCAAGGGAAGACCGGCGGCCTGCCACACGGGAATCTCGATGAGATCCGTCGGAGCAACGTGCGACAGGACAATCGACTGCGCGTCCTCCAGTGGAATGAGTTTCTCTGCCATATGCACCTCTTAATGCCACGGCGCACAACAGGGGCGCCGATTCTTTATGCTTTTCTCAGTATAATCCCCCGATGCACGGCCGCGACTCGGCCTGTACCCGCAAATACACCTGTCGGTTGCAGGCCGCGAAACAGAATGGAAACCAACCCACCGGCTCGTCGCGTTTACCGCGTTTTATAATGCTTGCGTTGCAACCTAAAAGAGGAACGTATGGCTCATAACGACAAAACCGAAAGCGCAAACGAAACGCAGGATCATTCCCAGCCGCTCGACGACGGCGGCTTTTTCTCCCTGAACGACGTCATCATGGCAGGCAGACATCAGCTCACTCGCTCCGAGCATCTCTTAGCTGCCGACACGCGCCGCAACGTCCGCAACCTACTCGTGAGCGCCAAGTTGCTCGTGCTCGTCGTCACCGTATCGCTCGCCATGGGCGTTGCCGCTTGGGCGTTTTTGGCCTCGTTGAATATCGCGACTGACTATCGCGAGCACCATGCGTGGATTTACGCGCTGCTTCCCGTTGTGGGCGTTGCCACCGCATGGGTGTACAAAAACCACGGTCTTGCCGCCAAACGCGGTAACAACCTGGTCATCGACTCCGCTCTGGGCACACGCCTCATCCATATGCGCATGGCCGTCCTCACCTTCGTCTGCTCCACGCTCACGCACCTCACCGGCGGATCGGCCGGTCGTGAGGGAGCTGCGGTGCAGATTGGCGGCACCATCGCCAGCAACATCTCGAGCCTCGCCCACCTCAAAAAGCATGACCACCACGACCTCATGCTCGCCGGCATCTCGTCGGCCTTTGGCGCCGTATTCGGTTCGCCCCTTGCCGGAGCTTTCTTTGGCATGGAGATGTGCTTTATCGGCAAGATCGACTACACCGCGGGCATCTACTGCCTGGTCGCCTCGTTTACCGGCTACTTTACATCACTCGCCCTGGGTACCGAGTACGAAGCGAATGTCATCGCCAGCGTTCCCAACATGACACCACGGACGGTTGTCATCGTTGTTATCAGCGCCATTATCTTCGGTCTGACGGCACGCCTCTTTGCCTGGTCAGTTCGAACCGTCAAGAGCCTGTACGGTCGCTTTATCACCAATTACCTCGTTCGCGCACTCATAGGCGCACTCGTGGTTTTGGCCGCCTATGCCCTTCTCGACGCCTGGGACTACGCCGGCCTTTCCACGTGGCTTTCCGGCGCCGGATTTGCCGGCAACACCACCCTGGCAGACGCAGCCATCAAGTTGGTCGTCACAGCGCTTACCCTGGGTGCGGGCTTCCAAGGCGGCGAGGTCACGCCCCTGTTTGGCATCGGTGCGGCGCTCGGCGGCTGGATCGGTTGCCTCGTCGGAATCGACCCCAGCTTTCTGGCGGCTCTCGGCATGCTCGGCGTGTTCTGTGCCGGCCTCAACGTGCCCATCACCACCTGCATGATGGCCATCGACCTGTTCCACGGCACGGCAGCCGGGTTCTTTGTCATCATGGCCTTTATCAGCTACCTAACTGCCGGACACCGCGGCGTGTACCCCGCCCAGCGCATCATCTCGCCCAAGCGCCGTTCGCTTATTGTGGATGAGGGCGGTACGGTAGCGGATGCTATCGAGCGCCACAACGACCTGATAGAGTAGACGTAAGTATTCGACGTGCAGCCACAATCGGGGGCAATTCGACCTGAGCGCGACCGCACCGTCACGTCATACGCCGGGAGTCGCCCCATGCACGCAACTGATTTTGGCCGCACGCTCATCATCGCCAACCCAGCCGCCCAGTCGGGTGCGGCGCACGAAGTTGCCGAGCGCCTGCAACGCTTTTTGGACATGACTGCACGCGCATCCCAGTTTGACTTGGTGCTAACCGAGCGCATGGGACACGCCAAGGAGCTGGCCGCACAGGCCCAGGGCTATCGCACCGTTATCGCCCTTGGCGGCGACGGCGTGATTCACGAGGTCGTCAACGGGCTTATGACGCAAGAGGAGGACACCCGCCCCGCTCTTGCCATCCTACCCGTGGGCTCTGGCAACGATTTTGCCCAAACGCTCGGCATCGACGATTTCTCCGGTAAGGATTTTGGCGCGCTGCTCACCTGCGAGCTGCAGCGTCAGGACATCGGGCGCATTCGCTCGTGGAGCCCTGCGAGCGGCAGCGGCGAGGCTACCGTTGAGTACTACGACCAGACGCTCTCGGTCGGCATCGATGCCGCCATCGGCCTGGGCACCACCGAGCTGCGCAAAAAGACGGGCCTCGCCGGCGCTCCGCTCTACACCCTATCGGGACTTGAGCAGTTTGGCCTGCGCTATCGCAACTACCCCATGACCATCAGCTTTGATGGCGCGCCCGCCGAGCGCGTGCGGGCGATCATCATGGCAATTCAGCTGGGTCCTACCTATGGCTCGGGCTATCGCATCTGCCCCGATGCCGACCCCTGCGACGGCGTACTCGACGTCTGCTACGCCTGCGGCCCCGTTCCGCGTGCGGTTGCCCTGCCTATGTTTCTTTCGGCCAAGGACGGCCACCATACCAAGTTGCCGCCGGTTCGCATGCGCCGCTGCCGCCATGTCGAGCTCACCTTTGAGGAGCCCGACTACCCCATCCAGGCCGACGGCGAGCCCGTTGTCGCCTCGCGCATCGAGGTCGACATCCTTGCCGGCGTCCTCCACGTCTGGCATCCCACCCGCTAACCCCACCTAAGTTGCGGTGAAATAGGGACTGTTTATGCATCTAAAGCCGCAAAACAGTCCCTATTTCACCGCAACTTATTGATAAGATCATTCCTCCCCGCCCAGCTTGCGACGGTTGGCCTTTTTAATCGCATTGAAGTGTTTGTCGTTGAGCCTGCGCTGGCGCGATCGCTGTGGCACTTTGGTCTTGACGCGGCGGCGCGGCGGACGCCCGCGACGCTCAAGCTCAGCGCGCAGCTTACGTAGGCAGCTGCTACGGTTTTGGAACTGACTGCGGCTCTCGCGCGCCATCACGACAATCCCCGAAGGGATATGTTTCATGCGTACCGCCGAGTCCGTCGTGTTCACGCCCTGTCCGCCCGGACCTGTCGCGCGAAACACCTGCACCTCGCAATCGCGCGCCAACTCCTCGACCGACATCTCGGCATAGCGCGCATACTCGCGCCATCCCATCTTATTCTCATCCATATCAACACCTCCCCTCATACAAAAAATGTGACAAAGGGACAGTCCCTTTGTCACATCGCATACCAATCGCTTGTGTTGCGCGCTTAGGCGAAGGTGATCTCGCCGTTCTCGCAGTCCATATCGGCGATACGTGCCAGGCTCTCAACGCGGAAGCCGCGCTTACGGAGCTTATCGCCGCCGCCCTGGAAGCCCTTCTCAACGGCGATGCCAATGCCGGCAACTTCGGCGCCCGCAGCCTCGCAGATCTTAATAAGGCCCTCAAGCGCGCAGCCGTTGGCCAGGAAGTCGTCGATAATCAGGACCTTGTCGCCCTCGGACAGGAAACGCTTGCCGACGATGACCGGGTACTCCTTCTGCTTGGTAAAGGAGTAGATGGTCGTGGCATACTGCTCGCCGTCGAGGTTGATGGACTGCGCCTTCTTGGCAAAGACCACCGGCACGCCGCCAAAATGCTGAGCCGCGATGCAAGCCATGCCAATACCCGAAGCCTCAATCGTCAGGATCTTGTTGATCTCGACACCCTCGAACAGACGGGCCCACTCGGCGCCCATGTGGTCGAACAGCTCAACGTCGCATTGGTGGTTGAGGAAGGCATCGACCTTAAGGACGTTACCGGCCTTTACGATGCCGTCATGGCGAATACGATCCTCAAGCTCCTGCATGGCGCAACCCCTTCTCGCGGCAACGATACCGCGCGATTAATAAACGTTGTTCGATAGTCTACCACGGACCGACCCCCGCCCGCCCCACAAGCCGCATCGCACCACAAACCAGTCTTTTTGGGACAACGCAAATCGTGGCAGACAGCCTCCCAACGCACTAATGGCGGGCGCGCATCTTCACCAAACGCACCATGGCGAGCGCAAAGCCCACAGCGGCCACAGCCATAAGCACGTAGAACACCGAGCGAAAGCCGAACAGGAACACATCCGGACGGCCTGCAACAATACTGGTCACGGCCTCGCCCATCGCCACGCTCATCTGCCCATAGAGGATATGCGAACCTGCCGTAATACCCAGCGCCATGCCCGCATAGCGCGCCAAGCTGCCCAAGCTACCTGCAAAGCCAAGTGCCTCGCGCGGAGCCGAGCCCATATACAGCGAGTTATTGGGACTCTGGAAAATCGACGTACCGCACGAAATAAACGCGACGCAACACACGATCACAGGGATAGAAGAGTGCTCGTCGAGCGTGCTTACCGCAAAGAGACCGCACACGTACAAGCCCAGACCGACCGCCGTGGGGCCCTCGCAGCCAACGCGGTCCGAAACCGTACCCGAAAGCGGCCCGATAAAGGCATTCACCATCGGCAGCGCCAAAAAGAGCAATCCGGAAATGTCGGAACCAAAGCCGTGGGCGTCCTGAAAATAGAACGGCAGGATAAACTCGGATGCGCCAATACCAACGAACACGATGAGCATGCAGGCAAGGTTGATGGTGAAGGCCGAATTTGCCAAGCAGCGACGAGCAGCCTCAATCAAGGACATGGGGCGCTCGCCGGCCTCCGGCTTAACATGCGGCAGCGTGTAGAGCCCCACGATAAACGAGATTATGCCAATAGGCAGGTTGATGAGGAAGATACTCTCCCAGGGAAAGCTTGCCACCAGCATGCCGCCGAGCACGGGGCCACACATCATGCCGAGGGCCACAAAGGTCGCGAGAATACCCATGGCACGGCCTCGTTCGCGCGCCGGAAACGACTCGGTGATGATACCCATGTTGTTAGCCATGGCCGCCGCGCAACCGATGCCCTGAACAATGCGTGCCAGGATAAGAACCTCGAGCGAGGCCGAAAGGCCGCACAGCAGCGAACCGACCGAAAAGACGATGACGCCCAGCTGGAACACATTCACCTTGCCGCGCACGTCGCCCAGACGGCCAAACGGCAACATAGCCACGCATGTCGCAAGCAGGTACACCGAGCTCACCAGCTGGATGCGGTCGAGGCCCACGCCCAGCTCCTTTTGCATCACGGGCAGCGCCACGGTCACGACGGTCGAATCCAGACACACCATAAACGTCATGATGAGCACGGTAAACAGAATCGCCCACTTGTTCTTGCCATGGGTGTCGCCCTCTAGGGCAATGTGCTCGCGGCGCAGCTGCTCTGCGGTTTTCTCCATATCCATCCTTTCGAGTGGCGCAACGCAAAAACGGGGCCCAATCGCCTGCAAACTGCCGCGATTGGGGTCCCGCCTACGGAATCGGAACGAAAGGTCGCCGAAGCTTTCTGCCAGCATCGGCGCCTTGTACGGAGCTAGCCTAGCACTGCTCGAGTGCCTGCTCAAGGTCGGCAATCAAGTCGGCCGTGTCCTCGAGGCCGCACGACAGGCGCACCATGTCGGCGGAGATGCCACAGGCGATGAGCTCCTCATCGTTCATCTGGCGATGTGTGGCATTAGCGGGATGCAGGCAGCAAGTGCGGGCGTCGGCCACGTGCGTGGCGATCTGGGCGAGCTTGAGGCTCTTCATAAAGGTCTCGGCCGCCGCGCGACCACCGTTAAAGCCAAAGCTCACAACGCCGCAGGTACCGTTGGGCATGTATTTCTGAGCGATGTCGTAGTACTTATCGCCCTCCAGGCCCGGATAGCTCACGAAGCGTACCTTGGGATGACTCTGCAGGAACTTGGCAACGGCCAAGCCGTTCTCGCAATGACGCGGCATGCGCACATGCAGGCTCTCGAGCGAGCTGTTCAAGAAGAAGGCCGCCTGAGGGTTCTGCATGGGGCCGAGGTCGCGCATGAGCTGAGCGGTTGCCTTGGTAATGAAGGCGCCCTCGCGACCGAACTTCTCGGCATAGGTCACGCCGTGGTAGCTCTCGTCGGGCGTGGTGAGACCCGGGAACTTGTCCGCATGAGCCATCCAGTCAAACTGGCCGTGGTCAACGATTACGCCGCCCAGGTAGGCAGCATGTCCATCCATGTACTTGGTCGTGGAGTGCGTGACGATGTCGGCGCCCCACTCAAAGGGACGGCACATCACGGGCGTCGGGAAGGTGTTGTCGACCATCAGCGGCACGCCGTGGTCATGTGCAGCCTTGGCAAAGCGCTCAATATCGAGCACGGCAAGGGCGGGGTTTGCGATCGTCTCGCCAAAGACGAGCTTGGTATTGGGCTCAAAGGCTGCCTCGAGCTCCTCATCGGTGCAGTCGGGGGCGACGAACGTGCAGGTCAACCCCATACGGCCCATGGTGTGGGCGAGCAGGTTATACGTACCGCCGTAAATGGCAGAGCTTGCGACCACATGATCGCCGGCACCGGCCACGTTAAAGATCGCGAGGAAGTTCGCAGCCATGCCCGAGCTCGTGAGCATCGCAGCGGTGCCACCCTCCATCTCGCAGATCTTGGCGGCAACCAAATCGCACGTGGGGTTCTGCAGACGGCTGTAGAAGTAACCAGACTCCTCCAGGTCAAATAGCTTGCCCATGTGCTCGGACGTGTCGTACTTCCACGTGGTGGACTGGTAAATGGGCACCTGGCGCGGCTCCGCATCTCCCGGGTGATAGCCGCCCTGAACACATGTGGTACCGATGGTCTGCTCGCTCATATCTAGCTCCCTTGCCTGGGTTTTAGTTTTATTCGGTTCACGATACCGCTACCCCGCACCCCTCTCAACCCATCCACAAGGTAGGTTAGTGGACAAATTGATCAGGGGTATTTACCTCAAGCCTTGGGCATTTGTTCGATAGATAAAAACGAGGCATACATGAAGCTCTCGATGATTACATGCACCGTCACGGGTACCATAGGCGGGTACACCGTGACCAAGGAGACAACGATGAAGCAAATCGATACGGCCCAGCTCGACATCACCGCCTGTCAGGCTCAAGCTGCCGAATATCACGCCCGTGGCTTTAACTGCGCACAGGCCGTCGCCTGCACGCTCGCGCCCGCCGTCGGGCTCGACCCCCAGACCGCCTTTACCCTCACCGAGGGCTTTGGCGCCGGCATGGGCGGCATGACCGAGACCTGCGGCGCCATCTCGGGCGCTGTGTCCATCATGGGCTTTGTGATGAGCGAAGGCATGGAAAACCCCAAGACCAAGGGCCAGACCTACAAGCTGTCGCGCGAAATCGCCAAGCGTTTTGGCGAGAAGAACACGACGACCGTCTGCGGCACGCTCAAGGGAATCGGATCGGATAAGGGTCCGCTCCGCAGCTGTCCCGGTTGCATCGACGATGCCGTCGAAATCGCCTGCGATGTGCTAAAGCAGCTCGCCGAGTAAACGGCAGCAACATAAAACGACGGCCGGCGCGTTTGGGATCCATCCAAAAAAACGCCGGCCGTCGCCGTTAGAACTCGGCAAATTTGGGAGCGCCGACCTCGATCTCTTCGCGCCCCGCCATAAGCTCGCGCATCTTGGCGCAAAATTGCTCCTGCTCCCCCGCTTTGAATACCAGGTGAAGTGTCACGGCATCCGCGTAATCGGTATCCGAAACCTTGGCACCCGAATCCTGCGCCAAACGAAGCACCTGCTCATACTGCGGATAGGCCACATGCACGTCAACAGGCACGACACTCGTCATCTCGACAATCTGCCCGGCCTCCCGAGCAGCTGCCACCGCCGCCTGCGTCGCCGCAGTATAGGCGCGCACCAAGCCACCAGGTCCCAACAGCGTGCCACCAAAATAGCGCGTCACCACGCAGCAAACATTTTTGAGCTCTGCGCCGCGCAACACCTCGAGCGTCGGCATACCGCTCGTGCGGCTCGGCTCACCATCATCGCTCTGGCGCTCGCGTCCATCGACTAAAATCCACGCGGGAACATTGTGTCGAGCGTCGTAATGACGCTTGCGAACCATCTCGATAAAGGCATTCGCCTCATCCTCGGACTCAATATGGACCAGCTGGGCAATAAACCGGCTCTTGCGGTCAACGAACTCGCCCGTAGCCTCAATATTCGATTGCAGAGTAAAATAGCTGTCCAACAAAGCCCCTCAACAAAATTAAGCGCAGCAACAAACAGCCTCAATAATACGGCAAAGACAGAACCGTTGCCCTTGCCGACAAGAACGGAAACGCCAATAATGTCGTCACCAACAGCGAGAACCCGTCAGCGCGAGCAAGGTGCCTTGAAAGACGAGGGCATTGACCTTATGGTCATGCCCGAAGGCTTGTAAGGCAGATTGCCGCGCTGACGGGTTCGCAGCGTCAACATAGTTGCCAAGTGGGCCTATAAGCCGGGTTCTGTCGTGAACGGTCATTTATCTTGTCTGCACGTTACCGTGCAGCTCCACGCACGCTACCCGAACGCGGACCGGGCCGGCCCATAGCGTTCCTATTCGCGCTTGCTCCGGATGGGGCTTGCCAAGCCGCCGTGTTGCCACGACGCTGGTGGTCTCT
>CALGZY010000188.1 GCA_937934355.1 uncultured Collinsella sp. | reverse complement strand
GAGCGCTTCATCGGTATTCTGATTGAGCACTTTGCGGGCAAGTTCCCCACTTGGCTTGCCCCCGTGCAGGTCAAGGCGCTTCCCGTCTCCGAGAAGAGCCGCGACTACGCCCACGAGGTGTGCGCCAAGCTGGAGGAGGCCGGCATCCGCGTGGTCTGCGACGACCGCGACGAGAAGATCGGCTACAAGATTCGCGAGGCCCGCAGCATCGACCGTGTGCCCTACATGCTCATCCTGGGCGAGAAGGAGGTCGAGGCCGGCAACATCTCCGTCCGCGATCGCTCCAACGAGACCGTTCAGATGAGCGTCGACGAGTTTGTTGCCAAGGTTCTCGAGGAGATCAAGACCCGCGCCTAAGGCAACCTTACAGCAATTTACAAAGGCGACCGTCCACACAGGGCGGTCGCCTTTTTCATGCCGAAATAAGAAAAGCCGCTGGTTGAGCGGCTTTTTTTGTTGCACAAAAAGGTACAGGTTTTTGTAGAGGGGTATGGAGATGCACCTACTAGCAGTAAATTTTGCGTAATCTGGGCAAAAGCTGATTAATTGCTCGTATAATGTCGTCTATCGTAAAATGCAAAAATCTGTACCTTTGCGACTGCGCCTAGCTGCGAGCGAGAAGCCTGTTCTAAACGCCCCTGCATTTGCGTGCATCGCAAAGCCAAAAGAGGGGGCGAGAACATGGAACAGACGGCACGGCGCCAAGAGCAGCTGCCGGGCGCATTTAACGGCGCCACCACCAACAGCCAGCGCGGCCGCGTCCGCTGGTATCTGGTCCACACCCCCCATGGAAAAGAGCGCGAGACCTGCGAAAAGGTTCGCCGCATTATCCCACGCAACCTTATGCAGGACGCTTTTGTGATGCAAAAGGAGTTCTGGTTTAAGCGGGACGGCGCATGGTCGCTCCAAACCAAACCTATGTACAAGGAATATTTCATCGTCGCCACGCATGATGCCGCCGCGCTCGATAGAGCTTTGGCTCAGTTGAGCTTTGGCTGCCGCATCGCCGGCAGTAGGGAGCGGGCGTACATGCCCATGCCGGACGACGCGCAGGACTGGTATCGCAGCGTGCTGGATGTCGACGGCGTGGCGCGCAACAGCGTGGCGCGCATAGAAGACGGCGTGTTGCACATAGAGCAGGGTCCCTTGGTGGGGCAAGAGGCCCGCGTTAAAAAGATCGACCGTCATAAACGCTGGTGCCTGGTAGACGTGGGCGAGGGCGACTCCACATTTAGGGAGCTGCTGCCGCTCGACGTTCCCAGCAAAACGTAAGGGAGACATTGCACCAGCTATTCGTTCGCATTTTTGAATTTACCGATTGGGGGATCCCTGGGGAACGGGGACGTAAGTTTGACTGTGGCTGCTAAAGAAGTAACAAAGAGCTGTGCGCCTGCGGGGGCGGCACTGATTGCCCAGGCCATGGACCGGCGCGAGGGCGCCGGCCGTTACAAGGCCATGCAATCCATCATGGACTGGGACCGCTCGCGCTTGGCATATAGGGCAGTGAAGCGCGCATTCGACATCGTGTTCAGCGGTGCCGTGCTCGTCGTCATCGCTGTGCCCAGCCTGGTGCTGGCCGCGGCCATCCGACTGGAGAGCGAGGGCAGCTCCTTCTATAGTCAGATCCGCGTTGGCCGCACCCGTCCCGACGGTAGTTTGACTACCTTCCGCATGTGGAAGTTCCGCTCCATGTACAAGGACGCCGACGAGCGCCTCGCCGAGCTCAGGGATCAGAACGAGATCGCCGGCGCCATGTTCAAGATGAAGAATGACCCGCGTGTCACCAAGATTGGAAAGTTCATCCGCAAGCACTCCATCGACGAGTTCCCGCAGTTCCTGAACGTGTTCATGGGTCAGATGTCCGTCGTCGGCCCGCGCCCGCCGCTGCCCAACGAGGTCGCGGAGTATACCGAGTACGACCTGCAGCGCTTGGCTGTGAAGCCGGGCATTACCGGCTGGTGGCAGGTGACTGACCGCAACGATACCGACTTCGACGGCATGGTCCGCCGTGATTTGGAGTACATCGCCAAACGCGGCCCCATCACGGACTTGAAGATTGTTCTCCTCACGGTCGTTGAGGTCTTTACCGGTGGAGGTGCTTGCTAAATGACTGAACCGGTTAGGGTGGCTCAGGTTGTTGGCAAGATGGTTGGTGGCGGTGTCGAAGCTGTCGTTATGAATTACTATCGTCACATCGATCGCGGTAAAGTGCAGTTTGACTTTCTTGTTGATTCCGATTCGACGCTTGTTCCCCGTGACGAGATCGAATCGCTCGGTGGCAGGGTCTTTGAGATACCGCCCTATCAGCATGTAGCTGAATACCAGCGAGAGCTTCAGCGTCTCTTTAAGCAAGAGGGCTGGAAGATTGTCCATAGTCACATCAACGCGCTTTCGGTCTTTCCTCTTCGTGCTGCGAAGAAGGCGGGTGTCCCCGTGCGTATCGCCCATAGCCACTCTACGAGTGGTAGGGGTGAGTATGCCAAGAATGCCCTGAAGGCCGTGCTGAAAACGCAATCAAACCGGTATCCGACTCACCGTTTTGCATGTAGTAAATTCGCTGGTGAATGGTTATTTGGATCGAGTTCTCAATTTGTAGTCATGCGTAATGCTGTCGACTTGTCTGTTTTCGCGCCAGATGATGAGGATCGCCTAAGGACGCGGCGATCGCTTGGTGTTGCTGATGGACAGCTTCTAATTGGGCACATTGGTCGTTTTACAGAGCAGAAGAATCACTCATATTTGCTTAATATATTCGATCAGGTTTTAAAGATTCGTAATGATGCAGTTTTAGTTTTGGTTGGTTCTGGTCCGTTGGTTGAACAGATAAAGGACCAAGCTGATTGTCTGGGGATTAGCCATTCTGTTCGGTTTTTGGGCACTAGAAGCGACGCAGCATCTTTATATCGAGCATTTGATGTTTTCTGCCTGCCGAGCCTGTATGAAGGCCTCCCAATGGTCGGAGTTGAATGCCAGGCATCGCATACACCCATTCTTGCGTCTGATACCGTTACCTCTGAGACCGCTGTTACATCCATGATGCAATTTGAATCACTTTCTAGCTCCTGTATAAAGTGGGCCGAAAGACTTATTGAGTTGAGCACAGAGGTCTTCGCGCCTGGCGACGATGCCGGTTTGCAGGTATTTGAAATTAATGCTGCGGCCAGAGTGTTATTGGATTGTTATATGACCTATTTAGGTTCTGTTGATTAAGGGGATAGCTTGACTATTACATGTTCTAAGCGAGTCGCAGTCGCGTCGTGTCATGACAAAATCAACTTTGGCAGCGTTCTTCAGGCGTACGCGACCCAGCGTGCCCTTGAGGAGCTGGGAGTTGAAGTCAATACTATTGATAAACGTGGCCTGGGTCATGCTATTTCTGAAGGACGCAATGATTACTATCTTGAGCATCTATTTGATGTAGATCTTTATCGTGCAAAGCTGGGTTTTGTAAAGCATCGCATCAAGCAGAAGCTTGATGCTGACTTTGGAAAGAAAATGGCAAAGAGGAAAAGTGCATTTTCATCTTTCGAGTCAACACATTTTAGTTTTACTCCTCAAGCCGCTTCGTTTGAAGAACTTGGGGCGCTTGTGGCTGATTATGACAGCGTTGTTGTTGGCAGCGATCAGCTTTGGCTGCCTGTTAACATTGCTGGTAGGTACTTTACACTATCTTTCGTGCAGCCTCCTGTCCGCAAGGTGTCTTATTCCACTAGTTTTGGAGTATCTTCCCTTTCTGAAAAATATCTTCGTAAAACAAAAGATTTTCTTTCCGATTTTTCGGCCATTTCTGTTCGCGAGGATACGGGAGCGGATTTGGTAGAGAAAGCTACGGGCGTCCGATGCTCTGTTGTATGCGACCCTACGATGCTGCTGGCTAGAGATCAGTGGGCAAGCCTTGCTTGTTCCTCTTCGATTGACGTTCCTGACGAGCCCTATGTTTTCTGCTATTTCATGGGTAAGAATGCATGGAATCGTGAATGTGCCCAAGAGCTTGCCAAGCAGCATAATTTGAAGATCGTCGCCATTGCTCATCCCGATGAGTATGTTAAGGCTGATGACGATTACGCGGATTATTATCCTTGGGAAGCCGGTCCGGCTGAGTGGGTCAACTTGATTGCCCATGCTTCGTATGTCTGTACTGACTCTTTCCACGGAAGCGTTTTCTCAAATATTTTTGAGGTGCCCTTCTTCTCGTTCCGTCGCCACGAGAATATGGGTGCTCAGTCTACGAACTCACGTATTGATACATTGTTGCGTGTCCTTGGAAACTCCGATCGTATTTGCGAATCGAAGGATGCTTTCCGTGCCGCAATGGCAAATGAAATCGACTTTGTGTCAGTACGTCAACGACTTAATGTGTATAGGAATGAATCGGCCAATTGGCTTAAATCAGCTCTTGAGTTGTAGGGAACAGTATGATCTCCATCACGGACAAAAGTAAATGCTGCGGTTGCGCTGCCTGTGCTCAAAAATGTCCCAAGCAGTGCATATCAATGGAATATGACGCCGAGGGCTGCGAGTACCCCGTAGTCAATGCTGACCAGTGTATTGATTGCGGATTATGCGAAAAGGCTTGCCCAGTGCTTAATGTTGATAAGGACGAGCCTAAGTCCCAACGAGCCTTTCTAGTCCAGCATAATGATCAAAAGGTGCTTGCTGAAAGCACTTCTGGTGGAGCCTTCACTGCCCTTGCTCAGGCCGTGATTGCCAACGGCGGTATTGTGTTTGGTGCAGGTTATTTGCGCGGTGAACAGCTTGTGCGAGCCGAAGGAGCCCCTGGGCGACTTAAGGTCGGACATTTTTCTGTGGAAAGCGTTGATGAACTTTGGCGCTTCCGCAACAGTAAATATGTTCAGAGCGTTGTTGGCCCTGCGTATCCCGAGGTCAAACAACAACTAAAAACTGGACGTGAAGTTCTCTTTATTGGTACCCCTTGTCAATGCGAAGGCCTGCTTCGATTTTTGGGCGGCAAGCCGGCAAATTTACGCGTGGCAGACTTCGTCTGCCGCGCGAACCCCGCTCGCGCTGTGTTCGCGCGGCAGGTCGAATGGCTTGACGCAAAGGTTGGCGTAAAAGGTGAGACCGTTCTTTTTAGAGATAAATCACGGTTTGGCTATCGCTATTCAAATATGTGCGAGCTCGAAGGCGAGACTCTGTATGGTGAACGGCTGTACAGTGAAGGTGTCGAAACAGATCCTTACCTAAGGGCCTTTTTTGCTGATCTTTCAGATCGATCCATTTGTTACGAATGCCCGTTTAAAAAGCGTTATCGCGTTACTGATTTGACTTGCTGGGATTTCTTCGATGTTTATCGACTCTCGAAAGAGTTCGACGACAATCGAGGCGTCACTCGAGTTCTCATCCAAAGCTATGAGGGACAAGAATTGCTTGATCGAGCCTCAAGCTATGCCCGTATGAAGGAGATTGATGTTGAGGCTGCAGTAGAAGGTGTTCGTGAACTTACTAAGTCCGTGAAGCTGAATCCGCGTCGCGATGAATTCATGGCTGATGTGGCGAATCTGGATGGCGAGGAGCTTATGAATAAGTGGTTCCCCGATTCCGGAAAAGTAAAAGCCGAGCGCTTTGCTAGGCATACATGCGAAAAGCTTGGAATTTATGACCCGATGAAGCGTCTGGTTAAAAAAATCATAAAGAAGTAGCCTATTGTTCGAAAGGGAATTGATGATTCCTAAAGTTCTGCACTACATCTGGTTCGGTGGAAGTGAGCTTCCTGAACTTGAAAGAAAATGCATTGAGTCTTGGTCGAAGATCATGCCTGATTGGGAAATTCGTAGATGGGACGAAAGCAATTTCGATATAAATCAATGTGAATTTTGTCGTGAGGCATATGCCTCAAAAAAATGGGCGTTTGTCAGCGATTATGCGCGCTACAGAATACTGTATTCAGAGGGTGGAATCCTTCTCGATACAGATGTCGAAGTCCTGAAGCCTCTGGACGAGCTTTTAGATAATGAGGCTTTTGCGGGATTCATGAAGAATAATTTCTTCTTGAATCCCGGCCTCATCATGGGTTCTGAGGCCGGAAGCCATGTCATGAGCGATGTCGCAAAATTATATGAATCTATGAGATTTGAGATGCGAAAAGGCCGCAACTCTATGGATACCTCTCCGAGGGTGCTAACTGATTACCTGGAAGTGAGTTGTGCTCTTAAGAGAGATGGTTCATTTCAGCAGTTAAATGGTTTCACTGCATACCCTGCTACTTATTTTGATCCCCTAGACAGTCATAGTGGCAAGTTTGAAATTACTGATGATACATATTCTATTCACCATTATTCAGGCACCTGGTTGTCACCCGCTAAGAAGTTCCGTGTTGAAATGCGGAAAAAGCTTGCGCCAGTAATTGGACCCAAGCTGTCTTGGTTCATCTCCTCTGTTCTATCGGTACTTAGATTTGGAAGGAAGGCTTTTTAATGGTTTCGTCTGCCTTAGACCACAATAAGCCTAGGGTTTTAGTATCTGGCCTTTCAAATGGGCTGGGTGGAACCGAAATCGTTGTTGGTAGGTATATAAAGGCCCTTAGCTCATATGCTACGTTTGAATTTCTTGCAACGTCTGATTTATCAGATGTTGCATTCGTTCATGAGATGAACTCCGAAATCCACATTTGCCCGGATATTGATAGGCCTATTAAGCGCTTTGAGTATCTAGACCATCTATTTCAAGATGAACCAAATCGCTACCAGGCGGTTTGGTGTAACTTTAATCATCTTTTATATGCGGATGTCTTGCGAGCAGCTCAACGGGCGAATGTCTCTGTCCGCATTGCTCATTCTCACAATTCTCGTTTTTTGGGCGGTTTGCCGACTCAAGTTATAAGCCGTTTTAATCGCCGTGCGGCGTTACGTAATTCTAATGTTAGGCTTGCGTGTTCAAAAGAAGCGGGTTCATTCTTCTGGGGCGATAATTTTCAGGTGCTTCCAAATGCCTTAAATTTTAATGACATGGAGTACGATCCTGTCAGCAGGGTAGTAATTAGGGAAGAGTTCGGCCTTTCGTCAAAAGATTTTCTTATTGGTACTGTTGGACGTTTGACTAGTCAAAAGAATCATATTTTTCTTTTAAAGATAATGAAGGAACTGCTAACAGTTAAATCCAACTGTAAATTAATGATTGTTGGCGATGGCCCCCTACACAAGAGTCTTCAGGAATCTGCGGCTAAGCTGGGTATCTCATCTAGTGTCTTGTTTGCAGGCGAAAGAAAAGATATTAAAGACATTCTGTCTTCATTTGACTGTTTTGTATTTCCATCTACGTTTGAGGGACTTGGTGTTGCCGCAATTGAAGCCCAGCTTAACGGATTACCTTGTGTCTGTTCATTTGGCGTTCCAGATGCGGCTGATATTTCTGTTAAATTTTTAAAGTGTTCCTTTAATGTTGCCGAATGGATTGACGCAATTATTTCTATGGGTCGTCCAAATAAGCTTGCGGGGGGGGGCGTCTGTTTATGACGTCAACAAGCAAGCAAGTAAATTGCTGTCAATCTTCCTTGGTCGACAATCCTCTCGTGAGCGTGATTGTGCCGATGTATAACGCTGAAAAAACGATTCAAATGACATTAAATAGTCTTCAGCGTCAGAGTGTGAGCAACATTGAAATAATTATTGTTGATGATGGGTCGACAGATCGTGGCGCTGAGTTAGTTATGGCTATTGCAGAGGGCGACAACCGGATTAAGCTGATTAGTCAAAACAATAGTGGTGTATGCGTGGCGCGTAATAGGGGTATCGATGAGGCCTCCGGTGATTGGGTGGCATTTGTTGATGCTGACGATATGCTGCCTATAAATGCAGTTAGGCTGTTGCTTGAATCCTCAGATGGCTGTAGCTTGGTTATCGGGGCTCTACTGAATGAGCATGGCGATTATTCGGGCAAGGCTATAAGCATCGACTGGAAAACAGCATGCTCTCTTAGCCTTGCATTTTGGGATAATGTTAATAAAGTTCCGTTTTCGAGCTTTACTAAAGGTGTTGTATTCCGAAGCGTTTGTGGAAAGATATTTAAGAAATCATTATTCCGGAATGGTTTTCTTAAATTTGAAGATGGCATTCGTTTCGGTGAAGACGCGTTGTTTATGGTTGATGCTTATCGTCTGGCTGAAAGTGTAAAAGTAGTGGACTCGGCGGTCTATTGCTATGTCAACAATAGTGATTCAGTAACGAGAAATACTGATATCTCGGCTATCGAGAGTGTTGATAATTTACTGGTAAAACTATATGAGCTATGTCACGTGAATCCGGATTTAAGCGAACTATATAAGCAATCTGCAGTCAGGGAAGTCTTATCTTTGATTCGTAATTGTGCACGTTTGGAATCGAATCAGCTTTTTAAGCCTGTCTCTAATATGGTCTGCCAGTCGTATTTCAGCTATTTAATGGAAGGCTTTGCTTCTCACCGCTATTCACGTCGATTTATCTCTGAAGTGAAAAATCGCATTACGATCCGTCTTCTTCTTGCGAGGCGTGTTATGGCTGCAATTGGCTTTACTAAGTTTGTTTATGGGGTACGTTAATTGAATTTGACTAATGTGGAAAGATCATGGACTGAGATTATACGAGCAAATGCCGGGGCTGTACTGTTCAGCTTTGCTTTGGCTTTATTTTCAGTTTCCTATTATATTGGATCAGTAAATGCTACCAATGTGTTTGGGGTTTCTCTTGCGGTGCTTTCGCTGGTCCTTGAGTTGTTTGCCTTAGCGTTTCTACTGCTGAAGTTTTTACTACAAAAGACTTCTTATGTGAAAGTGCTAGTTGGCTTGCTGCTGATTTTAATTTGCGTCGGGTCGCTGAAATCAAATAAAGCCCCTCAGATTATTTGGTTGGCGCTGTTTTGCCTTTGCGCTGAAGACGTCCCTGAATACTACATCTCAAGGTCTATTCTTGTATCGTCCGTCTTTATGCTATTGATGGTTGTTGGTCTCAATAGTGTCGGTGCCATTCCTTCTGTATTAATGTCGCGCGGTAGCAATTTTGTACGAAATTCGATGGGTTTTGCCCATCCTAATAATTTTGGACAGCTTTTGTTTATTGCTTATTCTGCTTCTATTTTTGAGCTGAAAGGCAGAAGCGGTCTTGCGGGCATCTTCTGTTTCGCTATTGCTTTTTTCGTAGCTGATTCAAAAACTTCTGCAGCAGGCATTTTCGTAATGGCCTTGTATTCGGTTATTTCATTCAGAAGCCCCCGTTCAAAACCATATGGGTCCCTATTTACTTTTTTACCGCTTTTTCTGGCGATTGTTAGTATAGCCCTGCCCTTTATGTGGTCCCATGGTGCCAATAAATGTCTTGTTCAGCTTGATAATTTAATGACCAACCGGATTTTTTATTCCGCCTATTATTTTGAAAACTACCCTCTGACTGTTTTTGGTAATGACTTAACGGCCATAGTTTCGCTGCCGTCTGCAACGGGTGGTTATTTAATTCAAACAAGAGTCATGCTTGACAATGCATATTGTCGACTACTTATTCAATACGGTTTGATCCCATTTACCGCGTTTGTTGCTTTCTATTGCGTAGCGATAAATAAAGCGCGTATTTCGGCCCACGTGACATTCATGGGCTTGGTCTTGTATTCCCTAATGGGGTTTGTTGAATGCGGAATGTTATATCCAGCATGTAATTTCTTTATGCTTATGGCGCTGCCCGCCTTTTCAGATAAGGGGCCCTGTCAATCCAGGGTGCCATCAAAGGATGTTGTGGAGATGGCTAAATAATGGCAAAAATTAATACTACCAAGTCAGACATTATATGGAACTATGTAAGCACTGTTCTTTCAATGGGGAGCAGCTTCCTTCTTCTTCCGTTTCTGCTTGCTTACTTATCTAACGCCGAACTTGGTCTCTGGTACACTTTTGTTGCCATTGGGAATTTAACGCTGTTATTTGAATTTGGCTTTACACCAACTTTTGCGAGAAATATTGTCTATTGTCTTAGCGGTGCGCGTAGCATTAGCAAGAGCGGCTACGATTCATCTCAAGTTGGTGATTCTGTAGACTATGAGCTGCTTGGCAAATTGATTAAAACATCCCGGATTGTTTACGCGTTAATTTCTTGCGTTGTCCTGATGCTTACCGCTACAGTTGGAACTGCCTACATTTCTTCAATTTCAAGCGCTATTGATCCCTTTTCTTGTTGGACCGCATGGTTAATTTTTTGTTTTGATGTGTTTTTTAATCTATTCTTTTTTCATTATACGACCTGCCTGAGAGGGTTCGGGGATATTTCCGCTGAAAGCAGGGCAAAGTCTTATGGTCGCATTGGGCAGCTTGTGGTTTCTGCGTTTTTGCTGTTTATGGGTTTTGGCATCATTGGCGCTGCCATCGGTTATCTGTTTAATGACATTGTGCTGAGATTTTTTAGCGGTCGCTTTCTGGAGGTTCACTCTGAGGCGATAAAAAAAGCAAACGATGCTTGTACGGGTGTTTCTATTTCTGAAATAAAAGAAACGTTTATTTCAGTGGCTTATTTGGCGTGGAGGGACGGCGTTGTTCAACTTTGCTGCTATGCTTCCACTCAGTTGAGTTCGCTGCTCTGCTCCTATTTTCTTGGTGTGGAGGTTAACTCTCAGTATTCATTAATTATTCAAGTTGGCGGTGCAATTTACGGGTTTGCCAGCGCCTACGTTCGATCTTTTATTCCAATGTTTCAATCTGCTTATGCTGGTGGCGAAGTTCAGACTGCACGAAAAATTATTGAAAAAAGTCTGTCTCTATATTGGATTTTAATTGTTGTATGCACGATCGGTGTCTGGTTTGTCGGCTTCCCAGTCTTGTTCCTAGTTAAGAAAGGTTTTTCCCCCGACGGGCTTCTTTATTTCGCCTTGGTTGTTTATCTTGCGGTTTGGAACCATCATTCATTGTGTTGTAATTACATTATCAGTACGAATGAAATCCCCTATCTCCCGGCTTATATAGTTTCGGCTATTGCAGGTTTTGTATTGTCGTATGTCTTAATTTCCTTTACTGGCATGGGCGTCTGGGCGCTTGTGGTTGGTAATGGGGCCGCTCAGCTTGCATATAATAATTGGAAATGGCCTATATACCTTGCGCGTAAATTCTCTTCCCATTATTTTGCGTTGATTAGAGCTGGTCTCATGCAGTGGTCCTGCTCATTGAAGAAATAAGTGTTAATCACTGCTTTAATGTGACTTATGATTTCGATCGCACCGGATACGTTGATGTAAATCCGCCGACGGCCTGCCGTCGAAAAGGGGAAAACTGCCCCTTTTCTTGAATCCGGAATACCATAATACGGATTCTGGGAAAGAGCGGTGACCGCTATGGTGATGCTGTCAGATGCGATGCCTCGTCCGTTGCGATGCTGAAGTTGGCGGACGGGGTGGTGGACATCCAATCTCTGTTCATGCCGCTTGCCGTGCAGGCGGTTACCGCCATCATGGACGCCGAGGTTGACCAGCTCTGCGGCGATGGGGCCAACAATAGGAACGGCAACAGAGGCCGCCTCGTGACATGCGTGGGTATGCTCAACCTGGGTGTCCCTCAACTCTGGACGGGCGGCTTCTTCCCCGAGGACGTCCTCGAGCACCACCGGCGCGTCGACCGCGCGCTCGTCGCGGCGGTGGCCGAGATGTGTTCATCCTCACCTCCGAGAAGTACCTGGACTCCTGCCATATCTCGTCCTGCTCGCACATGACCGCGCCCGCGAGCCGCACCAGCGAGCCCGTGGAGGGGAACACGGTACCGTCAAGATTCTTTCGCAAATTGATTTAGTCGTCCTCGGCCCCGTCCTCTTTTAACCCTCCGCCTTTCCCCTCAGCTCGTCCATCTCCTCCAGCTTCGACATGTCCAGGTACCTCCTCTTGCCCCACTCGTGCTCCACTATGTACTTCAGCCTCGCCGTCACCAGCATGAGGGCCGAGTTGCCGTCCGGGAAGGTCCCGACGACCCTCGTCCTCCTCCTGATCTCGCGGTTGATGCGCTCGATCCCGTTGTTCGTCCTGATCCGGCGCCAGTGCTCCGGCGGGAATTCCGTGTAGGCCAGCGTCTCGGCGAACCCGTCGCGCACCGTCCTCGCGGCCGCCCCGCAGAGCTTCGGCACGCTGAGATCGACTTCCCTGGCGCCCGTGACGAGCCATCTCGCGTACTAGCCGCTGTGGTAGGTCTTCCGGCCCGCCGTCCTTTCATAGCGCTCGGCCCGATAAGCTCGGACGCGCCTCGTTGAGCGGCGCGTCGAGCGACCCCTCGTCTACCGATGTGATGTTCGTAGAAGCGGCCCGTGCCCCCCCTCCCTCGTCGGTGATTTGTTGTTTAGTCGCCAGAAATCATATGACGGGACGCAGGCCGTATTCCGCTATGCGGTTGTCAATTTGCGAAAGGGATTATGCGTCCCCTCGAGAGGGTACTCGCCGTCTATGAGTGCGTTCGGGTGCCGTGTATCTTAAATGCCGTACACCGGCACTTTGTTTTTTCGGCTACCGTTCGGCAAAAATTATTAGACCGCTACGACCTTCAAAGGTGTCGGAGGTTACTATTGTCTCAAGTGTTCACTGCCTGGTGCATACGCTAACATCCACTTGTCGACCATTCAATCTGGTCGACTGATTATTGGGGTTGTCATGCTGGGTAACGATAAAGTCTATCGCCAGCTTAAGGCTTTTATTGCTTCTGCTGCATATGACTTGCAACTCCGTGATGACATCGTTAAGGGGTTGGTTTCTAGATGACACTTGATGTTTTATATGGGCCCATCGGATGTGCAGCAAATGTTGCAACCTTAATCGCCGTCCTCATTGCTGCGCACGCATGCCGTCTACAGCTCAAGCAAATCAGGCTTGATAGTTATATTCGCTGTTTTGAGTGGTCAGTCTCTTTTGCGGACACACTTAGACTCGAAGTTTTTCCTCGCTTGAGAATATTGGTTTATATTACGAGGGCCTGCCCACTATACGGAAAGGTTAATAGAAGCTTATCAGTAGCAAGCCTGGCTTCTTTCGAAGAGAAAGAGTTAATCAATCTGTGCGGTGTTTCATGCGATGAGTTGTCGGCTTCCGTCTCGTCATATATCGACTCGCCAGCAAATTGGACTGAGCTGCTTAAGGCGTATAAAGAGTGGCATCTTTGTTATCCGGATCTGTATCCATATCATCATGGTTTCGACAGCAGTGATTTGAAGGCTATTCTCAATAAGAATGTAACTGAAATTGCCAATTGCCTTGAGGGGCTTGCGATGCAGGTGAACAGCGGCTTGGTGAATGAAGATGTGCTCTATCCGTCTGTTCACGGATCGTTTCTCGATGCTGTTCGTTTGATTTATCCATTTTTATGCGCCGTTGAAGAGGCGTCGTCTTTAAGTGCTCCGTCTTATCCTCACATGGCGACACTTCTTGCACTCTGGAATAAGCAGGACGAAAGCGATAGCCGTCATCTGCGTGAGGAGAAGGATAAGCTAAGTAAAGGATATAGGCTGCGCAGGGAGATGTCCATGCGTGTTTAACGATTATTGCTAGTTATTTGATTGTGGATGACCTGTGTTAATGGGAGTTAAAACCAATAAAACCATGGACAGTTTTACACTTCTGTTTAAAAATAATGACCGCGTGCTTTTATTGCATTGTCGACAAAGGACGGTTTGCCCGCTCCTGCAGAGCGGGCTTGTGCTAGCGAACAGCTTGGATCCATATCTCCATAGGCGTTCTCCTTTTACCGTCTGTAGAAGGCGCTACTGAATAAGGTAGGCATAACCGTCCTTTCCGTCGATGTTTTATACTTTTTGCGAAGCTAGATTCGCTTCATGTACTGATGTCAGCAAGCTAATAGTTTTATAGCTTGCTGACAACCCAATTTCTCACTTTACCATGTTAGTGCAGTAAAGTGAAGTTCTGTTTACTAAAATAAGCACTAATATATTAGGTAAGTTGTCTGTTGGTCTCTGGTTTGAATCTGTCCCGAGAGAAGGTCGTTGCCTATGACCGCTTTCTATACAGGCGTTCAGGCATTATTCACTATCGCCTCGTTTTGCCTGACGATATTTGTTGCTTGGCGCGACACGGAGCATATGAATGAACAAGACGAGCGTCAGAAAATGGCTGAGAAATTAGCGCAACCATCTTCAATTGCTGCATGGCTCGAAAGAGATCCCACTGGTGAGTCGCGCATCGTGATTCGCAACGATAGCGATCTTCCCGTATATGAGGTGGTTGCGACAATTGTTGTTACCAATGGAGCAGGATGCTGCAAGGGCGAGGATTTGGAATTCTCATATCAATACAGGAAGATACTCGATTTGATTCCTCCGGGACTTCATTCGGTAGCTATCGATATGGGCGGCTTCTACGGAATGCACCGACATCCGCTGGTCGAGATTGCCTTTGTATGTGCAAAGGGGAAATCCTGGGTCCGTCGGGGAGATGGCACTCTGGACGAGCTTGATGTATCGCCGTTTAACTACTATGAACTTGGTCTTCCAATTGATTTTGATATGGTTACGCCTCATCAAAATGGTTGACGGCTTCTATTTTGACGTTATGAATGTTGCGCTACCCTTATATCAATAAAGGCTAGCGTTTATACAATTAAATGTGGGTTATGGATCCTTATACAACGCAGGTTTTAGTCGATCTTGGAAGTTCTCTTGCTGTTCTTGCGGCAAAAGGTACGGCCTCAGCTGTAGCGACAAAGGTTAAAGCAATTAGGGGAGATAAGGATGCCGCCTCAGTGCGCGCCGCATATGATGAGCTCCTTGAAGAGCGCTCTGAAGCTTTAAGAATTGCTCAAACGTATAAGGCGGAGCTCGAGCGTGTTCAGATTTGCGATGACGATAGTCAGGGCCTTGATGCCACCATCGCGCGTGTGTTGGAGATATTTGCTTCAATGCAATCGGACGGCGAAGAGCCTTCTTCGCCAAACGCGACAGCGATGGCGCTTGGTCAATTTCGTCAGCTAATCTCCGCTGATACTCTTCGAACCATGCAGCTTCTTGGTTTCAACTACAAAGCAGCAATCGATGAGCCCCTAACAGAGCTTTGCGCCAATAAGATCAAACAATTCGGTAGTGGTTCCAACGCAAAAAGACCATCTCAGAGTAGACGTTAGTAATCGTGTGATTTGTTTGGGTTCCAAGTGGATGGGACTCTTTTTGCTTATTTTAATTCGGGCGGGACATTTTCAAGAGGCTAAATCGGGCCTGGCTCCAACGATATGGGGCGAGGCTCTTTCCTAAAATGATGCTCGCGTGATTGCGTCGAAAATGATGATGTTAGGTCGGCACCCTAGCGCCTGTTTAACGAAGAACGGCTCGCCGAGCATATCGTCATGGGCGAGACCAACATGCGGCAGCGCTGCGGCGTCGAATGCCAGTGTTAGCGCCGGGCGATTTTAGCCGCTAATAGTCAAACGATTTTGACCAATCCC
>CALGZY010000187.1 GCA_937934355.1 uncultured Collinsella sp. | reverse complement strand
GGAGGCCACTTAATGTGGCCTCCGTCGTGAGCAGGACTGTAGAGCAGGAAACTTAACCCCCGCACCCCTCGCGCGGCGGGCAAACTCATCTTGTGCTCTATCACGCTAAAGTGTATGATTCTGAACGTTACATGACTCACTTTATCTAACTAAAGTGCCATCAAGGGGGAATACCATGAATACCGATATGTCTCGTCGTCAGTTTGTTGGTCTAGCCGGTTCGCTTGCCACGGTGCTTGGCCTCGGCCTGGTAGGCTGCGGCGGTGGTGCCGATAAGGGCTCCGCCGCCGGTTCTGCTGCAGCCAAGGACGTGAAGGGCGCCGCGGAGTCCAAGAAGCTCGTGGTGGGCTTTGACAAGTCCTATCCTCCGTATGGCTTTGTGGGCGACGATGGCGAGTACACCGGCTTTGACCTCGACCTTGCCAAGGCCGTTGCCGATAAGCAGGGCTGGGAAGTCGATTACGAGGCCATCGACTGGGATGCCAAGGACACGCTGCTCAACTCGGGTGCTATCAACTGCATCTGGAACGGCTTTACCATGGAGGGCCGCGAGGACGACTACACGTTCTCCGAGCCGTACATGCTCAACGAGCAGGTGCTGGTGGTAAAGAAGGATGCGGGCATCAAGAGCTGGGACGATCTTGCCGGCAAGACCGTGATTACGCAGACCGATTCCGCTGCGCAGGATGTGCTCGAGGGTGACCAGAAGGATCTGGCGGCGACGTTTGCCACGCTCGACACGATCGGCGAGTACAACACGGCCTTTATGCAGCTCGAGAGCGGCGCGGTCGATGCCGTGGCTTGCGACCTTTCGATTGCCCAGTATCAGCTTGCCGCCAAGCCCGATGCCTATACGCAGCTTGATGAGCCGCTGTCCAGCGAGCACTACGCCGTCGGCTTTAAGAAGGGCGACACCAAGTCGGCCGCCGCCGTGACCGAGTCGCTCAAGGCGCTCTATGAGGACGGCACGGTCAAGGACCTGTGCGACAAGTATTCAAGCTATGGTCTATCTTTCGATAATTGGGTGCTCAAGTAATGTCTATTCAGGTCATGATGCAGATGCTCGGCCAGGGATTCTTGGTCAGTTTGCAGCTGTTTGTGCTGACGCTGCTGGGGTCGATTCCGCTGGGAATCCCCGTGGCGTTTATGCGCATGAGCAAAATCGCGCCGCTTCGCTGGATTGCGCGCATCTATATCTCGGTCATGCGCGGTACGCCGCTCATGCTGCAGATGTTTGCCATCTACTTTGCCCCGTACTACGTGTTTGGCATTTCGCTCACGCCCGATTCCAAGTGGACGGCGTGCGTCGTAGCGTTCATCATCAACTACGCCGGTTACTTTGCCGAGATCTATCGCTCGGGCCTGCAGTCCATTCCGCGCGGTCAATACGAGGCTGCCGAGGTGCTGGGCTACTCGCGCCTGCAGACGTTTTTGTACATTGTGATGCCGCAGGTTGCCAAGCGTATTCTGCCGGCGATGGGCAACGAGATCATCACGCTGGTCAAGGACACGTCGCTGGCGTTTGCCATCGGCGTGGGGGAGATGTTCTCGACGGCCAAGGCGCTGGTCGCCTCGCAAGTGAGCATGGTGCCGTTTGCGATTGCGGCGTTGATCTACTGGGTCTTTAACTTTGTGGTCGAGATGCTGCTGGGCGCCGCCGAAAAGAAGCTGGACTATTATCATGACTAACTCAGTGATGAAAATCGAAAACGCACGTAAGGCGTTTGGCGGCAATGAGGTGCTCAAGGATATCTCGCTCGAGGTAAAGCGTGGAGAGGTCGTGGCGATTATCGGGCCTTCGGGTGGCGGCAAGTCCACGCTGCTGCGGTGTGCCACGCTGCTCGAGACGCTCGACGGAGGCTCGCTCTCGTTTGGCGACCTTGCCGTTGCGACGGATGCGGGTTCGGGCGCGGTCTATGCGAAGGGCGATGTGCCCAGGCAGGCGCGCTCGCGATTTGGCCTGGTGTTTCAGAACTACAATCTGTTCCCGCACTATACCGTGATGAAAAACATCACCGATGCGCCGATCCGCGTTCTTAAGCGCCCGCGCGAGCAGGCAGAGGCACGTGCATGCGAGTTGATCGCGCAGATGGGGCTTACGGGCAACGAGAACAAGGTTCCTTGTGAGCTTTCGGGCGGTCAGCAACAGCGCGTGAGTATTGCCCGCGCCCTAGCGCTCGACCCGGAGATCCTGTTCTTTGACGAGCCGACCTCGGCACTCGATCCCGAGCTGACGGCCGAGGTGCTGCGTGTCATTAAAGACCTTGCGGCGCAGAATATGACGATGGTGATCGTGACCCACGCAATGCAGTTTGCGCGCGATGTTGCCGATCGCGTGGTCTTTATGGACGGCGGTCGTATTGTCGAGGAGGGGCCCGCCGAGCAGGTTATCGACCATCCACGCGAGCAGCGCACGCGTGAGTTTTTGAGCCGTATCGAGGGATAGGCTCAGGTATTTGCTCAACTATTAATTGAGGCGAAGCCGCCGCAGGTCTTACGGTCTGTGGCGGCTTTTTGTTTGCATCGGCGGGGTTCAATAATCGCCTCACAAGCTTGTCTCTTCCTCTCGCCGCCTGTATTCATACGTGTGCCGAAAGGTGTGCATGGACGGTCGCCCGTGAGGGTAGGGTGGTGGCATAGGACATTTGGAGGGTGAGTCGGCTCGGCTGCCGACCATGCTGCTCCCGGGATGGCACCGACCGCGAACTCTCCCCGTTGGCGTCGCGCATTGCGCGCGGCCCTGCAAGGAGGTCATCATGGGTGCTCCCAAGACCGGTAACGTAAGGAACGTGGTGCTCGTAGGCCAAGGCGGGGTGGGCAAGACTTCACTCGCCGAGGCCATGCTCCACCTTTCCGGCAAGACCGCCCGCCTGGGCGGCCACGACGGCACCAAGCCCACGCTCGACTATGACCCCGAAGAGGTTAAGCGTGCGTTTTCCATCTCGACGACCATTGCGCCGATCGACTGGAAGGGCGCGCGCATCAATGTGCTCGATGCCCCGTGCTACCCCGATTTTATCGGCGACGCCTTTGCCGCGATGAGTGTTTGCGAGACGGCTCTGTTTGTGGTCGACGCCGAGGCCGGCCCGCAGCCTACGACGGTTAAGCTCTGGTATGCCGCCGAGGACCTGCGCCTGGCGCGTGCGGTGTTCGTAAACCGCCTGTCGCGCTCCGAGGCCAGCTTTGCGACCACGATGGGCCTGCTGCAGGAGCGCTTTGGCACGCGCCTGGGCGCCGTGACCCTTCCCTGGGGCGAGGGCGAGGACTTTGACGGCATCATCGACCTGGTGCGCATGAAGGCGCGCCATTGCAACGGCACCGAAGCCGTTGAGTCGGAGATTCCCGAGGAGTATCGTGCCCAGGCCGAGGAAGCCCATGACCATCTGTGCGAGCTGGTGGCCGAGGCTGACGATGAGCTGATGATGAAGTACCTGGAAGGCGAGGAGACGCTGACGCAGGAGGAGCTTGAAGGCCTGCTGTCGAAGGCGATCGCCGAGCGCATCTTTGTGCCGGTCTTTGCGGGCGATTGCATTAAGGAGCAGGGCGTCAACTCGCTGATGGACGACATCGCCACATACTTCCCGGCGCCGACGGACTACGGCGAGATGCCGCTCATCGACGGTGATTCGCTCAAGATTTCGAGCGACGATGACCGTCCGGTGGCGTTTGTGTTTAAGACGCTGGCCGATCCGCAGCAGGGTCGCATCAGCTTTATCAAGGTGCTGACGGGTACGCTTGAGCCGGGTCTTGAGCTGATCAACGCGCGTACCCGCAAGAGCGATCGTCTGGCCCACCTGTATGTGATGTGCGGCCGTGACATGACCGAGGTCGGTCACGCCTATGCCGGTGACATCATCGTGGCGCCCAAGCTGGCTGCCGAGACGGGTGACACACTCTCCATTACCGGTAAGGTCGAGGCGGCGGCGTTTAAGTTCCCCAACTCGCAGTACCGCATTGCCATCGAGGCCGAGAACCGTGGCGACGAAGAGAAGCTCTATACGTTTATCGAGAAGGCGTGCAAGGCTGATCCGACCATGAGCATCGATCGTGACGAGGAGACCGGCCAGACCATCATTTCGGCGGTGGGTGAGGCGCAGGTTTCGGTGCTGCTCAACCGTTTGGAGGATCGCACCAAAGTCGTGGCCAAGAGCGTGCCGATCCGCATTCCGTATCGCGAGACCATTCGCCGTACGGCAAGTGCCCAGGGCCGCCATAAGAAGCAGACCGGCGGCGCCGGTCAGTACGGTGACTGCTGGCTGCGCGTGGAGCCGCTCATTGGGCCCGACGGCACGAGCGACGGCTATGAGTTTGTGGACGAGGTCGTGGGCGGCCGCATTCCGCGCTCGCTGATTCCCGCCGTGGACAAGGGCGTCCAGGAGACCATGAAGGACGGTATTATTGCCGGCTACCCGCTTACGGGCATTCGCGTGGCTGTGTACGACGGTTCGTATCACAGCGTCGACTCCAACGAGATGGCGTTTCGCGCGGCGGCTCGCATCGGCCTGCGCAAGGCATGCGCCGATGCCGATCCGGTGGTGCTGGAGCCCATCGAGGAAATCACGGTGACTATCCCCGAGAGCTACGCCGGCGCCGTGATGGGCGACATCTCGGCATCGCGCGGTCGCGTGACGGGCATGGAGACCGATGAGCGCGGCGACACCGTGGTCATCGCCCAGGCACCTCTCGCCGAGCTGACGGATTACTCGACGCGCCTGCGCTCTATCACGCGCGGCACGGGTGACTTTACCATGAAGCCCGCTGGCTACGAGCAGGTTCCCTACGATGTTCAGGCCAAGCTGGTCGAGCGCTATGAGGAGGGCCGCGCCAAGTAGCGTGTGGTTTTGCCTGCAATGTGGACGCTGACGAAAAGGCCGCCCTGGGTAATCCAGGGCGGCCTTTTTTGATCCCATGGGGACGGAGGAAAACGAATCATTTTTGGGTTACGGGCGGTGCGGTCGGCACTAGTCTCCGGATGCCTGGTTGCGGCCGGTGGCGTAGTCGATCTGCACGTGCGGCTGCAGGTTGTAGCAGTACACGTGGAAGCAGAGGGTCTTGCCGTGGTCCTCGACCGATTGCGCCTCAAGGCGCATGCCACGGCAGACAAGTTCCTCTTCGTTATACATAGGCGTGACGCGGTAGAGCACATGGTTGCCCGTATCGCGAATATAGTTGAGAATCTGCTCTTCAAACGGCAGCATGCCCGTCTCGTTGAGATAGCGCGTGCCGGTGAGGAGATTCTTGCGGTTGGCGTTTTCGCCGCAGAGCGACCAGGCGATAAGGTGGCAGCGGTTGTAGAGGCTCTGGCCCGGAATAAAGTCGTAGCGCTGCTGGTGCCAACCGGCAGGATGGATGCGCGAGATATCGCCGCGCTTTCCCTGTCCGAGCGACTCGGGGCCTACACAGGCGAGCGCCTTGCGAGTGCGACCCAGGCTGTCGAGCTTGGAGAACTTCTTAAAGCAACCCTCTTCTGTAGCGCGCTCGTATTCATCGAGTGTGAATGACGGCGTGCCGAGCGGGTGCGTGCTGTCGGCACGAAGGGCAACGTAGGGGTTGCCGGCGTAGTCGGGAATGCTGCTGAGATATACGCCGCGGGCGCGGTCGAGATCGGGGTTTTCGACTTCGTCGATGGGGGTGGCGGCGCTGTTCGTGGAACCGTCGTCACCGATGTTGGTCGCGGTTGATTCGGAGCCATCGCCAGAGTCTTGGCTATTTTGAGAGTCCTCGGAGCTCGCTGTTCCCGATTCAAGCCGGGCAACCAAGTCTGCCTCGTCGTCGGTGCGGCTGGGACTCTCGTTTTGTTTTTCGGCCAGAGCTGCTGCCTGCTCATCGCTTTGCGGCGACAACAGCTTGGGCGCTCCGTCGAGCGACCCTGTGAACAGCGCAAACCCCAGCACAACGGCGGTGCCGATGGAAAGTACTTGCTTGTAGGCGGACTTGCGCGACATTGAGGCTCCTGGCTAGATGGTTGGGAATCTACCAGTCTAGCAGGAGCTAGCAGGGGCCGTTCTATCGAACAAATACTTAAGATTTGTGACAAACGCTACGGATTCATTTGCCTCATATGGAGCTGCGGCGGCTGTGTATATGAAGCTATTCGGCGCTTCCCCAGATAATACCTGCCAAAATAAACCTGTCCCTTTTTGGCAGGTCAGAGCAGTTACGCCGTTTGTAAAACGGCGTAACCTAAAGATTCATGTTGCCGTGGATGTAGGGGGTGACCTCGGGGGAGATGTGGCCGCAGCCCAGCTCGCGCAGTGCGGACTCGATGGCGGCGGGCAGCGGGGTTTTGCCCTCGGCATCGACGGCGGCGCCGCCGAGGGCGGCAATCTTGATGACATCTGCGGGTGCGGCCTCGATATGCATGCAGCCGCCGACCAAGCGCGCGCGTACCTGTGCCAGATCAAGATCGTGCAGGTAATCCTCGCAGGCGCGAATCAAGGAGACCTTCTCGCGCGTAAGCTCCTCGCCCGTGGGGACGCGCGTGGCAAGACAGGCTCCCGCCGGCAGGCTCCAAACGGGATAGCCCCATGTGCGCAGCAGCTCGCGCTCTTCGTCCTTGGTAAAGCCGACCTCCATAAGGGGTGAGCGTACGCCGAGCTCTTCTGCCGCACGCATGCCGGGGCGGTAGTCACCGCGATCGCTTGCATTGCTGCCATCGATGACGGTGGGAAAGCCGAGCGACTTGGCGTGGTTGACGATGGCGGTAAAGCCGGCGTGCTTGCAGTGGTAGCAGCGATTGGCATCGTTGCAGGCTACTTGGGGGAGCTGCAGCTGATCCACCGAAAGATTGAGCACGGGGAGCTTAAAATGCGGCCCCTCATTGGCCTGCCCATCAACGGACTGCTCAAACGAAGCCTGCTCGGGCGTGCCGATGAGCGGCGTGGTGAGATGGACGAGAAGAGTATTGGTAGGCATGACGCGGGCGCATACGGCGGCCAAAAAGCTGCTGTCAACGCCGCCGGAAAACCCGATAGCCACGCGCCCGTATGCCAAAAGCAGCTGCTCGAGCGCCGATAGCTTGTCTTGAAGCTCCTCTGCGGGTGCTGTGGTGTCTAAAATCATGAAACGTTCCTTATCGTTGAGTACTCGATCGAAAACTATAATCCTAATGCGTTACTTGCCATAAGACTTCTATCTGTGTAACGAAAGTGCAATATGGCATATACGTTATATACAAGTTGCCAAATGCGGTAGAGTTGCAGCAACGCGACAGCGAGAGTCGATGGGGGACCGATATGATCAAGGCTGTTATTTTTGACATGGATGGAACGCTGGTCGATACCGAGCGTTTGGGGATTAAGGCCTGGAAGGCAGGCGCCGCTGAGCTGGGGCTCGCGATTGATGAAGCGCTGATCCATCAGTTTATCGGCCGCACGCTGCCCGATGTCATGGACATCCTCGATAAGCATTACGGCAGCCATGAAACCACCGAGGCGGTCTATGTCCGCCACAAGGAGATTCGCGACGAGATGGTCAAGACCGAGCTGGAGCTTAAGACCGGTGCCGCCGAGTGCCTAGACGAGCTGCTGGCTGCGGGCTATCACGTGGGTCTAGCGACGTCGTCGCGCCTCGTTACGGCCGAGCGCAACCTTAAGATGGTCGGCCTCTTTGACAAGTTTGAAACGGTAACGTGTGGCGAGGACGTCGTGCACGGCAAGCCCGACCCCGAGATGTATCTGCTTGCCTGCGAGCGCGCGGGCTTTGCTCCCGAGGAATGTGCCGTGGTCGAGGATTCGCGCAACGGCTGCGTCTCGGGCATCACGGCCGGATGCCACGTCTTTGCCGTCCCCGATATCGTGCCGCTGCCGCAGGACGTGGTGGATGGCTGCGAGGCCGTGCTCGATACGCTATTCGACCTGGCAGCGGCAGTCAAGGCCGTGCGCTAGACAATTGCGGCGTTGAAACGAGCAATTGCCCACGTTTGCGCTCAAGCAAAAGGGGCCCGGCAATGGTCGGGCCCCTTTTGCTTGAGCGGCGACTTAGCATACTTGCGGGCGTGCTATAGATACGCACCGAGGTTGATGGCCGTGGCGTCGGTCTGGCTGCTTGCCTGGGTGCTGGCGCGTTCCAGCAGGAACGGCCGCACGAGTTCTTGGCGGTTGATGTCCTCGGCGGCGGTGACTGCGGTGACGGTGCGCGCGGCAGAGCCGATGTGGACGTGCTTGGGCTTCGCCGGCGCCTTGTTCTCGATTTGCTCCATCAGCAGTTGGACACCCTTGCGGCCAATCTCGTAGCCCGGGGGCGCTACCGTAGTGAGCGGGACCGATCCGCTCCAAGCGAGCGGGTTGCCGTCGCATCCGGCCACGCGTACTTGCCCGGGGACAGAGATGCCCTTGTCGACCAGTGCCGAAACGACGCCCGAGGCCAACACATCGGTCAGGCCGACGACAAAATCGGGACGTTCGTCCGCGGGGCGCTCGGCGATTTGGTTGCCGATACCATAGCCGTCGGCCGCCGTGTTCCACTCGCCGGCGTCAATGACTTCGATCTTGATGTCGGGATGTAGGGCAAGGGCCTTGTGAATGCCAAGCACGCGTAGGGTGAGCTGCATAAATGCTGCTCGACCCACAACGACAATATGGCGTGCGCCGCGGGCGATGGCGAGCTCGGCGATAATGCGCCCCTGCGCCTCGTTGTCGGCCGCTACGTAGTAGCCGGGCTCAGAGCAATGGATGTCCAGATGGACGATCGGCACGGGCATCTTGGTCATGGCGGGGTGCCAGTCGGGGGATGCCATGGGCTGAACCATGACGCCGGACATCTGGGTGCCCATAAAGTAGCGCAGGTAATGATCCTCGAGAATATCGTCGTTATCGGCGTTGGCGATGAGCAAGTCGTAGCCGTGCTTGCGGGCCTCGTTGTGGGCGCCGCTGGCGATTTGGAGCGAAAAGCCGTGATCGAGACGGGGGAGCACCAGGCCAAAGGACTTGGTGGCGCCGCCCGCGAGCTGACGGGCGCTTTGGTTGGGCAGGTAGCCAAGGCGATTGATGGTCTCGTTGATGAGCTTGAGGGTCTCGGGGCGCAGCTTTTCGGGGTGGTTGAGCGCGTTGGAAACCGTGCCCAACGAAACCCCGGCCTCGCGCGCGACGTCGCTGATTTTTACCTTTGCCATAGCGGCCCCTTTGATGCGTTTCAAGTACAAGCCAGATTGTAGCATCGCCCGCCCCCGGGGTGTCAAAGCCCACCATGTTGAAAACCACCACAAAGGTGCCTGTCCCCCTTTGTGGTGGTTTGGGGTGTGGCTGTTGCCGTAAAAACGGCAATCCTTCTGGTCAGCGGGCGTGATGCGTGAGGATACACTGGCCCCACTCAAATGACACTGCGAAAATGGGGAGGGCATATGGCCGCCGCAAAGGACTACCAGAGCTATCTTAAGAACAAGTGCATCGTCGGTTACGGCATCGTCAACGGCATCGTTAACGCGCTCATCTTTATGGGCATGCACGCGGGGGACGCCGATATTACCTTTGCCGCCGGTAAGGTTGTCGAGGAGATTGCGCTGACAGGCGCCCTGCTTGGTCTCATTTTGACCTGGTGCGTGGTGCCGCTGACCAAGATGGATTTCAACAAGGGCGTTTACCCGGGCAATTCCGAAGGCTATGGTTGGCTGGCCAAGCTGCCCAAAAAGTCGATTCCCCTGTCGATCGTCGTTGGCATCATTGCCCTTGTAGTTGCCACGCCCCTTGCATGGCTTTGCACTTTTGTGCTCCCGCTGCCGCTTTCGCGCACGGGCATGATGATCTTTAAGGGCGTTATGTGCGCTGTTGCCGGCTGTGTGAGCGGCTACGTCGTCATCGGTGCCACCACCGCGGGCGTCGACGCTGGGGAAGTCGCCGCGACTGCCTAGGATTTTCCAACAATCAAACTTTCTCTTCAAAACGGTCGGCCCGAGCAAAGGGGTCGGCCGTTTTGCTTTTCACGAGAAAAAGCAGATGCCCTTTAGGCCCGCCGTCAGAATTGCCGTATCTACGGCAATGGCTCTGATGCCGTCCGTATTGCGCTCCAGCCTATATTTGCCTCGACAAGACGCGCGGGCTCAAAGGGGTTCAATGCCCGCGTGAAACGGAAAAGAAAGGAGCCAACACATGGCTAAAGCTAAAGCTGTGGCAGAGGAGAAGGGTGCCGAGAAGTTCATGCTTCTCCCCGTTCTCGTTCTGATCCTGGCCCAGATGGGCACTTCGGGCGATAACGGCGCCCTTTCGCTCGCCGCAACCGCCCTGACGCAGGACCTCGGCGCCACCACCGCCGACATCCAGCTCGCCAACATGGTCTACTCCCTCATGGCCGGCGCCTTTATGATCGCCGGTGGCATGATGGGTACCATCATCGGCTGGAAGAAGAACTTCCGCATGGGCGCCCTGCTGTGCGCCGCCGGCGAGGTCGTCCTTGCCGTTTCCCCCAACATGACCGTCTTCATTTGGGGCGGCCGTACCCTCGTGGGCTTCGGCGCGTCGTTCATGATTCCCTCGGTTCTGGGCCTCGTTCCCAAGATCTATCACGGTAAGAACCGCGTGCTTGCCTTTGGCTGCATAGGCGCCGCCTCCGGCCTTTCCGCCCTGCTGCCGCTGCTGCTTTCGATCGTGCTCATGGCCGCCGGCATGCGCGTGACGTTCTTCGTCCTCGCCGCCTACTTTGTACTCGTGTTCCTGCTGTCCTTCAAGCTGCCCGAGATCGAGCAGTCCGATGAGAAGCTCAAGTTCGATGGCGTCGGCGTTGCCCTTGCCGCAACCGGCCTGTTCCTGTTCCTGGTCGGCGTGTCCCGCATCTCCGCTTGGGGCCTCGTCGAGCCCTTCCCGGCATGCCCCTTCACCATCGCCGGTATCTCCCCCTGCCTGCCCATGGCTGTCCTGGGCGTGATCATCCTCATCGTTATGATCAACGTCGAGAAGAAGGTCGAGGAGAAGAACGGCTTTGCCCTGCTGCCCCAGTCCTTCCTTAAGACCCCGCAGGTCCTCGCCGGTCTCGCCGCCTCCGCCATCACGTTCTTCTTCATGGGTGTTCAGTCCATTCTGATGGCCCCCTACCTGCAGCTCGTTGCTGGCTGGTCTCCGGCTATCGTTGGTGTGCTCTCCATCGTCGTTGGCGTTCCGACCTTCGCCTTCTCCATCGGTATCCCCAAGTTCATGCCGAAGGCTAACCCGCGTCGCGTCATCCAGGTCGGCTACCTCACCCTTGCCGCCGCCCTGATCATCATGGCGTTCTCCGTTACGCTCGACGCTGCTTCCATGCCGGGCATTCTCATTGGCTGCGTTGTTGCCGGCTCGGGCGCCGGTATCGTTTCCGCCCAGGCCAACAACGTTGTCGCCCTTGCCGTGAACGAGCGCGACGCTTCCCAGTCCGGCGGCATTCAGACCACCATGCGTAACGTTGGCCAGGCCATCGGCATTGCCCTGCTGGGTGCCGTGCTGCTCTTTGGTATCACCAACTCCGTGAAGGATGCAGCCGCTAACGATTCCCGCATTTCCGAGTCCACCGTCGCCGCTATTTCCGAGCGCAATATCGACCTCGTCTCCGATGAGAACTTCCGCGCTTCTATTGAGGACATCGATATGAGCGATGAGGAGCGCGACGCCCTGGTCGAGATCAATGCCCAGTCCCGCTTCAACTCCACGCGTTTCGCTTACTACGTGGGCGCTGCCATCATCGTGCTTGGCCTGGCCACCACCCCTGCTATCAAGAAGTTCTCCAAAGAGGAGGAGTAGGTCATGAAGAAGCTGTACTTTAACGGCGACTTTGTTCCCATGACCGGCGAGGGCGATACTTTTGAGGCCCTGCTGGTTGCAGACGACGGCACCATCGCGTTTACCGGCTCGCTCGAGGAGGCTCGCGCTCAGGCAGAGGATGCCGAGGAGATTGATCTCAACGGCGCCTGCCTTATGCCCGGTCTGATTGACCCCCACAGCCACATCTCTGGCTGCACGCAGTACATCGTGGCTGCCGACCTTAACGGCGCGGCGGATTTCGATGAGATCGTCGAGCGTCTGGCTGCCTTTGCCGAGCAGCGCGGCATTGGCGAGGACGGCGTGATCATGGGTGTTTCCTACGACCAGAATTCCCTGGCCGAGCATGAGCACCCTAACCGTCACGTGCTCGACCGCGTGAGCGAGACCATTCCGGTTATCGCCGTCCACGCTTCGAGCCACATGGTTGTTGCCAACACCAAGCTGCTGGAGCTTGCCGGCATTACCGCCGAGGCTCCCGATCCCGAGGGCGCTCGCTACGGCCGCGAGGCCGACGGCACGCCGGACGGTTACTGCGAGGAGCCAGGCGCTATGTGGCCGGTCTTTGCCGTGATTCAGCCGCGTCAGAAGATGGACATGGACGTCATGATCGGCGAGATGCAGGACATCTACCTGGAAAACGGCATCACCACCTGCCAGGAGGGTGCTACCACCGCCGACTTCGCAGCGCTGTTCTGCGGCCTTGCGAACAAGGGCCTGCTCAAGATGGACGTCGTGAGCTATCCCATGTACGGCGAGGATGTCGACAAAATCTTGGCCGACCACGAGCCTTTTGTCTCGCAGGACTACACCGGTCACTTCCGTATCGGCGGCCTCAAGATGTTCTTTGACGGTTCTCCCCAGGGTCGTACGGCGTGGATGACCGAGCCCTACACTCCCGGCGATGAGGGCGAGGGTTACTGCGGTTATGGCACCATGACCGACAAGGCCGCGTATGACTTTATGCGCAAGGCCATCGACGGCAATCATCAGCTGCTCGCCCATACCAACGGCGATGCGGCTGCCGACCAGTACCTGCGCGTGTACAAGCGCGCGCTGGAGGATTCGCCTAATCCCGATAAAGCGAGCCTGCACCCGGTCATGATCCACTGCCAGACTGCCCGCCGCGATCAGTACGAGCAGATGGCCGAGATCAACATGATCCCGTCGATTTTCGCCAGCCATATCTGGTACTGGGCCGACGTGCATCTTAAGAACTTCGGTCCCGTGCGCGGCGGTCGCGTGTCTGCCTGCCATGACGCTCTGGAGTGCGGCCTGCCGTTTACCTTCCACACCGACACGCCGGTGCTGCGCCCTAATTTCTTTGAGGCTGTGTGGTGCGCCGCCAAGCGCGTCACCAAGGGCGGCGCTCAGCTGGACGAGAATCAGAAGATCAGCGTGTACGAGGGTCTGAAGGCCATCACGGTCAACGGCGCTTTCCAGTATGGCGAGCTCGACCGTAAGGGCACGCTCGAGGCCGGCAAGCTGGCCGACTTCTGCATTGTCGAGAAGAACCCGCTCAAGATCGAGCTCGACGAGGTGCGCAACCTGCGCGTTCTCGAGACGGTCAAAGAGGGCGAGACTGTCTGGACGCGCAAATAGCTTTGTCATGGCATAGGCCATAGACGCTAAAAAGAACCCGTGGCTGCAGGGGCGGCCACGGGTTCTTTGCGCTTAAGCGTATTTGAAGGCTTGCATGGGCACGCGCGATGGGCGCCCACGCCGTCTACCGTTTGAGACCGGCCTCGGATGCGAGCTTGCGGAAGCGCTGTGTGGCCGGAGTGAGGACGCGCTCATCGCTTGGGGCGACGCAGAGCACCAGGATGTGTTGCAGGCGGTCGCCGGTAAAGCCGACTCGTGTTTCCACGCGGTAATGCACGGCCCCGGCTTGAGCGACATCTTGGGAACATACGGTCAGCAAGAGCCAAGGTCCGTGCGTGAACGACAGCATCTCGAAGGTGTTCGAGAAGCCGGAGAGCGTGCCACGCCAGAGGCCGTCTTCGACAAGTGCAGCGTGAAGGGTGCGCGTGAGCATGCGCGCGTGCGAGATATCGAGCTCGCGCTCGGGAAGACCGCCGGCAAGCGGGGCGTCGTCGAGTGCGTGGGGGCATCCAAGCTTCATGAGCAGCAGCTCGATGCGGCTGCGATCGGTGTCATCGATGGCATTGCTCAGCACGCAGAGTGGAAGCGTCGTCTTGATGGGGTCGAATGAGACCAGGAAGTCGAGGCTGCTGTGCTTGGGGTCTGATTCAATCTCGGCGACTTCTGTTTCGGTCAGCACACGCGCGACCCGCATGCAGGGAATGAGCCGCTCAAGTCGATCGCGCGCATAGAAGACCTGCTCAATGCCGCAGTTGACCACGAGTCCGACACGCCATTGATCGTGCGAGGACAGGCCGTCCATATACGAGAGCAATAGCATCGCCAAGCGCGTCACGTCGGTCTGGTATAGATTCAGCCCAGATAGGCCGGGCGCGTCGCGCAGCACCTCGGACAGGCGCATAAACGAGGCCATGTTTTCGTATCGCACCGTCCAGGTGTTTTCCTGGGGCAGTGAGATGGCGCGTTCATAGCGCATGTGAGTTTGTCCGGCTTCGATGAGCGCGGCGCAGGGCTTTTCAAGATGAAGCGGCGGTCGCGTGCCAAAGCGTTCGCCGAGAGCGCAGAATAACTCCTCGGTGAGGCGCGCCGCCTCGGGTGTGGGCTGATATGTGCGCTGGAACTCGGGCGTCCAGCGGCGCGTGGAGACCGTAAAGAGGTCGCGGATGATGCCGCGCTCGTTGGCGGAGACCTCGATGCCAAAGTGC
Source organism: uncultured Collinsella sp. (assembly GCA_937934355.1). The sequence continues at coordinate 8,646 of CALGZY010000187.1, read as the reverse complement.
TGCTCAATGCGGTTGGCGACGTCGTCGTACACAACGGGAATCGCCGAGGTGTAACCACCGACCTCTTTGCCCTTAAGAATGCGCAGGACCATAATCTGCAGGTAGACGGCAAGCTGGTGGCGGGCGTTGTCGGTATAGAGCGTTCGGCTTTCGCGCTCGACGTATGCGATGAGGTCGTTGAAGAATTGCTCGTTGCCGCCAAAGAGCTGCGGCTCAATGCGGCGCTTCATGGCGGTCGACGCGAGCTCAAACAGATAATAGACGACGAAGAATCGGATGTACTCCTCGGGACCCTCGACCGTAATGCGGCGCCCGCGTACGATTTGGGCTCCAAACGGCGTCATGAGCTCGTTCCATGTGCGCAGGTCGTCTTGGGCCTGCTGTTTGTTGGTGAGGATGGCCCGCGCAAGCGATTCGGTGGTGTATTGGTGCCGGTAGTCGCAGGTGAGCAGCAACATGCCGCGATAGAAGCGGTCAAGACCGGCGTCCATGGAAAGCGAACGTTCCTTGATGATGTCCGATATCTGACCGCGCTGCGTGCTGTCGCCATCGATGCGGATGCCGTTGCCGCGCTTGGAGACAATTGCCGCTTGGATGCCCATTTCGTCGAGGAAGGCGTTAGCGGCCCGCATGTCGTTGCGGATGGTGCGCTCCGAGCAAGCAAGGGCATCGGAGATATCGACTGTCGGGGTGTAGCCCGCCTGGCCGAGCAGGATTTTAAGCGGCTTTGCTTGTCGCTGATTGATGCTCATGGGGCTCCCTAGGGTCGCGAGAAAGTTCGATTTGCCGTATATCTGGAAAAGAGCGTGGCACCTGTCATGATACGCATTTTTTATGATGAGTAGGGGAAGGGTTGGTTTTAAATCCTTGCCGCATATACGGAATGAAAATAGCGGATGGTGATGTGCATGAATCGCGCGGTTTCGAACTCGGGGATGGAGCCTGCGGCGACTTCTCGTTTGGCGCGACTGGCGCCGCTGATCGTGCTGGCATGCGCTCAGGTGGGTACCTCGGCAGACAACGGTGCGTTTTCGGTTGCCATGGCCGAGATGATGCGCGTGTTTGGATGTCCGCTCTCGGACGTGCAGATGGCGAGCACGGTCTATTCGCTTATGGCGGGCACCTTTATGCTTGCGAGCGGTTTGCTCGGCATGGTTATCGGGTGGTGCCGCAACTTCCGTGCCGGATTGGTGCTTGCTGTGGTGGGAGAGCTGCTGTGCGCGTTTTCACCGAGCATTGAGCTGCTTATTTGGGGTGGCCGACTGATGGTCGGGCTGGGCGCAAGCCTCATTATCCCTTCGGTACTGGGCATGGTGTCCATGCTGTACGAAGGCGAGGAGCGCAAGCAGGCATATGGCGTGATTGCCGCATCGGCGGCGCTTGCGACGATTATTCCTATCGCGCTGGGCATTCTGGTCGATATCGCAGGTTTTCGCGTGACCTTCGGCGTGCTCGCCGCCTATTTTGTCGCACTGCTCGTTGCGAGCGCAAAGCTGCCGACGGGTGGCGGGCTGCACGCGGGCAAGTTTGACGCGCCGGGTGCGGTTATTGCCTCTCTGGGATTGTTCGCCGTTATGTGCGGTCTTTCGCGCATCTCGACCTGGGGCGTATTTGCTCCCTTACCGCAGGCTCCCTTCACGATCGCCGGTATTTCTCCCGCTTTGCCTATTGTCGGCGTCGGCCTGCTATTGCTGGTGATGCTGATTCCGGTCGAGCACTGGATGGAGCGCACCCACGGCATAGCGATTTTGCCGTCGAGCTTTGTGCGCAATCCCACCGTTCGCGCCGGCGTCATCGCCATTGCTCTGCCGTTTTTCTACATGGGCGCTCAGGGTCTGGTCGGCACTTCGTACTATCAGCTTGTAATTGGCCTTGGCGGCATGCAAACAGCGCTTTTGGGCATCATCTCGGGTGTGCCCATGCTGGTGCTCGCAATGTTTGTGCCGCGCAAGTTTCCGCAGCTTAAGCCTTGGTCTGTGGTGCGTACGGGCTATGTCTTTATGGCGGCGGCCTGTGTGAGCATGGCGTTTGGCGTGCGCGCGTCCGAGCTGACGCCCATTATGGTGGTCGGTACGCTCTTTGGTGGCGTGGGCGTTGGCCTGGTGAACTCACAGGCTAACAACATTGTCGCTTCCGCCGTGCCGCCGAGTGACGCCCAGCAATCGGGCGGCATCCAGGGTGCGGCGCGTAACCTGGGCCTCGCGTTGGGCTCTGCCGCCATGGGTTCGGTCCTGCTTATCGCCGTCAACACCGGTCTCGATGCGCGTATTGATGCGAGTAATGTGGTCGACACGCAGAGCAAGGCGGCGCTCGAAGAGGTTGTTTATACCTACGAGAGTGATGCCGCGTTTACGGCGCGCCTGGAATCGATGGGCGTTGCACCCGAGGCGCAGGGAGAGCTCTTGGCGGACAATGCCGAGGTTCGCGCAAAGTCGGCGGCCACGGCCTTCTACGTGGTGGCAGGACTTGCCGTCGTAGCGCTCGCAACGACCTTCCCCAAGCAAACCTCATAGACAAACGCCGCCGCCCAAACCGCCACGAAGGGGATAGTCCCCTTCGTGGCGGTTTTGCTGTTCCGGCCTTCAATTGTCTCGATCTGTAACATCTGGACGGCAAAACCGGCTCTACCTGTTACAGATCGAGACGAAACGCCGAGGTCGGACGGAAAATCTCGATCTGTAACAGCAAGCCCGCTTTTGGTGTCCTAGTTGTTACAGATTGAGATAAATCGCCGGGACAGGCCGCCGCCCCGGCCAAAACCACCACGAAGGTGCCTGTCCCCATTGCGGTGGTTTGGACCGGCTGGATGTGTGTGCATCGGGTGGTATCTAAGTTGAGATACCACTTCTGGTATATCAGCTTGCGTTTGCGTGAGTACAATACTCGAACGTTATACGTCTCAGCGCCCCTTGTGCGTGGACGTCTTGCAGTCACGCGAACGAAGGGATTTATCTTATGTGCGGAATCGTCGGCTACACCGGCTCTGATATTGCAAAGAACATCCTGGTCACGGGCCTCAAGCGTATGGAGTATCGCGGCTATGACTCCTCGGGCGTCGCGCTCGAGGTGGGCGAGGGCGCCGCGGCGCACCTCGACGTCATCCGCCGCGTGGGCAAGGTCGCGGGCTTGGAGAGCGAGCTTTCCAACATCGACAGCGACGCTACCTGCGGTATCGGCCACACCCGTTGGGCCACCCACGGCAAGCCCTCCGTCGTTAACGCTCACCCCCACACCAGCTGCGACGGCCGTATCGCCATCGTCCACAACGGCATCATCGAGAACTTCGCCGAGCTGCGCGAAGAGCTGGAGGGTCGCGGCCACCACTTTAAGAGCGAGACCGATACCGAGGTCTTCGCGCATCTGATCGAAGAGGCTTATGCCGAGGCGCACGACCTGATGGCCTCCGTGCGCGAGGCTTGCACCCACGTGGTCGGTGCCTATGGTTTGGCCGCCGTGTGCGCTGACGAGCCCGGCGTGATCGCCGTGGCCCGCAAGGATTCCCCGATCGTGGTCGGCGCGGGCGAGACCGGCGCCTATGTCGCCTCCGATGTCATCGCGCTCATCGACGCCACCCGCGATGTCGTGGTGCTCGAGGACGGTCAGTTTGCCAAGCTCACGCCCGCAGGCGTCGAGTACACCGACGAGGCCGGCAACGTTATCGAGCCCAAGGTCACCCACATCGACTGGGACCTGGACATGGCAGAAAAGGGCGGTTATCCCGACTTTATGCTCAAGGAAATCCACGAGCAACCGCGCGTCGTGCGCGACACACTGGTCGGTCGTATGACGCCGGCCGGCGAGCTCGACATCGACGAGCTGGGCCTTTCGCTCGAGGAGCTCAACGACATCGACCGCGTCTACGTGATCGCTTGCGGCACCAGCTATCATGCTGGCCTCATTGCCAAGAATCTCATTGAGGGCTGGGCTCGCATTCCCACCGAGGTGGAGGCGGCCAGCGAGTTCCGTTATCGCAACCCCATCATTACGCCGACGACGCTTGTCGTTGCCGTGTCCCAGTCGGGCGAGACGGCCGATACCCTTGCCGCCATTCGCGACGCTCGCATCAAGGGTGCCAAGGTCTTCGGCATCACCAACGTGGTGGGCAGCCCCGTGGCGCGTGAGAGCGACGGCGTCATCTACACCAAGGCCAACAAAGAGATCGCGGTCGCCTCGACCAAGAGCTTCATCGGCCAGGTCGTGAGCCTCACGCTGCTGGCTTTGCTGCTGGCGCAGGTCAAGTACCGCTTGACCACCAAGCAGGCGCGCATGCTGTTCCGCGAGCTTTCCGATACGGCCGAGCAGATCCAGTGGATTTTGGATACCCAAACCGAGGCCGTGCATGAGGCCGCCCTGCTGTGTAAGGACGCGCAGTCCGCACTGTTCGTGGGCCGTGGCATGGGTGCCGCTATTTCCTACGAGGGCGCGCTCAAGCTCAAGGAGGTCAGCTACCTGCATGCCGAGGCCTACGCCGCCGGCGAGATGAAGCACGGTCCCATCGCCCTGATCGATCCGGGCTTCCCCGTCATCGCTGTGGCCACCAAGAGTGCCACCTACGACAAGACCGTGTCGAACCTCATGGAGTGCAAGGCGCGCGGCGCCAAGGTCATCGTCGTTGCCACCGAGGGCGACGAGGAGATCAACAAGATCGCCGACTGCATTATCCGCGTGCCAGCAGTCCGCGACGTGTTCAGTCCCATCACGGCGAGCGTTCCTCTGCAGCTGCTCGCCCGCGAGGTAGCCATCCTGCGAGGTTGCGACGTTGACCAGCCCCGAAACCTCGCCAAGAGCGTCACGGTAGAGTAGTTGGTTCCGCCGTTCTAGCGACTAAGGCCCGGCTTCGCATCAAGACGGAGCCGGGCCTTGTTGCATTTGCCCAGATAAAATCTGCAAAATGAACCTGTCCCTTTTTGGCAGGTTAGCGGAGCTTGCTGGTCTCGAAGTACTCGGGGAACTGGTCCAGAACCTCGGTCTGGTTGCGGAACATCATATGCAGGTGCTTGCTGACCAAAAAGCTCGCTTCGATGGGGTCGCGACCGGCGATAGCGCGGCGAATCTGCTTGTGTTCGTTCACGATGTCCTGATTGTCGAGAACCTGCGTGGCAGCGCGCAGCCAGCGGAAGCGCTCCAGGTCGGCATTGGTCTCTTCGAGCCACGACCACACGGTGCTGCGACATGCGATGCTAAAAATCATGTGATGCATAAGGTTGTCGCTCAAAAAGAAGCCGATGCGATCCTCTTCGGCCATGGCCTTTTCCTGCAGCGCGATGGCGCGGTCGAGCTGCTCGATGCCGGCCGACGTGGCGCGCGCACAGCACTCCACGATCACCTGCTTTTCCAGATGCTCGCGGATATAACAGGCACTCTCGGCAAGGGTGAGGTTGATGGGTGAGACATAGGTGCCGCTTTGGGGCACGGTGCGCACCAGGCCTTCCTGCGCCAAGCGAACCAAAGCCTCGCGCACAGGGGTGCGCCCCATATCCAGGTCGTCGCAAAGCTGCTTGACGCCCAGCTTTTCGCCCGGCTTGTAGTCCAGGTAGACGATTTTGCGTCGAATGGTGTGGTAGGACTGGTCCTGTAGGCTCGTTTCCTGCTCGCCGACGTGCATCGATTCTTCCATAGCGCCTCGCAACTGTTCTATCAAACTCATATGTCAGTTGTTAATTATGCCGCGAATCAGCTCTCCGCGGTGGGTAATTCGGCTGTTGCCTGAGAACTATTGCGGCATCTTAGTCTGTGTTTGCGCAAGGCTGCGCTCAATGTTGCCGTATCATAAGCCGTCGCAAACGTGAAATAGAAAGAAGGAATCCCATATGCAACTGGCAAATATCGTACGCGAGCGCTGGAAAGGCGTCTTGTTCTGCCTAATCATCGCCATTCCCGCGACGTTGCTCGGCAAACAAATTGAGGTGGTCGGCGGTCCGGTATTTGCCATCCTCTTTGGCATGGTCCTGGCGCTCGTCTTTCCCAAGAATCGTCGCGAACAGCTCGCTGCCGGCGTTACCTATACGTCCAAAAAAGTCTTGCAGTACGCGGTTATCCTGCTTGGCTTTGGCATGAACCTCTCCCAGATTCTGTCCAAGGGCGCCCAGTCGCTGCCGATTATCGTGGCGACAATCTCGACCTCGCTTGTCATCGCCTTTGCGCTCTGCCGCGTTATGAACGTGCCGGGTAAGATCGCGACGCTTGTGGGCGTGGGTTCGTCGATTTGCGGCGGTTCTGCCATCGCCGCGACCGCGCCCGTCATCGACGCCGACGATCACGAGATTGCCCAGGCCATTTCGGTCATCTTCCTGTTTAACGTTATCGCGGCGCTCGTGTTTCCGACGCTCGGCGGCATGCTCGGGCTGACCAACGAGGGCTTTGGCCTGTTTGCCGGCACCGCCATCAACGACACCTCGTCCGTAACGGCTGCGGCGAGCGCTTGGGACAGCATGCATCCCGGCGCCAATGTGCTCGAGAGCGCCACGGTGGTCAAGCTCACCAGGACGCTGGCCATTATTCCCATCACGTTGGTCCTCGCATGCTGGCAGATGCATCTGGCGCGCAAGGACGGCGGCGACGCCAAAAGCACGTTCTCGCTTAAACGCGCGTTTCCCATGTTCGTGCTGTTCTTTGTGCTGGCGAGCGTGATCACCACGGTGCTTCAGCTTCCTGCATCCATCACGGCGCCCATCAAGGAGCTGTCGAAGTTCTTTATTGTGATGGCCATGGCGGCTATTGGCTTTAATACCGATATCGTCGAGCTGGTCAAAAAGGGCGGCAAGCCCATCGCGCTGGGCTTTTGCTGCTGGATTGGCATTGCGTGCATGAGTTTGGGAATGCAACACGTACTGGGAATCTGGTAGAGAAGTAGCTTGTTTGCGTGCTGCGTGCTTCGTGCTGGTGAGCGCATGCTTGCGGTGGAGCGATAGGAGCTCTTGCGGGTATGGCTTGTCCGCAGGTTTATAAGTCCCGAAGAGCTCTTATCGCCCCGCCAGGATGGCGATGCGGGGCAACACCTATACTCGCAGGACGGCGCTTTCTGCCCTATAGTGTTTGGTGAGCAATATCGTTCAATTTTGAAACACTCGGTCGTGCGACCGCCGGCGGTTGCACGTCGCTGCAGACAGGGGCAAATCATGGATAGCGATGCCAAGCTGAACATCTTGACCGATGCCCTGGCTGCTGCCGGGGCATCGGCATTGGCGATCGATGCGCGTGGGGACGTCGCGATCTCGACCATGAATGACGCGGCGCTTGAGCGGGGTGTGGCGACTTTTGTCGCTGAGCGCCTCGACCGTATAGGAGACGGCGCGCGTCTGGTTATGGGGCGTGAGGGTACGCGCCTGAGCCTGACCGTTCGCCCCACCGACAAAGAGGGCGGGGGCCTTTGGGTCGTCGTGGTCCGCGAGGTGCGCGGTGCCGCGACGCATGCGGGTATCGAGTGGCTCAACGCCGACGAAGTTGAGGCCCGCTACGAATCGAGCGCGTACGGCATCGTTGAGGGGGCGGCCTCGGTGGCTGCGCCGGTTGCAGAGAGTTACGCGCGCGGTGTGCCCCTTATGCTCGAGGGCGAGCTGGGAGCGGGTCAGGTCGAGATCGCCAGGCGCCTCTATCTGGACGGTCCTTTTGCCGGTCAGCCCTTTGTTTCCGTTGCGCTCGATGAGCTCACCGAGCGCGGTTGGCGCCATGTGCTCAAAAGCGCCGAATCGCCGTTGTTCCAAACGGGGCTGACCCTTTGCATTGAGGGCTGGAACGCGGTTGGCCCCCAGCGCCTCCGCGAGCTGGTCTCCACGATGACCGACACCGCGTTGGCGACGCGCTGCCATGTGGTGCTGACAGCGAATGACATGCCGGGCGGCGGCGAAAGTGATCAAGCCGCGTTTGTGACCGAGCGCTTCGCCTGCGCGGTGAGCGTGGCGCCGGCAATCGCCGAGCAGGGAGCCGCGTCGACGAAGGTTGCGCGCTATTTGGAATATCTCGCTGATGCATTTGAGACGGCAGCACCCACGCTGTCTGCCGCGGCGACGAAGACGCTTGATGCTTACCGCTGGCCGCGCAATTATCTGCAGCTCCGCGAGGTCTCGGAACGACTGTATATATTGGCGGGGACGGGCACGGTGGACCGAGCTGTGGCGGAGGAAGTGCTCGCCCAAGAGGACGTGATTAAGACCGCAACCTTTGGCGCCCCGACGCTCGAAAGTGACCTGTATATCCTGCGACCGCTGGCCGATACCGAGCGAGATATCGCGCATCTGGTTGTAGACCATCTCCACGGCAACCGAACCCGTGCGGCGGAGGTGCTGGGCATAAGCCGTACAACGCTGTGGCGCTTGCTGAAGGACGATGACCGTTGAGCGAGGCGCCCGTGACCGCGCGCGACGCGTGTGCTACAGTCCAAAGCGTTATTGTTTCGATTTGGTTACGGCGTGCGAGGGCATATGGCTGAGACTTCAAAACCGAGCCGCAGAAGGCGGAGCGCCGCGCCGGTTAACCGACGCACGACATCGGTGACGTGGGGCAAACACGCCTCGGGGTTTGATGGCTCGTTCAAGCGCACTAAATACGGCTATCCTTCGGCAAGCGCCCGCTTGGCAATGCAGGCAGAGTCCTCGCTGTGGGGCCGCAAACGCGTGGTGGGCTCAAAGCTCAAGCACGACGGAACGC
>CALGZY010000186.1 GCA_937934355.1 uncultured Collinsella sp. | reverse complement strand
TAGACCTCGAGGTCGCGGTCGCCGAACTTGTTCATGAGGTACTCGAGCTGCATGAACTCGTCCCAGGTGCCGCCGACGCCCATCAGGAAGACGGCGTCGTAGCCCTCCTCGTGCACGCGGTCGGCCAGGGCGGTCATCTTCTTGCCGGCCTCGTAGACGTTCCTGCCGTCCTCGAGGTAGCCCTCCTGGTCGAAGTGCATGATCTCGATCTTCTCGGTCTCCTTCATTCCCGCTCCTTTCACGAGCAGTTTGAATTGTCGCACGGAATGGACGGGCTTGCCGCCCCGTCTCGCCGCTTAACCTTGTGGACATCTTGGCCCCAAGCTCAACAATTCAAAGGTTCTTAATACCAGTGAACGATTACAGGTTAGCCGTTTTTAATACCGATTTTTTGATTTCATCCTCCCCTCTCGGTAGACGGTCAGTTTTTGCCGCTCATCGGTCATGCGACACATATCCGTAAAAAAATGAGCACCCCGCCGTACACGAGGATGCTCTAGACGCTAATAGTTGTAGGTATATCCGCCGGCATCGCCGCGGTTAAAAGACTTGGCATGCTCAATCGCCTGCCCACTCGAGTCATAGGTCAGGCATTCCAGTACGAGTGCCAGATCGCCCGGCTCAAGATTGAGCAAACTCGCATCGCGTGCGCCCAGCGCTTCAATATCGAGTTTCTCAATCGACTTGTCCGGCTTGCGCCCCAACATGTCATAGGTCTCGAGCAGGCTGAAGACCGAAATGTCCACGTCTTCGATGCCCGGAAACAGCAGACACGGAATCAGCGTCATCTCAATCGATACGGGCTCACCATCAATGCAGTTGAGACGGCGCACCGAGTAAAGCAGATCGTCCTCGGCGATGTCAAACAGGTCGGCGTAATACGGGCCGGCGTAGCGTTTGGAGCGCGCCAGGATGCGCACCGACGGCGTCGCACCCGACGCCAGAACCGACTGACGGAAGCCGCACTTGCGTTCGTGCTCGTCAAACCACTTGTGTCCCACAAAGGCGCCCTTGCCCTGTACCCGACGAATCTGGCCACTTTTGACCAGCTCGTCCATGGCACTTCGGATTGTCAGGCGCGTCGTGCCAAACTCCTCGGCCAGCTCGTTTTCGGACGGAATCATCGAGCCCGTCGGGTAGTCGCCGCGCTCGATTCGCTCAGCAATGCAGCGGCGAATTTGCTTGTAAACCGGCAAGTCTTCTACTGCATCAGCCATTCGACACCCACCTTCGTCGCAACGCCGTCTGCCTCGCCGTTATCGGCAAAACGATACTTGGTCGGCAGAATCACGGACTTGCAATACTCGACAAAGCCATCGTTCTCGTCACGCTCGTGCGAAGCTTTGTAAAACACCGGCGTGCCCTCCTGAGCGCCCAGCAACTTGGCCTCGTCGGCGTTCAGACGGCTGATGGAAATATGCTCCTTGCCGTGCGCCACATGGACATTCCCCTCTTTGAGCAAAACGTCGTAGAGGCTTTCCTGCTCAAAATCGTGATCGGGAAGCGAGGGGCACAAAGACAGATTGACGTGAGCCGTCTCAATCGACGCCGGGGAACCATTAACCACGCGCACACGTCGAATGCAGAAGAGCGGTGTACCCAGGTCGATCTGGGCTTTTTGGGCCAGATCGATATCGGCGTACACGACCTTGGACCAAACCAGGCGTGCGGTCGACTTTGAGCCAACCCTCTCCACCGCCTGCGTATAGTTCCATGTTTCCTGAAAGATATTCAGCGGTTTGGGAGGACACACATAGGTGCCCGAACCGCGGCGGCTTTCCAAAGTTCCGCACGAAATAAGACGCGTGATCGCAGCGCGCAACGCCGTGCGCGACACGCCCAGCTCTTCACAGAGCACACGCTCGGCGGGCAGCCCGTCACCACCCTGCAGGTCATAATGTTTGATATACCAAAGAATGCCCTCAAAGGCGCGATCTTTGGGCGGAATCGCATATGGTTCACTCGACATGGACAAGGCTCTTCAACCGCTTGATGCTGCGGGCATCATTGCTCCGGACGCCCCATGGCGTCGAAGGCTTCTTTGATCTGCTCCGCAACGTTCCGATACGATCGATATAGGCCGGAGTCTCGCTTGACTTCGCCCGCGGTCACCGGAATCTCAAGCTTCGAAATCTCATCCTCGCCGGTTTGCACGGCAACGATGACACCCATACCAAGGCACATATTACGCTTGGCAGCGTTGTTTTTGGTAGCCTGAGCTGGATTAATCAAAATCTGCTGAGCTAGTTCGCGCTTGCTAACCTCCGGCACATCCTCGGGATTTCCGGTCTCGACAATCTCGCACTGCAGCACGTCCGCATAGTCAAAAATCTTCGGCTCGCCGCCGCGCTGATGCACGGCCCAC
>CALGZY010000185.1 GCA_937934355.1 uncultured Collinsella sp. | reverse complement strand
CGCGCGTGAGCTGGTGCCCGACGTTATCGTGGATCTCGCGCGCGATGCGGGCGCGTTCGGCGAGCGTCGCGAGCTCGACTTCGTAGTCCTGGCGATCGGCAAGATCGCGGTTGCGCGCCTCGAGCGCGAGGGCTCGTTCCTGCAGCTCGTCGCGGGTGCGGCGCATGCGCCGCTGCTCGCGCTCCAACTGGGCGGTGCGTAGCGATAGCAAGGTGGCGGCAACCGAAAGGATGGCGGTCAGCAGGAGCGTTCGTGCGGTAAGCGCATCGGCGCGAAGGTCCGCGACGAGCGCAAAGGCAAAGACGGAGCCAATGCCCAACGCGACCCAGGCGTGCTCGCGGCGCACGCGTCGCGCGATGTCATAGAGGGCGAGAGGCGCAAACGGCACAAACGGCGGCACGAAGACAGCCGCGATGATGCAGGCGTAGCTCGCTGCCTCGCTTGCGCGTCGGGTGCGTTTCCCCTGTGCGACCTCGGCCAGCGAGGTGGCAATAATGCCAAGGCAAAACGCCACAACCAGACGAGCGTCCACGGCAAGACCCATGGCGGCCGCAATACAGCACGCCAGCACGATCGATTTGTCGAAAAGCCTGTTCATACGGGTATTGTACGCGAAGCTGCGCGTGGTGGAGGGGCCGCCTAGCGCAACCGTGACATTCCTCCCGCACGGTGGGGCGGTCGCGTCAGCGGGCCACGCGACCGAGCCCCCGCACTCGTGACAAAGCTCACTGGTGCGCGCCGTCCGCTCCTGCGATGATGCAATCGTACCGGGCCGCAATCAACAGAAGGGCCGCCTCATGACAGACATCGTCCACGTCGAAAACCTCGTCAAGCGCTACGACGACCTTATCGCGCTTGACCACTTTAACCTCAGCATCGCCCCCGGCGAGATCTTTGGCCTGCTGGGCCCCAACGGCTCGGGCAAGACCACGTCCATCAACTGCATTCTGCAGCTGCTCGCCTACGACAAAGGCACCATCGAGCTGTTCGGCGAGCCCATGACGCCCGCCCGCTACGACCTCAAGCGCCGCATCGGTGTGGTGCCGCAGCAGGTGGCGGTGTTTGACGAGCTTACGGTGCGCGAGAACATCGACTATTTCTGCAGCCTTTACGTCAACGACCGCAAGCGCCGCCGCGCGCTGGTGGACGAGGCGATCGACTTTGTCGGGCTGGGCGACTTTACCAAGTTTCGCCCCGGCAAGCTCTCGGGCGGCCTGGCGCGTCGCCTCAACATCGCCTGCGGTATCGCGCACAAGCCCGAGCTCATCTTCTTTGACGAGCCCACGGTGGCGGTCGACCCGCAGAGCCGCAACGCCATCCTGGAGGGCATCTGCCGCTTGCGCGACGAGGGCGCCACGGTGGTGTATACCAGCCATTACATGGAGGAAGTCGAGCAGATTTGCAGCCGCATCATGATCATGGACGGCGGACGTGTGCTGGCGCAGGGCACCAATGACGAGCTCAAACGCATGATTCAAATGGGCGAGCGCGTGACTGTCGAGGTCGGCGCCGTCGAGACCGCCACGGTCGAGCGGCTGCGCGCCCTCGAGCACGTGCTTTCGGTTGAGCTGTCCGGCGGCGAGCTCGTCTGCACCTGCGAAGCGAGCCCGCACAATTTGGTCGACATCCTCGACACGCTGCGCGCCGCCGATGTGGCGCTCGGCCGCGTGTGGAGCGAGCCGCCGACCCTCAACGACGTGTTCCTCGAGATCACCGGCCGCGAGCTGCGCGACTAGGGGGCAGTCATGTTCAACACCATCATCACTACGGTCAAGACGCTGCTGCGCCGGCCGAGCACGTGGGTCTGGGGCGCTCTCTTTCCCATCGCACTTTCCACGATGTTCATGTTTATGTTTGCGAATCTGAGCTCTGACGGCACGGTCGACCCGGTACCGGTTGCCGTCATAGCGGACGAGGCCTGGGACGCCTCGACCTTTAAGGACGTGGCGACGTCGCTTGCCAAGGAGAGCGACAATCAGCTGCTCGAGATCCACGAGTGCGACGACGCAGCCGATGCGAACCGTGCGCTTAAGGCCGGCGAGGTCGCGGGCATCTATACGGTCGACGACGCAGGCGCACCCAAGCTCACGTTGCTGTCGAGCTACGACAGCTCGCGTGCCTCAACGGTGCTCACCGACCGCAGCATTCTGGAGACGGTGGCAAGCTCGTATACACAAAATGCCGAGCTCATGTCTCAGATTGCCCAGGACAACCCGGCGGCGCTCGCCGACCCGGAGGCGGTTGCGCGCGCCCTGTCGCTCGAGGGCGGCACCCGCCGCGTAAGCCTGACACGCACCACGCCCGATGGCACGGTCATCTACTATTACGCGCTCTTTGGCCTGGTCGCGATGATGTCTGCGGAGTTTGCCGCCTTGAGCGTCGTCGATCTGCAGCCCAATCTGTCGGGCCTTGGCGCGCGCCGCTGCGCGGGCGGTCTTTCCAAAACGGCGTCGCTGGCCGGTATCTTTGTGGGCTCGTGGCTGGTCTCCTTTGCCTCGATGGCGATCGCGATCGGCTACGTGCGCCTGGTTGTGGGCGTCGACTTTGGCGGGCGCGAGGGGCTGTGTCTGGTGGGCGGTGCCGCTTCCGCGCTTGCCGCCACGGGCTTGGGACTCTTTGTGGGCACGCTTCCCGTTAAGGGCGGCAAGGCATCCAAGTCGGGCATCCTCACAGGCTTTGCCACCACGTGCGCTTTGTTCGCTGGGCTCTACGGCGAACCGGCGATGGCGCTTGCCGATGACGTCGCCCGCGCCTGTCCGGCCGAGTGCTGGCTCAACCCCGTCAAGCTCATCTGCGACATGTTCAACCGCCTGTATTTCTTTGAGGACCTGGATCCTTTTGCCGTTCGCGCCGGCGCACTGGTCCTCATGGCACTGCTGTTCGTTGCCGCCGCCACGCTGATCTTTGGAAGGAGCCGCTATGAGCACC
>CALGZY010000184.1 GCA_937934355.1 uncultured Collinsella sp. | reverse complement strand
GTTTGATGTCGCGCTCCTTGACGGTCTTGAGTACTTCCTGCGGATCGACGTCGCGACCCAGGTCAAAGACGGTGTAGCCGTAGTTGTCGAGCAGCATTTTGACGATGTTCTTGCCAATATCGTGGATGTCGCCCTTGACGGTGGCCACGCAGATTTTGCCCTTGTCGGCAATCTCGCCGGCGGGCATCAGGCGCTTGATGGTGTCGAAGCCCACGCGCGCGGCCTCGGCCGAGGCCATGAGCTGCGGCAAGAAGAACTTGCCCCGGTCAAAGAGGACGCCAACTTCGTCGAGGGCGGGGATAAAGTGATTGTTGATGAGGTCCATGGCGTCGTGGTCGGCCAGCAGGCGCTCGGTCTCGGCAGCGATCTCGCCTTTGCGACCCGAGACGACCATGCGACGAATCGGGTCGTCGTTGCCGTCGGTGCCGGCGGTGCCAGCAGCGGGCACAGCGTCGGTCGATACTGCCTGAGCAGCTGCCGGGTTGGCGGCGATCTTGTACGGATCGGTCCAGCCGGCATAGCGCTCGATGTATCCGGTCGAGCCCTCGTCCTCAACGCTCAGGACGCGATAGCTGTAGACGGTATCCATAAAGCGCTTGGAGCCCGGGTTCATGATGGGGGCGTCCAGGCCCGCGCCAAAGGCGGCGGCCAAAAACACCGAGCCCAGCAGCGGGCGGGCAGGCAGGCCAAAGCTGATGTTCGACACGCCGAGCGCACATTTGACGCCCAGGCGCTCCTTGCACAGGGACATGGCGCGCAGGATCTGCTCGGCCTGGCGCTGGTTGGTCGAGGCGGTCATGACCAGGCAGTCGATGAGGATGCGGTCCGGTCCGATGCCGTAACGGGCAGCCTCGGCCACGATGTGCTCGGCGATGGCGAAGCGAGCCTCGGCGGTATCGGGGATGCCGCCTTCGTCGAGCGTAAGGCCGACAACGTTGGTGCCGTAGTGGGCGACCAGCGGAAAGATCTCATCCATGATCTGCTGCTTGCCATTGACCGAGTTGATGATGGGCTTGCCGGCGTAGCGGCGCACGGCGGCCTCGACAGCGGCGGGATCGGTGGAGTCGATCTGCAGCGGCAGCAGCGTGGAGCCCTGGAGCTGCTCGGTGGCCTGTTGGATGATCTTGACCTCGTCGATCTCGGGCAGGCCGACGTTGACGTCCAGGATGTCGGCGCCCTGTTCCTGCTGGCTGATGCCCTGGCTCACGACGTAGTCCAGGTCGCCGTCGCGCAGGGCCTGCTGCAGGCGCTTTTTGCCGGTGGGGTTGATGCGCTCGCCGATGACGGCGATCTTGTGGCCGTCGCAGGGAAGGTCCACGACCGTTTGGGCGCTCGTGACCGACATGCTGGGCTTGCGGCGGCGTGGGCTGGGCGTGTGGTTATCGATAAGCGTGCGTAGCGCTGCCATGTGCGCCGGCGTGGTGCCGCAGCAGCCGCCCACGACGCTCACGCCGTCGGCGATCATGCCGGCGACGGCCTCGGCGTATTCGGGGGCCTGGATATCAAAGACGGTGTTGCCGTCGTCGTCCACATGGGGGAGTCCTGCGTTGGCCTGCACCATGATGGGTTTGTCGGTGACGGTGAGCATGCGTGCGGCAAGACCGCGGAGCTCGGCCGGTCCCTGGCTGCAGTTGATGCCTAAAACGTCGGCGCCGATGGCGTCGAGCGTGATGGCGGCCACCTCGGGACTCGTGCCCAGAAACGTGCGGCCGTCTTCCTCAAAGGTCATGGTGGCAAAGACGGGCAGGTCGGAGTTCTCGCGGCAGGCGAGGACGGCCGCCTTGATCTCGGCAAGGTCGGTCATGGTCTCGATAATAAAGAGGTCCACACCCGCGGCGACGCCGGCGCGCACTTCCTCGGCAAAGAGGTCGTAGGCCTCGTCGAAGCTCAGAGTACCCAGGGGGCGAAGCAGCGCGCCGATGGGGCCGATATCGCCGGCGACGTAGCGGGCGCCGGCCTCGCGGGCACAGGCGACGGCCGCGGCAAAGACGTCTGCCACGGTGGCGGCACCGTCGAGCTTGTGGGCGTTGGCGCCAAAGGTGTTGGCGGTAATCACGTCGCAGCCGGCCTCGACATATTGACGTTGGATATCAGTGATAACCTGGGGTTCCTCAAAGTTGAGCAGCTCGGGCAGGGCGCCCGCCTTCATGCCAGCGGCCTGCAACATGGTGCCCATGCCGCCGTCGAACAGTAGGTGCCCCGTGCCCTCGATGGCCGCACGCAGGCGACCGTCCTTAATGCGCAGATCGTCGATCGTGCGCGTCTTGTACGTGGCACCGTTGCGACGTGCGGCATCAACGGGTGCCGCCAGCGCGGCGCCGTCCAAATCATGAGTGATAAGCGGAGTAAACATCGAGGGCTCCTAATGGCTGGAATAGCAGGTGGTGTGGGCGGCGCGGAAGCGGCAGTTCTCGCGCATGCGGCAGATATTGCAGGTGGGGCGGGTCTGGGCGTCGTGGACTTCGCCTTCGAACAGGCCGATCACCGCGGTCACGCTTTTGGTGGGCATGAGCAGGCTGGTGGGCGTGACGGTCAGGCCGATGAGCCGCGTGGCGTTGAGCGCATTGACGATCGAGCGCTGGGCCGAGAGCGGGCAGTCGCCGTAGCCGGGACTAAAGCGCCAGTTGCCGGCGAGCCCATGAACGGCGGCGTCCGTCTTGACCTGCTGGTCCATTTGCTCAACGGCGGCTTCCACGTAAGCGGAGCACGCGGCGTCGAGCACGGCGCCCTCCAGGGGATGTTGGGCTCCCGTGATGCGCAGGCGACGCTCGGCGTCCATGCCGAGGGTGCATGCCATGAGTGCGGCAAAGCGGGCGTCTTTGAGATGTCGATAGATATCGCGACCGCGCAGCTCAACGTTGGTGCCGACCAGACGGATGCAAGGCTTGCCCTGCTCGTCCACGCCCGTGGCATCGACGGCAAACACGCGGCGCACGCCACGGGGCTCAATGTCAAGTTCCAGACGCTCGACCACAAGCTCAATACGTCGTGACAGTTCGGGCTCAATCTGCTGGCCGCCGTAACCCAGATACCGCAGCATCTCGGCACGGTCGACACGGGGATGGTGCGCAGCATCGACACGGTAAAGCGCCGGCGACGCAAGGTCGGCCGGCACTTCGACAGCGGTTGTATCGATGTGCGGTTTTTCCATTACCCCAGGCGCTCCATAATGGTCGCGGCGATCGCAGGACGGTTCATAGTGTACAGGTGCAGGCCGTCGGCGCCGTGCTCCTTGAGGTCGCAAAGCTGGCGGGCTGCATAATCTACACCAGCTGCCTGCAGGCTCTCGGGGTCATTCTCGTACTTGGCGAGAATCTTGATGACGGGGGAAGGCAGCGACGCGCCGCACATAAAGACCATGCGGCTGATCTGCGACTTGCCCATAAACGGCATGATGCCCGCGGTAATGGGCACGGTGATGCCGGCCTTGTCGGCAAGCTCGCGAAAACGGTAGAAGCACTCGTTATCAAAGAAGAGCTGCGTCACAAAGAAGCTCGCGCCGGCGTCCTGTTTTTGCTTGAGGTGTTCGACCGAGAGGTTGAGATCCTCGCAGGCAATGTGGCCCTCGGGGTAGGCTGCGGCGCCCACGCAAAAGCCGGCGTCGACGAGCTCGGGGATGAGGTCGCGGGCGTAGGCGTAGTCGGAGGCGGGCTTGTCGTCCTCGGTTGCGCCGGCAGGGAGATCGCCACGCAGGGCCAGGATGTTTTCCACGCCGGCGGTGCGATACTCGTCGATCTTGGCGGCGATATCGGCGTGCGAGCGGCCCACGCAGGTAAGGTGTGCCACCGAGGGTGTATCGAATTCGCTCGTAATCATATGCGCGATGGGGGCGGTGGTGGCGCCGTTGCCCGAGCCGCCGGCCGAGCAGGTGACCGAGACAAAGCTCGGCGAAAGCTTGCACAGATTGCCTGCCACTTCGCGAGCCGTGTCGAGGGTCAGCTCGCCCTTGGGCGGGAACATCTCAAACGAAATGGGCGCGGTGTCCTGGGATGCTGCCTGCTTAAAAACCTCGTCGACGCGCATATCGTGCTCCTCTAGATACGTAATAGTGTGATGTGTTGTAAGGATTCTACAGCACCACTGTGCCACGGTGGAGTTTCACTCGCTATTTGAGGATACCAATCAAAGATGCCTTGCTATCGGCTTTCTCTATAACAGAGCGGCTAATCTAGGCACGGACTATAAAGACTGGTATCTGATGCAAAATACCAGTTAATAGAGCTCCATCCCAAATTGACTGCCCTTAAACCATGGGGAGAGGTCTGCAATTTATGCAGTTGATTGGCTGTTGAGGGTGGCAACGCCGCCTCGATAGGGTAACCTCATTGATTGGTTTCGCGACAGCAACATAACGGTAATGTCGCGGAAACACGGCGAGTCTAAGCTATGACTCGTTCGTTAGTAATCAACACCGCTTCTCACGCGGTGCCGATACGAAGGGAGTTCCGTATGGCCGAACTTACTGACCGCTTCGGGACCATGGTGTTCTCTGAGGAAGTCATGAAGGACTACCTCCCCAAGGACATTTGGAAGCGCCTTGCTGCAACCCTCGAGGGCGGTGAGCCGCTCGACCTGGATGTGGCCAACGCCGTTGCCCATGCCATGAAGGTCTGGGCCATCTCCAAGGGCGCGACGCACTATGCGCACTGGTTCCAGCCGCTTTCGGGCATTACTTCCGAGAAGCACGACAGCTTCCTCGAGCCCAACCACGACGGCACCGCCATTACCAAGTTTACGGGCAAGAACCTCATCCAGGGCGAGCCCGATGCCTCGAGCTTCCCCAACGGCGGCCTGCGTGCTACCTTCGAGGCCCGTGGCTACACCGCTTGGGACCCCACATCCTATGCCTTTATTAAAGAAAAGAGCCTGTGTATTCCCACTGCATTCTGCTCCTACGGTGGTGAAGCATTGGATAAGAAAGCTCCCCTGCTGCGGTCTATGGAAGCCCTGAACAAACAGGCACTGCGTATTCTGCGGCTGTTCGGTAACACCAAAGCTAAGTATGTCCACACCTCTGTGGGGCCTGAGCAAGAGTACTTCTTGGTAGACGCCAAGATGTATGCGCAGCGCCGGGATTTGCGTTTCACTGGCCGTACCCTGTTTGGAGCCAAGCCTCCCAAAGGACAGGAGATGGACGACCATTACTTCGGCTCGATCAAGCCTCGTGTTGCCGCCTATATGGCTGATCTGAACGAGCATCTCTGGAAGCTTGGTATTTTAGCAAAAACGCAGCACAACGAAGTTGCACCTGCACAGCATGAGCTGGCCCCCATTTACACGACCACCAATGTAGCCGCCGACCACAACCAGCTGACCATGGAGATCATGCAGAAAGTTGCTTTGAAACACGGCTTAGTGTGTCTGCTCCATGAAAAACCCTTCGTAGGAGTCAATGGCAGCGGCAAGCATAACAACTGGTCTTTGGCAACTGACACCAATGTAAATCTACTCTCTCCCGGTGAGACGCCCTATGAAAACGCACAATTCCTTCTGTTCCTCTGTGCTGTCATTCAGGCAGTCGATGATTACCAGGATCTGCTGCGAATTGCGGTAGCATCTGCCGGAAACGACCATCGTTTGGGTGCTAATGAAGCTCCTCCCGCCATTCTTTCTATTTTCCTGGGCAAACAG
>CALGZY010000183.1 GCA_937934355.1 uncultured Collinsella sp. | reverse complement strand
TTACTCGGACAGAACCGACTCGGTTTTGTCCGAGTAAACTCGGGCATAAACTGATCCATGCGATACAATTAACTCGGACAAAACCGAGTCGGAAGGAACCGAGTAAGTGGAATTCATTGGCAGGGAGCGTGAGCTCGCCCGTATTAAGAAAACGCTCAAAGCACCCGAGCAGCGCAATGTTCTCATTTACGGCAGGCGTCGCGTCGGAAAAAGTGAGCTCATCAAGCAGGCGCTAACCAATTTGCCGGACGTCGCAACGGTCTATTACGAGTGCCGCCAAACCTCCGAGGCAGACAACCTCGAGAGTCTGTCCGTCCTTGTTGCTGAAGCGCTGAGCTTTCCTCCGCTCGCCTTCACAGGCATCCGCGAGCTCATCGAATTTCTGTTTGCCCAAGCCAAAGACAAGAACATTACCCTTGTTCTCGACGAATACCCCTACTTGAGAGATGCGGTTAAAGGCTTAGACAGCATTCTTCAGACCTCAATCGACGCCCACAGGGAAGACTCACGTTTAAACATTGTCCTGTGCGGCTCCTACGTTGAGATTATGAAATCCCTCATCGAGCATGAAAGCCCCCTCTACGGGCGAATTGATCTCGCGCTTGAGCTTAAGCCCATGGATTACTTTGACGCTGCGAAGTTCTATCCCGCGTTCTCGCCCGAGGACAAGGTGCGGCTCTATAGCGTTTTTGGCGGCATCCCCTTTTACAATCGCCTCATCGATCAATCCCAAAGCGTACGCGACAACATCATCGAGCTCGTCACGGAACCTGGCGCACGCTTAGAAAGCGAGGTGCCGTCCTATCTCAACGCCGAGATCTCGAAGATGACCAACGCCAACGAAGTTTTCGGGGCTCTCGCACAAGGTTACTCCCGTTGGGGGGACGTGCTGGCACAGTCGCACGTCTCGAGCGGTCCGGCCATGGCAGACGTGCTCGACAAGCTCATGTCACTCGAAATCGTCCAAAAGCGTGCACCCATCAACGACCCTACGAACAAGCGCAAGTCTGGCTACTTTGTAGTGGATCCGCTTTCGCTCTTTTACTATCGCTACGTTTTCCGCAATGCCTCGGCGCGTCAGCTGCTCGACCCGGAAGTCTTCTATGATCGTCACGTCTCCCAAGACTTCGAGGAAAACTACGTTCCTCATATGTTCGAGGAGATCTGCCGTCAATACCTCGTGCGGCAGAACAGGACCGGCAAGATCGAACCGGCTTTCGACGCCATAGGCAAGTACTGGTACGACGATCCCGCAAACAAAACGAGCGGCGAATTCGATGTGGTAACGCAAGACCCCGAGGGTTACGCATTCTACGAAGCAAAGTTCCGCAAATCCCCCATCACGCAAAAAATGGTCGACGAGGAAATCACCCAAGTCGAGGCAACGGGGCTCAAGTGCCATCGCTATGGATTCTTCTCCCGTTCGGGCTTCGAAGCTGAAGGAAGCGATCGAACCGTCTTCATCGACCTGCCGCAGATGTTTGAATAGGACAGGCTCCTCCCGCATCCCGAGCATTCATTATCTAACCGAACGATTGTTCGATGGATTTCGTGTTGGGTGGAATCGTCTGTGGGCTGGGCTATGCTACCTTGACTATCTATATGACTTAAACGCAGCAAAGGAGCACCGAGAGAGCGAGTATGGCAAAAAACACCGCAAACTATGGTAACGACAGTATCCGCCAGCTCAAGGACGAGGAGCGCGTACGCCTGCGCCCCGCCGTCATCTTTGGCTCGGACGGACTCGACGGCTGCGCGCATGCCGCCTTCGAGATCCTGTCCAACGCCGTTGACGAGGCGCGCCAGGGCTACGGCAAGCTCATCACTCTTACCGCCTTTCGCGATGGCTCCATTCAGGTAGAGGACAACGGCCGCGGCTGCCCGCTCGACTGGAACCCTTCCGAGAAGCGCTTTAACTGGGAGCTCGTCTTTTGCGAGCTCTACGCCGGCGGCAAGTACAACAACAACCAGGGCGGCGACTACGACTTCTCGCTCGGTACCAACGGCCTGGGTTCATGCGCGACCCAGTACGCCTCCGAGTACATGGACGTCACCGTCTGGCGCGACGGCAACAAATACTCCTTACACTTTAAGAAGGGCAAGGTCGTCGGCGCCAAAAAGAAGGCACTCGAGATTGAGCCCAGCGACGAGAACCGCACCGGCACCACCATCAAGTGGCGCCCCGATCTTGAGGTCTTTACCTCGATTAGCATTCCCCACGATTGGTATCGCGAGACCATGCGCCGTCAGGCCGTGGTCAACGCCAACGTGACCTTCCGCCTGCGCATCGAGGGCGACGATGGCGAGTTTTCCGAAGAGGATTTTTGCTATCCCAAGGGCATCGAGGACTACGTGCTCGAGAAGGTCGGTACCGACTACCTTACCGAGCCCTTCTTTATCGAGGCCGACCGTCGCGGTCGCGATCGCGAGGACCTGCCCGATTACAACGTAAAAATCACCGCATGCATGTGCTTCTCGCGCACCTTCATGATGCAGGAGTACTACCACAACTCATCGTGGCTCGAGAACGGCGGCTCGCCCGAGAAGGCTGCCCGCAGCGCCCTCACTAGCGCCATCGATGCTTACATTAAGCAACAGGGCAAATACAACAAAAACGAGAGCGGCATTAAATGGCAAGACGTCCAGGACTGCCTGGTATTGGTGACCAACTGCTTCTCCACCCAGACGTCCTACGAAAACCAGACTAAGAAAGCCATCAACAACCGCTTTATCCAGCAGGCTATGACGGCCTTCTTTAAGGAGCGTCTTTCGACCTACTTGATCGAGAACAAAGACGCCGCCAACAAGATCATGGAGCAGGTGCTCATCAACAAGCGCTCGCGCGAGAACGCCGAGAAGACGCGCCAGAGCATCAAAACCAACCTGCAGCAGAAGACCGACATGGCCAACCGCGTGCAGAAGTTCATCGACTGCCGCTCCAAAGATAAGAACCGTCGCGAGATCTATATCGTAGAGGGCGACTCGGCAGCAGGCGCCATTCGCACCTCGCGCGATGCCGAGTTCCAGGGCGTTATGCCCGTCCGCGGTAAAATCCTCAACTGCCTGAAGGAAGACTATCCGCGCATCTTTAAGTCCGACATCATCATGGACCTCATGCGCGTGCTGGGCTGCGGCGTGGAGATCAA
>CALGZY010000182.1 GCA_937934355.1 uncultured Collinsella sp. | reverse complement strand
TCACGAGCGGGGGCTCCTATCTTTTTAGTGCCCTCGGATTGGGTCATAGTGTCTGACGTTGCCAAAGCATCGGCGTTGTCGAAGTAGTCATTGGGGACGTTCTTAAATGACTACATAGTATGAGAGTGGATAATCTCCTGGTTTGAGCCTGCATCTAAGTTCAAAGTGGGAGATTATCCACTCTCATTTGTTGCGTGTCCGAAAATCCACGCTCGTTTCTACTCTGCCTACATTTGGAGGAAGAGCTCGTGGAGGCGGACGTCGTCGTCGAGTTCGGGGTGGAAGGTTGCGCCGAGCTGGTTGCCCTGACGGGCGGCGACAATACGACCGTCGACTTTCGCTAAGGCCTTGGCGTCGCCGTGGACCTCGACGATGCGGGGCGCGCGGATAAACGTCAGCGGCACTTCACCGTCAATGCCGGCTATTTGCCCCTTGGTTCGAAAGCTGCCGAGCTGCCTGCCGTAGGCATTGCGCTCGACAAGTACATCCATGGTTTCCAGACGCGGCGTGCCCTTATCGTCATGGGCGGCAAGGTCGTGAGCCAGTAGAATCAGGCCGGCGCAGGTGCCCAGGACGGGCATACCTTCAGCGATACGGGCACGAAGCTCCTCGAGCATGCCCAGCTCATCAAGCAGCTTCCCTTGAACGGTAGACTCGCCGCCGGGAAGTACCAGACGGTCAAAGTCCTGCTTCAAATCAGCCGCCTGCCTCAGCTCAATACAGTGTGCGCCAAGCTCGAATAGTCTTGCCTCGTGCTCGGCAAAAGCGCCTTGGACCGCCAGCACGGCAACCGTTTGGTCTGCATAATCGCTCATGTGCGATCCTTTCTGCTGGACTAGCGCCCGCGCTCTTCCATGATAATCTCGATTTCGTCGGCGTTAATGCCCACCATGGCCTCGCCCAGGTCCTCCGAAAGCTCGGCGATGAGCCTGGCATCGGTGAAGTTTGCCACGGCCTTGACGATGGCAGCGGCGCGCTTGGCGGGGTCGCCGCTCTTAAAGATGCCCGAGCCGACAAAGACGCCCTCGGCACCCAGCTGCATCATCAGCGCGGCATCGGCCGGGGTCGCTACGCCGCCGGCGGCAAAGTTCACGACGGGAAGCTTGCCCGTGGCATGGACCTCGCGTACCAGCTCGACCGGAACCTGCAGTTGCTTGGCTGCCTCAAAGAGCTCGTCGTCGCGCAGGGCAACAACGTCGCGGATCTGCTTTTGGATCTTGCGCATGTGACGCACGGCCTGAACGACGTCGCCCGTACCCGGCTCACCCTTGGTGCGAATCATAGTGGCGCCCTCGGCAACACGGCGCAACGCCTCGCCCAGATCGCGGGCGCCGCAGACAAACGGCACGTCAAACTGGGTCTTGTCGATGTGATAGACGTCATCGGCGGGGGAGAGAACCTCGGACTCGTCGATGTAATCGATCTCGATGGCCTGCAGGACCTGCGCCTCGACAATGTGACCGATGCGGCACTTGGCCATGACGGGGATGGAGACGGCCTCTTGGATGCCCTTGATCATCTTGGGGTCGCTCATGCGCGAGACGCCGCCTGCGGCGCGGATGTCGGCCGGGATGCGCTCGAGTGCCATGACGGCGCAGGCGCCTGCCTCCTCGGCGATGCGTGCCTGCTCGGGCGTGGTGACGTCCATGATGACGCCGCCCTTGAGCATCTGCGCGAGTTCGCGATTGAGTTTGACGCGATCGGCCTTGCTGGTCTGTTCTGCCATGGTTGCTCCCTTGGTTGGCATGTGCATTGCTTGACGGAACATCCTATCGGGGAGCTGGGTATGGCAAAATACTCAGTTTTCGAGATAATAATAATGTCAGCCTAATACCAGATTGAACAGCTCGATAAGGTCAGGTGGCAAACTCATGCTTGACTACAATTTGGAAAAACGCGGCGAAGCATCGCTTTATGAGTATGTTTACCAGCAAATTCGAGATGATATTGTTGCTGGACGTATTGTGGCGGGGGAGCATCTTCCGTCTAAGCGCGCCTTTGCCAGTCATCTGGGAATCAGTGTCATTACCATCGAGAATGCATATAGCCAGTTACTTGCCGAGGGCTATATTTGCTCAATGCCGCGTCGTGGCTACTACGCTTGCAAGCTTCCGGATGCACCGGTTTTGCCTTTGGCTTCGCAGGGCATCGACCGAGATACCGTCTCTGTGGGCCTCAGCGCGCATGATGTCAACGGACAGGTCGAGCTGTTCGATGCACTTTCTCCTTCCGCTTTGGAGGCGGCGCGGCTTTGGCAAAGCGCACTACGGGCGACGCTGGCATCCGAAGATGAGCGCGAAATCTTTTCGCCCGCACCGGCGCAGGGCACCGCTCGGCTGCGACGCGCAATTGCTCACCATCTGCGTGGGACAAGGGGCATGAATGTCGACCCCAACAACATTGTTATCGGTGCAGGCGCCCAGCTGCTCGATACCATGTTGGTTCAGTTGCTTGGAGCCGACAAGGTGTATGCCGTTGAGGACCCGGGCTATTTGCGTCTGACGCGTATCTATCAGGCTATGGGCTGCAAAGTTCGACATATCCCGTTGGATGACGAGGGCGTGGACTTGAGCACTCTGCAGAAAAGCGGGACCGATGTCCTTCACCTGATGCCGTCCCATCAGTATCCGACCGGCCTTGTGACGAGCATTGCGCGCCGCTACGCGCTGCTGAGCTGGGCCGCCGAGCGACCAGGTCGGTATCTCATCGAAGATGACTTTGATTGTGAGTTTCGCCTTGCCGGGAAGCCGATTCCCGCGCTCGCATCGATCGATGCCGCCCAGTCGGTTATCTACACCAACACGTTTTCGAAGAGCCTTTCATCGGCGTTGCGTTTGGCGTATATGGTGTTGCCCGATGAGCTAATGGAGCGGTTTAGGCGCAACCTTGGTTTCTACGCCTCGTCGGTGAGCTCTGTTGACCAGGTCGCTTTGGCGCGTTTGCTGGAATCGGGTGATTACGAGCGACATGTGAACCGCGTGCGCGTTCGTGCTCGCGAGGCGCGTGATGGCCTGACGTCGCTTGTGCGGAAAGCGTTTCCGGCAGGGGAAGTCTCGATCGAGCAGGCAGATGCGGGCCTTTACTGTACCGTGGTTGCGGAGCGTGGAACGGGCGGAAGCACTTTTGCACGGGCCCTCACGCGCTCGAGCATCTCTTTTATCGATATCGGTGGCTGTTTTTGGTGTGCCGATGGCGCATCTGTCCCTGAAAACTCAAGTCAAATTCTTGTTCAGTATGACGATTTGAGTCCAAAAGCGCTAAATACCTTGGAATCGCAGCTAATGGGAGCGCTCTGCAATCTAAGTGAGTAGGCTTTTGGAACTTTGGCGACCAGGCAGTTTTGTAACAAGCTATCTACCTGCGATTTTGAAAAGCAGGATGACAGGGCTGCTCGGGATGTTCAAAAAAGTCTACTCACTTGTCGCGCAAAGCTTCTGCATGAGAAAAAAATGGGGTTTTCAACAGAACTTCGTCCAGCTCTCGGCAAGCTTTTGGCCAGTTGGGGAGGGCTGTTGAAAACTTGGCAGTCCGTTCGGCACCATTTTTGGCGCGTTCGCGCCAATGCGTGACTGACTGGGTTGAAATTCGTGTTTTCCTGTGCCTATGAAAGATCTACTTTGTGACATATCGGCTTTTAGGTACTGGCGTTTGCCCCCTCAGGTCCGTGCTCTGTGTCCGCCGCTTCCACGACCGGAAGAAGACCGGCAGCGATATGATCTCGCCCGCAACCCGACGGCTGCGGTCGCGCTCGGTTTTCCGTTGTATACATTGGTTCAGACGAGGAACAAACGGACTTGTCCTACCAGCATTAGGCAGCGGCTGTTCCTTGGTGAGCCCCCCAGGGAATCCGTGCTGGAAACGGAGCATGGATTTTTGATTACGTCTCCTCTACTGACGGCATTCATCATGTCGCGGCATCTGACGGATCTTCAGCTTCTTTTTGTGTTGGCGGAGATGTGCGGCCTGTTTGCGGTGTGTGCTCTGCCGGCGGCACTTGAGGCGGAGCTTACGCGTGCAATTGATTCGGGCGCGATTTCGACGACGTTGGGTTGGGTGCGCTGCCCGTCCGAGGACGGCACCGCTTCAAATTTATGGCGTCGAGACGCTTTGGTTTTGGGCAGAGACCTTGACCGTTTTTGTTCAGATGTTTGCGGGATGCGTTACGGCAATAGATTTATGGCGGTATCGCAATTCGTTCCATTGGGTGCCGCGTCGCCTTTTGAGGTCGAGGCGTATTTGCTACTTGCACTGCCGCGATCCCTGGGAGGCGAAGGTTTTTGCGACATAGAGCTTAATGTTGAAGTGATGCTAGGCACAAGTGCTCGAGCGATTGTGGGAAAGTCCCGTGTATATATCGACCTACTTCTTTCTTCACCGGACGGTAGGCGACAGGTGGCCATTGAATGTCAGGGAAAGGCCTCGCACGGACGCGCAGGGGATGGCTTGCGTGACGCTGACCGCATGACGGCCCTTCAGGCCATGGGCTACGATGTGCTTCTCCTGACACACAGACAGATATCGGATGAGGATAGATTCCGCGCGATCGTTAAGGCCGTATGCAGGATGCTCGATGCTGAATATCGTGATAAAAGCTCAGATGAGCAAAGGGCTGAGGCATTACTCCGGTCTGAACTATTCGTTGACTGGACAAAATTGGGAGTAATCGACGGAAAGATGCCCGCTAGACACAAAACGGCTCGATCGTGGACGGCTGCGGTTCTAAGTGAGTAGGCTTTTAGCACTTTGGCGACCAGGCCGTTTTGAAACAAGTCATTTACCTGCGGCTTTATAAAGCAATATGGATGGCGTGCTCGGCAAGTTCCAAAAAGTCTACTCACTTAGTTTTTGACGAGAAACCTATGCCGAAGGCGGTCCTATTTCAGGTAGTTAACAAGTTTGTGAGGCACGAAAAAGGCCCGAACCAATACGGTCCGGGCCTCATTGAGCTAGAGGTTATGTCTCAGGCGTTTGGCTTAGCCAAAGTAGCGCTTGAGCAGGCCGGCGAAAGCCTTGCCGTGGCGGGCCTCGTCGCGAGCCATCTCGTGCACGGTGTCGTGGATGGCATCAAGGCCAGCGGCCTTGGCACGCTTGGCAAGATCGGTCTTGCCGGCGGTGGCACCGTTCTCGGCCTCAACGCGCATCTCGAGGTTCTTCTTGGTGGAGTCGGTCACGACCTCGCCCAGGAGCTCAGCGAACTTGGCAGCGTGCTCGGCCTCCTCGTGGGCAGCCTTCTCCCAGTACAGGCCGATCTCGGGATAGCCCTCGCGATGAGCGACGCGCGCCATGGCCAGGTACATACCGACCTCAGAGCACTCGCCCTCAAAGTTGGCGCGCAGGTCGGCAACGATGTCCTCGGAGACGCCCTCCATCTTGGCGACGCCCACGACGTGCTCGGCAGCCCACTCGAGCTGGCCCTCCTCCTGCTTCAGGAAACGAGAACCGGGAACGCCGCACTGGGGGCACTTGAAGTCCTCGGGCAGCTGGTCGCCGTCGAACTCTTCCACATAACCGCAAACGGGGCAAACAAACTTCATGATTCGATCCTTTCGATCGATGGCGATTGTGCGCTCGTCCGGTCCCGTAAGGGCCCTCTCCGGACGTGCGTCTTGACGAGTTCTATTATCCATAAATGCAACCAAATGTGAAGCCTATTAGGAATGATTTTTAATAAATCAATTTCGAGATATGAAGATGTTGATTGATTAACGATTGGGAGGCCGTCTGCGATCTTTGCTGAGTACAATCGGGCGAGCAAATGTTGACCTATCAACAAATGAAGGAGTTTCCTTTATGCATCTAGCCCGTCGTGCCTGGTGCCGAACATATCAGACGGTTTTTCGCATTGCATTGCCGATCCTGCCCTATACCGAGCCGCGCATTTTAGAGCATGCCGAGGATGTGCCCGCGGTGCTTCAAAAGCGCTCGATCCAGAAGGTCCTTATCGTGACGGATCCCGGCATTACCCGTCTGGGGCTCACGGCACCGCTCGAGACGGCGCTCGCATCCAGGGGGATTGGCATTACGGTCTATGCCGAAACGCGTGCGAACCCCACGGTCTCAAACGTGGAGGAAGCGGCGTCCCTGTATCGAGAGAGCGCCTGCCAGGCCATTATCGGCTTTGGCGGAGGATCAGCCATGGACTGCGCCAAGGGCGTAGGCGCACGCATTGCGCAGCCAAACAAGCCCATCAACAAGATGCGCGGCCTGCTGCGGATTCATCGTCGCCTGCCGCTGCTCATCGCCGTCCCCACCACGGAAGGCACGGGAAGCGAGGTCACACTTGCGGCGGTAATTACCGATGACGAGACGCACTACAAGTACCCCATTAACGACTTTGTGCTTATTCCGCGCTTTGCGGTGCACGACCCCGAGTTTACGCGCGGTCTGCCCGCCTCCATTACGGGGCAGACGGGTATGGACGCCCTGACGCATGCCGTCGAGGCCTTTATCGGGCGAAGCACCACGCCCTATACGCGCAAGATGGCACGACAGGCGGTGCAGCTCATCCACGACAATTTGCTCGAGGCCTATGAGCATGGCGACGACATGCGTGCGCGTCGCAATATGCTTTCGGCGGCGTATAAGGCGGGAGTTGCCTTTACGCGCTCCTATGTTGGATACGTTCATGCCATCGCACACAGCCTGGGCGGACGTTATGGGATTCCGCACGGCTTGGCCAACGCTATCATCCTGCCGCATATGCTTCGCGCCTATGGCGACGCTGCTGCTCCTAAGCTTGCCGATCTTGCTCGCATGGCGGGCATTGCGCCGGCTACCGCGCAGGACAGTCTTGCGGCCGAGGCCTTTATCGATTGGGTCGACCGCATGAACGAGGCCCTGGGAATCCCCAAATTTGTCTCGGGTATTCGCCGCTCCGATATTCCGCAAATGGCGGCCCATGCCGATGCCGAGGCCAATCCCCTGTACCCCGTTCCACTTTTGATGGACCGCTCGGAGCTCGAGCATATGTACGAGGTCGTCGCGGGTGGTATGTTTGAGGACGAGAACTAGGAGGGTGCCATGAACACCGAGGAAATTGCGCGCATCGTCGGCGATCAGCGCGCCTACTTTAAGACGCACGCCACGTTTGATGTCGATGCTCGACGTCGCGCGCTCGTGAGTTTACGCGATGCGGTGCGGGCCCACGAGGCCGATATCGCTCATGCGCTCAAGACCGATTTGGGAAAGTCGCATGACGAGGCCTATATGTGCGAGATTGGCACATCGCTTTCCGAGATTCGACATCAGATTGCGCATGTGGCCCGATGGAGTCGTCCGCGCCTGCGTCCGTGCGACCTCGCTAACGCCGTGAGCGTGTGCAAAACGCAAACCGTGCCCTATGGCGTCACGCTCATCATGGCGCCCTGGAACTATCCGATTTTGCTGACGCTCGAGCCGCTCGCTGGCGCCCTTGCCGCGGGCAATACCGTGGTCATCAAGCCGAGCGCCTATGCTCCGGCATCGAGCGCGGTGCTCAGGCAAATCTGTGAAGAGGCATTTGATCCGCGCCTGGTGACGGTTGTCGAGGGCGGGCGCGCCGAGAACGAAGCGCTGCTCGATGAGCACTGGGACAAGATCTTCTTTACCGGTAGCGTTCCGGTTGGCAAGCTCGTCATGGAGCGCGCAAGTAAAAACCTTACGCCCGTGACGCTTGAGCTGGGCGGAAAGAGTCCCTGCATCGTGGATGCGACGGCAAACTTGAAGGTCGCGGCACGGCGCATCGCCTTTGGTAAATGGCTCAACGTGGGGCAGACCTGCGTGGCGCCCGACTACCTGCTGGTCGATACGCGCGTGCACGACGAGCTGCTGGGCCTCATCAAGGAGGAGGTCCGTCGCATGTTTGGCGAACATCCACTCGACAATGAGGATTACGGACATATCGTCAACGCCAAGCATTTTGCGCGCGTGCGCGGGCTGATCGATCCCGATAAGGTCGTGCTTGGAGGTACCGCGCGCGAGGCCTCGCTCAAGATCGAGCCGACGATTTTGGACGGCGTGTCCCCCGATGACGCCGTGATGCAGGAGGAGATCTTCGGCCCCATTTTGCCAGTGCTGACGTTTGAGAGCCTTGACGAGGCCGAAGCGTTTATTACGGATCGTCCGACGCCGCTGGCCCTGTATATCTTTAGCCAGGACCGTTCGGTTCAGCAACGCTTTGTGCGCTACGTGCCCTTTGGCGGCGGCTGCGTCAACGACACCATCATGCACTTGGCTACGAGCCATATGGGCTTTGGCGGCATGGGAGCGAGCGGTATGGGGCAGTACCATGGACGCGAGAGCTTCGATACGTTTAGCCACAAGAAGAGCATCGTGAATAAGGCAACGTGGCTGGACGTGCCATTCCGCTACGCTCCTTACGCAAGCTGGAAGCACAAGTTCGTGCGCATGTTTGTGCATTAGAATCAGATGGTGTAGCGACAAACGGTCGAAAAGGCGCGGGTGGGGCGAATTTGTGTCCGCGCGAGTTCGTAGACTTCTCAATAAGGTTACACACCGGTTTATCCGGCCGTTAGAGGAGCTGCTATGTACGAGCCTTCACGTGTTCTTCTGCCGTTTCATATCGCAGGATTTCAATATGCCGATGGCGCCTTGGTCCTAGGCGATCTTAAAGCGGGCGATAAACTGACGCTGTGTGCCGAGCGCGATAATCCCCATGACCCTGAGGCGGTTGCGATCTACTATGGCAAGACCAAACTTGGCTACGTTCCGGGAAACGAGGTCGGTCCGCTGTCCTTGATGATGTATTACGGCCACGAGGACGTATTTGAGGCCCGCGTGC
>CALGZY010000181.1 GCA_937934355.1 uncultured Collinsella sp. | reverse complement strand
GTGCTCGGAGATGAATAGTTCAATCTGTGCTTGCATAAGGGCGAGCGGGGTGCGCAGCTCGTGTGCGGCGTTGCCGGTGAACTGACGCTGTGCAGAGAACCCTTCGCCAAGACGGGCGATCATGTCGTTGAAAGAGGCGCTGCATCGTTGTAGCTCGGTGGGCACATCTTCATTGAGTCTGATTTCGCTTAGGTTGTCAGGCTGCACACGCTCAACCTGGGCTGCAAAAGCCCGTAGCGGTTTGAGGGCACGGCCGCTCACAAAGTATGCCAGCGCGCCGCCAAGGAGTGTGACTCCAGCCGTGATGTACCAGGCTGTCGTGCCAAAAGACTCCTGTGCGTCGTTTACGACGATCGTGACCTCGTCATCGAGGCTCCCCTTCGTTGGGTCGAACGCCTGGGGCGAGTCTTCGCCGGTTGCGTTAAGGGCCGAGATGTCACTGCCGATGGCGTCCATGTAGCGCATGCCCGTATAGCCGACCAGGCAGTTCGTCAGCACGCATGCCGCGCACGTGAGCAGAGCCGTCATAATCGTTATGCGCCATTGCAGCGAAAGCCCTTTCATTCTCCATCCTCCATAACGTAGCCCTCTCCAATCCGATTGCGAATCGGGTCGTATCCCAAAGCGCTGCGCAGCTTTTTGCGGAGTGACGAGATATGAACGCGGGTTGCGTTGCTAAAGCTGTTCACGCTGCTATCCCAAACGTGCTCGATAAGCTCCTCTTGACTTACCGGACGCCCCTGATTAAGCATCAGGTATTCCAAGATTCCCGTTTCCTTGCGCGTAAGAGATAGAGCCTCGCTGTCCACGGAAGCGATGCGCGCCTTGGTGTCAAAGCGGAGCTTTCCGCAGGTTAATACTATGTCGCTTTGTGTAAAGCGCCTGAGGGTAAGGCTGCGGATCCTTGCCGCAAGCTCGTCAAGATGAAACGGCTTGGTAAGGTAATCGTTGGCGCCGGCATCGAGTCCGGCGACTTTATCGGATACTTCGCCACGTGCGGACAGAATCAGCACCTTGGTCTCGCAGTCGGTTTTCCTAAGTTCCCTGAGCACGGTCATGCCATCGATACGGGGAAGGTTGAGGTCGAGTACCACGAGGTCAAAGACTTCGACGCCCAGCAGGTCGAGCGCCTCCTGCCCGTCGTGGCAGCAGTCGACGCTGTACGCCAAGTTTCGCAAGCTGCGTGCGATTGCATCGCACAGTGCTCGCTCGTCTTCGACGATCAAAATACGCATAACAGTCTCCTTGCACATTCCAAATCGCGCTTAACACGGATTTTATAGTCGATATGGTCCAATGGTCGCGTAACGAAAGGAGTGGTCGAGTTGTTCAAAGCGGTAAAACCCATGGTACAGGTCGCTTTGTTGATCGTCGGAATTGCCATGGTGTGCTTTGGCGTTATGCGTGGCGAGGCGGATGCCGTGCTGGCCAAAGCGATTAGGCTGTGCTTGGAGTGTATCGGAATTGGATAAAAGAGCAAACACCGCGTCGCATGTTTTGGCCCGATTTCGCGGACTCATTCAGGCGGCGGCGACGCTGGTCACCAACATTCACCTGCCAAACTTTGCCAAAGGCGGCATCTATCAGGGCGCGGGAAAAACAGTCTGCGTACCTGGACTTAATTGCTATTCGTGCCCCGCGGCATCGGGTGCGTGCCCCATCGGGTCGTTCCAGTCGGTGGTAGGTTCATCCAAGTTCAACTTTTCTTACTATGTTACCGGTACGCTCATTTTGCTCGGCGTGCTGCTGGGACGCTTTGTATGCGGCTTTCTGTGCCCGTTTGGCTGGCTTCAGGAGCTGCTTCA
>CALGZY010000180.1 GCA_937934355.1 uncultured Collinsella sp. | reverse complement strand
CGCGTCTGGCCGTTGGCGCCGAGCATCTGGGGAAGGACGGGGGCGACCTTCTCCGCCGCGTCAACCGCGCCGTTGAGGGTGGCAAAGCCGTCCTTGGCCTTATCGACCAGCTCGGTCACCTGGGAAATATGAGTATCGCCAATGCCCTGGACCTTCTCGTTGGCGCTCTTGAACACCTTCGAGCTGCTGGAAAGCGAATCGGCGACCGCCTGCAGCGCGGACACGTTAATCATGCCATCCTGGAACAGCTTGCCGGGCGTGGCCTGAGAAAGGTTGTCGGCCATGGGAACCAGCGCATTGCTCGAGACATCGGACAGGGCGTCAATCATGGTGCGGGCCGCATTGATATCGCTGCCATACACCGGGATAAACGAAGCCGCCGCCCACAGCGGGCTCGAGGTCTCCGCCTTCATGCTGTTACAGAGCTCATCGATCTTCTTCGCATCGTCGGGCAGCGTCGAAAAATCGCCCGACGTGACCTTGTCCTTAAGGCCACCGACGATCTCGACAGCCTCCTTCGCTTCGCTCTTTACGGTCTTTGCCGAGTTAAGCAGCATAAAGCCGCTTGCGCCAAGCACAACGAGAAGCACCGCGACTACAGCGGCAATAATGGCGCCAGTGTGACGCTTTTTGCGCTCGCCCTTGCGATGGCGATGACGGACCAGACCGTCAGAGGTCGAACTCGACGAAGCGTCGCTACCGTAGTTCAAACCAAAATCGTAATAATCTTCCTTGGAACCCGAGCCCGCAAACTCGGCACCGCTATCATCCAGGCGGGCGAACGTGCCAGTCTCGGAGGCGCCGGTGTAAATCGTGCCAAGGTTACCCGTAAGCCCCGCGCCACCGGCAGAGGGAGTATTGTTGGCGGCCTTGCCGGCATTAACGTTGCCGGCGCCATTCGCGGCGTTGGCAGCACCCGCGTTGTTCGCGGGTACCGAAGGAGCCCCGCTCGGCTGCGACGTGGAGGTTGCACCGTCCGCAAAGACATTTCCTCTTGCACGGCCGGTCTTTTTTGCCTTTTGAGACTGCTCGTACAGAGCGGTAAACATCGCCGTCTCGCCCGGGGACACGCGCTTACCGGAACCGCCCTGTCCAGCGCCGCCCGGCGTGCCGGCCTTACCAGCCCCGTTCGGACGCGGCGGAACTGCAGGGCGGCCGCTATCGCTGCCCTTAAAGTGATTACCAGCCATAAAGAAATCCTCGCAATTGAGTCGCAATGAAAAAGTCCATAACGTTACTAGTTTATGGCATTTTGAGCATCGACAGCTAAACTCCAGACACGGACATCAATTGGCGAAAATGCGGCACAACACCTTTTCTGTCTTGGCGGCGGCGCTAGCTACACCGTGAGGAACATCATCACGATGATCATGACAAAGCCGATAAGGTCGGTCGGCAAAAACACCGTCCCCAGCATAACGGCGCTGGTGATGGTCGCCGAAACCGGCTCCACAGTTCCGATGAGGCTCGCGCGCACCGAGCCGATGTCCTTAACGCCCTGCATATAAAGCATGTAAGCAAAAAACGAGCCGATAACCACGAACACCGCGAGCGCCTCGATGCCGGCAGCGTCGAGCGCCGGCATATGCGCCCAGGGCTGCACGAAGACGCACGAGACCACGCCCGCCGTGAGCATTGCCGAGCCCGTGACGATGGGGCTGCCGTATTCGGGCAGGATCTTGGCGGGAATCACCGCCATACACGCGGCGCTGACCGCACACATAAGACCTGCTGCCAGGCCAAGCGGCGAGATATTCAGGCTGGTGGGGTCGCCGCCGGTGGCGATTAAAAAGGTTCCACCCAGAGCCAGGCCAATGCCGATGACTTCGCGAGTACGCGGCATGCGGCGATCGATCACGCAGGTGTAGCCCATGATGATAACGAGCTGCAGGCACTGGAGCACCGTCGCGGTTCCGGCGTTCGTCAGGCGCACGGCCGAAAGATAGCAAAACTGGTTGAACAGCAGGCCAAAGGCGGTAAAGAGCAGAAGCTGCTTGCGATCGGCGGGTGTGGTCCAAAGCTTGACCAGGCGTGCGCGGTCGCGCGTGACAACCACAGCCATAAAGAGCAGGCCGGCGAGAATCTGACGCACGCTCATAAGCCACAGCGTATCGACATGGTAGGTATCGAACAAAAAACTCGCGCTGGT
>CALGZY010000179.1 GCA_937934355.1 uncultured Collinsella sp. | reverse complement strand
CGGCGAGGTCGTAGAGAAGCTCCTCGTCGGGAAGGTCCTCGGGCGAGCAGGTGGTGGGGATCACTGGCTCGGTGGCCTCGGTGTCGGGTTTCGTTTCATCAACGCGGATGCTCATTGCAATATCCTTTCATATGAACATACGCTCAAATAACTTACTTCCGATTATATGAGCGTATGTTCATATGTCAATAACGTTTAAGTAATTCATCGCACAAAATGATGGGGAATAGTGGACGAGATTCCGGATTGAGCGGTTTTGATAGTCGATGCCGAGGTGGGTGCCCCCGCGCCGTGCAAAAATTGGAGTATTCTGCAACTATAGGGGGTCTGTTTATCTATTTCGGGCCAAATAAAGCCGCTCAAGAGTTATCCAAGGGCGGTAAACAGATAAGATCTTCCTCAAGTGTTGCCTAACGTTCCCGTTCGATAGCGTCTTTGTTTCTCATTTGGATTAACTTGTGGGTGCTGGAGGGCCGACCCTGCTGAATACTCGCAATTTTGCACACCGCTAGGGTACCCACCTTGTTAGCCGGTCTAGCTTCCGGCCCCGAAGATCCTGCCCTCGGGCGCGAGGCTGCTTGTTTGGGCAAATGATGGGCTGTCGGATTCGACTGTCTGCATGTCATCGATTGCTGTAACTTCATTAATTGTCGGGTCATCCAGCGTGATGCCTTCGAGTGTTGCTTTTTCGAGGTCGATTCGTTGGCGCTCTTCGGAATCCTGGCGAAGCTGCTTCTGAATTCGCCTTTTCTCTTCTATAAACCTTCTGAGCACAAACTGTCTCAGGTCCTCTTGCATGATTTGAAAGTCTTTTGGTAGACGCGAGGGGCGTACGCCCTCTTTCCGCTGGATTGCTTCCATGACCCTAACGAAAGAGCTGGCATGCATAAAGGAATAACGGCTGACGGTGATGATTCCGTATCCCATGGACGCAAGCGCATTCTTGCGTTCCTCATCGATGGCGCGGTCTTCTTCCGCGTCATGATAAAAACCGTTGTATTCAATGTCTGTGCGAGATTTCTTTAGATACGCATCCATAAAGAACTTTTTGCGTCTCGTGAGATTCTTTGCGGCGGCGGTGACCTGCACCTCGTAATCGGTCTCAATTCCCTTAATACCAAGCCCTCCTTCGCTTTTGGGCAGCGTTAGCATCATGACAAATGCCGTTTCCATGGGAGACCGGCATCCGTCGCGTACACATTGGATCGCCTTTCGGGCAAGGGCCAAACCGTCGCATCTGGTAATGGAATTAAAGAACTGCTTTAACCTCTCGGTCGAGGTGAGCGCGAAACGCTCGTTATAAGAGGTGGAAGAGCCGGTTCCAAGGGAGTAAGCGCTGCACAATTCAAAGTAGTACTCCACCAGTTCGCGAAAAGGGAGATAGGTGGCGGCTTGAAGTGCGCAAAGCTCAACGCCAACAATGAAGATGCCATCTTTGAGCTCTATAAAGCGTGAGTTCGAGAATCGTTTTGACGAAACGTGGCATTGACAGTTCATTGCATAGCGCGCATTCCTGCGATCAAACACCATCACCTCGAGGGAATCATTTGCGCCGAGGGAAACATCATGTTTGGTGAGCCATTCTGCGGCTGCGTCAAGGAGCGTTCCGGTGGGACATGATCCGTAAATCGCGGCAGGGTTACAGGACTCGATGCCTTTCGCAGACACCGAATGCACGGCCTGGTAGACCGCTTTTGCAGTGGTATGTGACAATACGATACTCATGGTATATATCGTGTCAGCTAATGCCGTGTTGATGGCGCTGAGTGAAAAAGTCGTTTTAGAGGTCTAACCAAATGCTGTCCAAAAGCTTGACGCAATTATGAGTTGGTATGCCCTAAATAAAAGTTTTCGCAGCTTAGCTATAGCATATAACTACTCAATTGCTGCACATTTGATTGTGATGCATCACCATTCGACAACGAATTACGTGTCGGGAATTGGCCAAAATCGTTCAAAATGAGGGTTCAGAATTTGTGATGGCAGATCTATCTGACGCTCCTATATGGCAAGGTCTTTTTTAGAATCCATTTTTCGCTCGGCCTC
>CALGZY010000178.1 GCA_937934355.1 uncultured Collinsella sp. | reverse complement strand
TCCATTTGTCTGACGTGGTGGTGATGAAAGTGCCTAATACCGTTCTCAAACACAAACATGCGACTCGCAACACGTTGGCGCGGAATAGGATGCTCGCGCGGCTCACGGAGACGGCCAAGCAAGGTGCGCTGCTCGCAACGCATGACAATACCGAGCTCATGTGGCTGCGACGCCATGTTGGAACCGACGATATCGCGGAGCCCGAGCCGTACCTGTTCTGTTTTCAGCATGATTGGGATGCATTGACGCCGGCGGAGCGAGCGCTGAGGACTATCAAAGGGCTTGCGGAATTTCATCCCGATTGGGCGTTTTGGGGTTATGACGCGGCACTTTTGTGGGGTCTGGAGGTGCCGAATGACCTGCTCGGGTCGCGTTTTCTTGTTAAGACGGGTTGTTCGGTGACGTTGAGCAGCGGGTGCAGGTTGTTGCGTCCGCAGATGGCGGGCGCGCTCGAGCGTGTTGATGGCGTGCGGGTGACGTCGTTTTGGCGCACGGTGGAGGATTGCTTGCTGCGTGCGCCGTTTTCGTACGGGTTGGCGATTGCCGATTCTGCACTGCGGGCGAAAGGCGTATCACGTTGGGATTTGTGCGAGCGCCTCCGCGCCGATTGCGAGGGCAGGCGAGGGTATCGCAGGGCACAGGTGATTGCGTCGTATGCGGACGGGCTGTCCGAAAACGGCGGCGAGTCTCGGTTCCGAGCGTTCTTTATTGCGTACGGCTTTCCGGTTCCGGAGCTGCAGGTGGAGTTTCGCGATCCGCTCGATTCGAGCCAGGTGTTTCGGGTTGATTATTTCTGGAGGCTCGAGGATGGGACATGTGTCATCGGCGAGCTCGACGGGAAGGGAAAGTATACCCTGCAGGATGGTGGGGATCGGGGGTCGGTCGACCCATTCGTGGCAGAACGTCAGCGAGAGTCTCATCTGACGATGCTCGGGCACAAGGTGCTTCGGTTTACGTTCGATGAACTCAAGAACCCGGGGAAGCTGGCTGAAAAGATGAGACTGGCGGGAATTCAACAGCGGGCCGATCTGGCTGAGGAATGGAGACGCCAGTGGTATGGGCGCTGAGAGGTTTTGTCTCGATCTGTAACGTTTAGAAGTTGTTTGAGTTCGTAATTGTTACAGATCGAGACAAACCGGTGAAACGTCGACCGAATGTCTCGATCTGTAACATCAAGGGGCCCAATAACCCTGTACCTGTTACAGATCGAGACATTCCCCTGATGTTGCTGGGGTGGGGCTGCAACGTATTCCGTCCCCCCACATCCCCTCTTCCCTCCGTTAACCGATATGTCCGCAGCAATCCTGCCGCGCTGGACAATAATGGACAGATGTTCAAGTTTTCTGAGGGGGAGGAGCTCGATATGGCGTCTGCCGATCGTTCTACGTTGTTTATCAATGCGACCATTCTGGATGGTTCGGAGCATATGGAGCCGCAACCCGATATGGCCGTGGCCGTTGAGCGCGGTGTCATCACGTGGATGGGGCCGAGTGCTGTGGCGCAGGCGCCTGCGGGTGCCGAGGTTATCGACCTGGCAGGTGCGTATCTCATGCCAGGCCTCATCAATATGCATGTGCATCTGTGCGGTTCGGGCAAGCCGGTTTCGGCGGGCGATGCGGGCGCGCTGATGAAGAAGCTCGATAATCCCGTGGGGCGCGCCATCGTGCGCCATATTCTTAAGGGCAGCGCCCAACAACAACTGACAAGTGGCGTGACCACGGTGCGCGGCGCGGGCGACCCGCTGTTTGCCGATCTTGCCGTGCGCGATGCTATCGATGCCGGCAAGTATCAAGGTCCTCGCCTGGTGGCGCCGGGAACGGGTGTCACGGTGCCGGGCGGCCATGGTGCGGGTTTGTTCGCCCAGGTGGCCAACAGTCCCGCCGAGGCAGCCGAACAGGTGCGCGACCTGTATGCGCGCGGTGCCGACGTCATCAAGCTGTTCGTGACGGGCGGCGTGTTCGACGCTACCGAGGTGGGCGAGCCGGGTGTGCTGCGTATGCCGGTCGAGGTTGCCGCGGCGGCGTGCAAGGCGGCGCACGAGGCAGGCCTGCCGGTTATGGCCCATGTCGAGAGCACCGAAGGCGTGAAGGCTGCGCTTCAGGCCGGCGTCGATACGATCGAGCACGGCGCTCCGTTGACGCCCGAGATCATGGAACTGTACCGTGGCGCCGCGGGCACGCAGCTCGAGGGGCGTGCGCCCAGTGTTACCTGCACTATCAGCCCGGCGCTGCCGTTTGTATTGCTCGACCCGGAAAAGACCCATTCTACCGATACACAAAAGAAGAACGGTGACATCGTGTGCTCGGGCATCATCGAGAACGCCCGTGCCGCACTGGAAGCTGGCGTTAAGGTGGGCCTTGGCACGGACTCGAGCTGCCCGTTCGTGACGCAGTACGACATGTGGCGTGAGGTGGCCTATTTTGCCAAGTATGTCGGCGTGGGCAACGCCTTCGCGCTGCATACGGCCACGCAGGTCAATGCCGAGCTGCTGGGGCTGGGCGGCGAGACCGGCACGATTGAGTGCGGCAAGGCCGCCGATATCCTGGTGACGCGCGAGAACCCGCTCGATGACCTGTGCGCACTGCGTGATCCGACGCACGTGATGTGTCGCGGTGATCTGGTGCGCAAGCTCAAGGTGAAGCGTATTCCCGAGGTGGACGCCGAGCTCGACGCGATTATGGCCATGCCTGCCGAGGCGTTGGCCGAGGAGCTTGCCCGCGATGGCGTGGCGTAAGCGCGCGATATGGCGATGCGACAAAGGGACAATCCTTTTGTCATAATCAGAAAAAGCCGAGGTCCCAGTGCGAGGCCTCGGCTTTTATTTGTCCCATGGTATGGCGGCTAGGAGCGCGTCTCCATCTTGGCATGGCACTTGGGGCAGGTGACGCGGATCTTGCCTTTGCCCTTGGGAACGGAGAGCATCTGGCCGCAGTTGGGGCACTTGAGATAGGCCGTGGTCTTGCGGCCCTTCCACATCTTCTTGGCTGTGCGCTTGGCACGTTCAAAGTCTTCCTTGCTAGTACCGGCTGCGCGCGAGGCGTTGGCCGCTGCAGCTCCGCCGCCCAAGCTAGCTACAAACTTGCCCAAGCCGGGTACGTTTGCAGTCGCGGCGACAAAGGCCTCGTTCTCCTTGTGACGTGCGTCGATATTTTTGGACAGGCCGCGCAGCACGCCAATCACGATTACGGCGATGGCAATCCAGCTGAGCCACTGGATGCGGGCTATCGATCCGATCATCGCGATGACGATGCCGGCAAAACCCATCACGATGGTGAGTTCATCGGCACCATTGCGACCCTTCATAAAGTCATTCATGCAAATTGCCTTTCGTTCGATATGCTGCACGCCTTTATACCCGATTTAGAGCAAGGGGGACAGGTTAATCTGCACCAATGTGGTGCAAACATACCTGTCCCCGGAATACCAAGACGGTGCAAAGAAGTTTGTCCCCAATGCCCCAATTACTTGGAGAGCTTGTCGACGACGCGTTCGATTTCGGCGAGCTTGGCGGCTTTGAGGTCTTCGTCGCCCGATTCGATTGCCGAAGTCACACAGCCCTCGATATGCGCCTTAAGCACGTCGGCGTTAATGCGCGCGAGGAGCGCCTGTGTGGCCATGAGCTGCGTGGAAATATCGACGCAATAGCGGTCCTCCTCGACCATCCGCAAGATGCCGTCGATCTGGCCGCGTGCCGTCTTGAGCATGCGGGTCACCGATTTGTGGTCTGCCATCATGGCGGGTCCTCGTTTCTGGTCGATGGAGTCGAATGTCTCTGGTAGCTGCTACGCGGCGGTCACGGACAGGGCGTGGAACTTCTCGCCGGCGCCCTCGATGGCAGCGGTGAGCTGCTCGGCGGTCACGGTGTCGGCGCACTCCACCTGGACGGTCTGGGTCTCGTGATCGGCGTCGGCATCGGTCACGCCGGCCACGTTGAGCAGCGCCGTCTCGATGGTGGCGTCGCAGTGGCCGCACATAAGGCCGGAAGTCTTGATTGTGTATCGCATGGGTATCCCTCTCTGTTGTGTCGGCTTTCCCAGACATCCGACCTTGACCTTCAAGCCACCGCCCGCGTACCAAAGTACGCGTCGCTCCTCTTTCAGGTCAATCTCGGGCACCTGGAAAACCCGTTCTAAATTGACTTAATGGTGAGCCTATTTTGCCACTTTAGGCTTAAAGGATTTCAGGCGCAGCGCATTGCTTACAACGCATACGCTCGACAGGCTCATGGCCGCGGCGCCAAACATCGGCGAGAGTTGCCATCCGGTGAGCGGGAAGAACACGCCCGCGGCGAGCGGAATGCCGATGCCGTTGTAGAACAGCGCCCAGAACAGGTCCTGCTTGATGTTGCGGATTGTGGCACGTGACAGCTCGATGGCACGGGCGACGTCCATGAGGTCGCTGCGCATGAGTACCACGTCGGCGCCCTCCTTGGCGATGTCGGCGCCGGTGCCGATAGCAAGGCCCACGTCGGCGCGCGCCAGGGCGGGGGAGTCGTTGATGCCGTCGCCCACCATGGCGACCTTACTGCCCGCATCCTGCAGCTCGCGCACGTGGCGCTCCTTGTCGGCGGGAAGCACGTCGGCGATGACCTGCTTGCTGGTCAGTCCCACGCGGCGGGCGATGGCCTCGGCCGTCACGCGGTTGTCGCCGGTGAGCATGCGCACGTCGACGCCAAGCGAGCGCAGTGCGGCGATGGCCCCGGCGCTCGTCTCCTTGACCTCGTCAGCCACGGCAATGGTGCCGGCAAGCTCGCTGTTCTTGGCAAAGAACAGCGGCGTCTTGCCCTCGGCGGCAAATTGTTCGGCAAGACCCGCGGGCACGGTAACGCCCAACTCGTCCATCAGGCGTACGTTGCCGGCTGCAATGGCGTTTTGCCCCTCGCGCGCCGTAACGCCTCGCCCGGGCACGGCAGTAAAGTCCTCGACCATGCGCGCGACGATCCCGCGTGTCTCGCACTCGGCCATAATCGCCTCGGCCAGCGGGTGCTCGCTCGAGCGCTCCAATGCGGCGGCCAACTTGAGCAGCGCCTTTTCGCTCATGGCGGGCGAGCCGTCAGCGCGCGTGGCTACCACGATATCGGTCACGGCAGGCTTGCCGCGGGTGACCGTGCCCGTCTTATCGAGCACCACGGTGCCCACGCTGCGCAGGTTCTCCAGCGCCTCGGCGCTCTTAAACAGAATGCCCATCTCGGCGCCCTTGCCGGTGCCGACCATAATGGCGACGGGCGTGGCTAGGCCCAGCGCGCACGGGCAGCTGATCACCAGCACAGCGACGGCGGAGGTGAGCGCCTCATTCACGTCGCTGGTCAGTGCCATCCACGCCACAAAAGTTACGGCAGAGATTACAAACACCACGGGCACGAACACGCCGGCGACCTTGTCGGCCATGCGGGCGATGGGTGCCTTGGTGGCGTTGGCGTCCTCGACGAGCTGGATAATCTTGGCGAGCGACGTGTCGGCGCCCACACGCGTGGCGCGGAAGGTAAACGAGCCCGTGCGGTTGACCGTGGCCGCGTTGACAGTGTCGCCGGCGGTCTTTTCCACGGGGATGGACTCGCCGGTCAGCGCACTTTCGTCCACGGCCGAGCTGCCCTCGAGCACCACGCCGTCAACGGGGATGGACTCGCCGGGACGCACGCGCAGCACCTGGCCGGGCAGAATGGCATCGACGTCGACGGTGGCCTCGGTACCGTCCTCTGCCACGACGGTCGCGTTCTTGGGTGCCAGGTCGATGAGCGCCTCGATGGCGCCGCCAGTCTTGGATTTGCTGCGTGTCTCGAGATATTTGCCTACGGTGACGAGCGACAAGATCGTGCCGGCGCTCTCAAAATACAGGTTGTCCATGCTCGTCATCATGGCCTCGTGCACCTGCCCGGCGGCCAGCTGGTCGGCCATGATGAACATGGCGTAGAGCGACCAGGCGATGGAGGCGGTGGCGCCCACGGCAATAAGGGCGTCCATGGTAGGCGCGCCGTGCGCGAGCGACTTGAAGCCGTTGATAAAGTACGCGTCGTTGACATAGACGATGGGGATGAGCAAGACGAGCTCGGTGAGCGCGAGCGTCATGCTGTGGGTGTGGTCGGTGAAGACGCCGGGCAGTGGCCAACCGAGCATGTGCCCCATGCCTATGTAGAACAGCGGGATGAGGAAGATGATCGAGATGATGAGGCGGGTGCGCATGGCGGAGGCAGTGGCCTCCAGCTTTTTGGTCGGCGACTCCATATGGGCGGCGCCGGACCTGGCTTGCGCGCTGCCGTTTGAGCCGGCGGCGCCGGTGCCCTCATCGACGGGCGAGGCCGAGTAGCCCGCACGGTCGACGGCGGTGCAGATATCGTCGGGGGAGACTTGCGCGGGGTCGTAGTCCACCAGCATGGAGCCGGCGAGCAGATTGACCGCGACGCTCTCGACGCCGTCGAGCTTGCTGACGGCGCGGTCCACGTGCGCCTGGCAGGCGGCACACGTCATGCCGCCCACGTCAAACTTATCTTGAGCCATGGCTTCTCCTTTCTGTGACGTAGTGTCGGAAATGTTAACCATCCGATACTATACACCCATACCCCCTGGGGGTGTCCAGTGGAGATTGAAATGTATGACATTCTGGTATTGGTCGAGGTGATAGCCAGGTCGGCGGACCGTCCGCGGTCAACTCAAATGTCTTGATCTGTAACATCTAGAGAGGTTTTTGACCCCTTACTGTTACAGATTGAGATGTTGTCTCGCGGGGTTGGGGTTTGTCTCGTTCTGTAACATCTAGACCTGTATCTGCCGAGCTGGTGTTACAGATCGAGACAATTGCCGGGGAGGGGTCCCGTTGCGGCAAGACGCTCGCCGCCTAGATACAGAACCCGGGGATCACACAGGTTAGCTTGTTTGGCTTTTCCGCAGGCGTTGCGTACGTAAAGACGTCGCCGTCGTGTCCCACGCGGTTCATATAGAGCGTGCCTTCGCTCTCCGATGTGTCGGGGCTCACCGTGCGCTCCCACCAGCAGGTGTCCTTGCCCTTCCACTGGCGGACCATCGTCTCGTTCGTGGAATACGGGCTTACCTTGAGCTCGCGGAAGAGCTGATACTCCTTGCCCTCGCCGTTGTAGATGTCTGCCAGGTAGTGATAGTCCTCGGTAAACGAATCGGGCGGTTGCGTACCGCACAGCTCGACCATGGCGGGCAGCCAAAGGGTTGCGGGCAACTCGCTCAGGCACGATGCGCTGTTGGCGGCGCCCACATTGTTCGAGACCTTCTTGATACCTTTAATGAGCGCGCGC
This sequence comes from uncultured Collinsella sp., assembly GCA_937934355.1. The sequence continues at coordinate 6,731 of CALGZY010000178.1, read as the reverse complement.
AACTCGTTGGGCAGCAGCTTAAGGCCGTCGCCGTTGAGCCACTCCCGCAGCTCGCAATCTGCCCAGCCGGCGCTCGGCGGTTCAGCCGCAGCGCTGCGCTCGGCAATACCCGCGTCGAACATAAACGTCAACCTGGCCTTGCCCGTCCCGTCCAGAAGCTCATCGTGGCGGATGCCCACAAGCTGCGCGCCAACCTGCAGCCCGTTGGTGAGCGTGATACGCTTGGTACACGGATAGGGGATATGCCCATCGGCATCGAGCAGGTGATAGCGCTTGGCAATCTCGCGTGCCTCGCTACGGGTCTCGGCGGCCTTAATCTTGAGCGAAATCTCCTGCAGCTGATCCCAAGTGTAGTCGTCAAGCGAACCGCGGATGCCGTCCAGGTAGTCGGGGATGCCAAAGCCATGGGTCGCCGCCCCAATGACGCTGAGCCCCGCAACGGCTGCAACGACGCCACCGATAATAAAGCGGCGGCGGGTCATGGCATCGTGCCGGGCCTGCTCCAGGATCTCTCGCGCGCGCTCGCCGGCGACGTCGACCTTAAGGTGCGTGCCAGAATCGATATCAATCGCGGCCTCGTCTCCTGTGCCTTCGCGGCCCTCGGATTCGGCATCGGTGAGGTATGCCGAGAGCACCTCGAGCATCTGCTGCTCGGTGGGACGATCGCACTGCTCGACTGAGAGACCCTTCATGATGATTTGGACGAGCGCTTCATCGCCCTCGCAGCGCGGCTCGAGCGGCGCCGGCTTGGTCTTGGTCTTTACGAGATAGAACGAGCCGGTTGCAGCGGCGTCCGTCGACTCAAAGTCAAACGGTTTGCGACCGCTGTAGAGCTGGTACAGAATGCTCGAAAGCGCATAGACGTCGATCGCGGGCGAACGGCGAAGGGCCGCGATGCCTTCGATATCCTGCGTGAGCATCTCGGGCGCGGCGTATGCGGGCGTGGCAAAACGCCAGATGTCGGCGCGCCGGGTGATCGTGTCGTCGCCGAGAGCCATGGTCGCGGAGCCCATGTCGATGAGGCAGGGGTCAAAGGAACAATCGGCAATCTGCTGCTCGAGTGTTCGGCTGGTGGTGCGGAACATGATATTGGCAGGCGACAGGTCGCGATGGATGACCGGATTCACGAGGCCTTGGGTCATCAAGAGCGCACGAAGCACGGCGTTTCCGACGGCGGCGACCATCTGGGTGGTCAGCCCGCCCGAGGCGTCGTGCGGAAGCAGGGGCAGCGCCTGCTTGAGCGAGGTGCCCTCGACCCACTCCATGAGGATGAGAGGGTCATCCTCGCACGATCCGTAGCCATAGACGCGCAGAAATCCGCGCAGGTGCGAGACGGTACACAGATGACGGTACTCCTCGAACAGCGCGGCGGTGTTGGCCAGGTGCGCTGCCGATTGCTCGGCGGAGCGGTCGGGGGCTTGGCCGGAAAGGATGGCATTGTCCTTGAGTAGCTTGACGGCAAAGACCTCGCCGCTCGTGTTGGTCGCGCGCAGCACGTGCCCGATGTTGCCGTTGTTGCGGTGGGCCGTCTGGAGAATAAGCGTCATAAACCGACGCTTGGCGTCGTCCTCGGCGCTGGGGTCGACCGCCACGGCGGTATCGAACGTATCGAGACGGACGAGTTTGTCGCCATAGGCGCTATCGGTAGTATCCATGGCGTTCCTTTGTCTGGCATGGGTTGCCGCACGTTTACGCGAGCAGTGCGGATATCGGTAAAGTACCATGATAGCCGCACTGCCCACGTATACCGCTGAGCATTGTCGTTTACGACGCAGAAGGTAGAAGACGAAAGACGGACGGCGACCGTCTTTCGATCGCCGTCCGCGCTAGTCCACAATGACAAGGAATGTCGTGTAGAGACCCAGATGGAGCCTGTCGCTGTTTTCGATTTCCACTGGGGGATAGATCTTGCCGGGCTCGCGTAGGTCGCGCGGCGGCTCGATTACGATATCGCCGTCGCCCGCGCCCGATTCGAGCACCGTGCCGTTGGTCGATCCAAGGCCCTGGGCGTACCAGTGCTCACCCTCAAGCCAAATGCGAAGATGTTCGCGCGATGCGTCGGCGCCCACATCGGTGATGCTGGGCGAGGTTTTGGGCAAGGATCCAATTACCGTGCCACGCGGATCGCGTGTGAGGGGATGGATTTGCATGTCGACGCAGTTGTCGGCATGTGTCCTGAGCAGACCGAGGTTGGGAGCGACGGCGTGCGGCTGATCCAGACTGCCCATAAAGCCACGTCCGACGGTAGTTTCGGTGGTGCCAAAGTGCCCACCCGTCTTGCTGTCGCAAAAGCGCTCGACGGTGGCCACGCCCTGAACGGGATCGGCGAGCGCCCCCGTTGCCACAAAGAGCATAAGGTAAAGCGTGCTTTTCTCACGCACGGCATTGCCGTCAAAGTTGTCGATGCGATTGAGGGCATTTGCATATAGGCGGCTGTCCAGCTTGTAGCTGGCGAGAGCCGACATCATTTCGTTGGCGGCCGGACCGCGATAGTGCTCGGCGATTGCCCGATAGGCGGACTCGCCGCCGCCGAGCTTGCTGCAGATTGCCGCGGAAAGGTTGAGCGTGGTGACGGTAAAGTCGCTGTAGATGGCGGGCGCGCACTGGTCAGGCTTGCGATGGACGATGTAACGGGTGAGATACGAGCGGTTGGAAGAGCATTTCTCGAGCAGGGTACTGCCGAGATAAGAGTTTCCATTGATGAGCATTCGGGCGATCTCGAGATGTTTAAGACCGCCGAACGAGCGGATATCGTTATAGAGGACCGAGCAAGGCGTCTCTGCTGCCACGGATACCTCCTTTGATTGCTTCCTAGCCAATATGGCGATAGGAATTAATGGCTCCCGGTGGGCGACGTATTAAATGGCTGCGCAATATACAGCGTAACCAAAGCAACATTATAGGCCACATGTTCGAAATTGCAGGAAGACTGAGAGATTTGGTTTGGACTGGACGGAAATCCCCCTCTGTCTTGTTCTGTAACATTTGGACCCGGTTTTGCCCTGCATCTGTTACAGATTGAGACAATCGGCCAGGCCCGCCCCGTCCACCTCGTCATCTGTGGTTTACGTGGGGGCATACGGAGTGCGGGTATACTAACCGGCGGCGAATCTGCTCCATCGCTTAGAGCTGCTGCGTCTGGACGGCGCGTGATAGGGCTGCCAAAGCGATCGCCAGCGTGCTGAGCAACGTCCTCTCTGTGCGCACCTGTTTTTGTATGTATTAGCGCACTACCAAGCACGCCCGCGCGGCCGCATGCCGTGCCCATTGCGCGTGCAGATAAGGAACAACAACATATGCGTAATTCTGTATCCGACGTCACGGACGCCGAGATTCTGGACGAGGCCCGCGAGGCCATGACCCAGGCTGCCTTCGATGCCGCCGATGAGGCCAATGCTGCCCAGACCGTCGAGTCCGCTACCGAGAGCCTGCCCGCCTTTGACGAGCTGGGCCTTTCGGACGAGATGCTTCGTGCTATCGAGAACCTAGGCTACACGGCGCCCACGCCTGTCCAGGCTGGCTCGATCCCCGTGGTGCTCGAGGGCCGCGACCTGCTTGCCGCTGCTCAGACCGGCACCGGCAAGACGGCCGCCTTCTTGCTGCCGACCATGAACAACCTGGAGCACATCGCTCCGCCCAAGCCCGTGCGCGAGCGTGGCGGTCGCAACCGCCGTCGCGGCGCCAAGAAGCCCGAGGGCAACGGTCGCGGTCCCTTGATGCTCGTCATCACCCCCACGCGCGAGCTTGCCCAGCAGATCGACGAGGTCGCGAGCAAGATTGCCGACGTCACTGGCCATGTCGCCGTGACCGTCGTGGGCGGCGTGAGCTACAAGCCGCAGACCGCGGCGCTCAAGTACGGCTGTGACATCCTGGTCGCTACGCCGGGCCGTCTGGTTGACCTGATCGAGCAGGGCGCCTGCCACCTGGACGAGGTCAAGGTGCTGGTGCTGGACGAGGCCGACCGCATGCTCGACATGGGCTTTTTGCCCGCCGTCCGCCGCATTGTGCGCGAGACGCCGGCCGAGCGTCAGACGCTGCTGTTCTCGGCCACGCTCGACGAGGAGGCCGTGGGCGAGATCACCGACCTGGTGAGCGACCCGGCACGCGTGGAGATCGCGCCCGCCACGTCGACCGCCGACACCGTCGACCAGTTTGTATTCCCGGTGTCCATCGAGGCCAAGAACAATCTGCTGCCCGAGTTCCTCAAGAAGGAGGGCCCGGAGCGCACCATCGTCTTTATGCGCACCAAGCACCGCGCCGACAGCTGCTGCCGTCGTCTGGAGCGCAAGGGCATCAAGGCCGCCGCGATTCACGGCAACCGCAGCCAGGCTCAGCGCGAGCGTGCCCTTTCGGCCTTCCGCGACGGTACCGTCGACGTGTTGGTGGCAACCGACGTGCTCGCCCGCGGCATCGACATCAGCGACGTGCGCTACGTCGTGAACTTTGACGTGCCGGCCGAGCCGACCGACTACATCCACCGTATTGGCCGTACGGGCCGCGCCGGCGAGCTGGGCTGGGCCATCACGTTTGTGACCGAGCAGGATGTCGATGAGTTCTACGAGATCGAGAAGCTCATGGACAAGACCGCCGACATCTACGAGGCCGGCGACCTGCATGTGGGCCCCAATCCGCCCGCGGTTGACCCCGAGCGCGATCCTGCGGCCTTTAAGGTGAAGAAGAAGACCAAGCGCGGCAAGTCCAAGAGCAAGAAGAAGCTTGAGCAGGCGCGTCGCGACGGCAAACGCAACGGCGACGATTACGGTGATGTGGCCGGTCGTTCCAACCGCGGTCGAGACGAGCGTCGCGGCGACGGTGAGCGTCCGAGCCGTCCCAAGCGCGGCGGCAAGACCCGCGTGCGCGAGGGCGTTCAGGCTCGCGTGGACGAGGCTGTGGAGAGCGTGGCCCGCGAGGTGGCTGCCGAGGAGCGCGGCGGTGCTGGTGTCGTTGAGCAGGCCCCGCGCGGCAACCGTGCCGAGCGCCGTGCCAAGCAGTTCCAGGGCGAGGCGCATCGCCGTCGCCGCGAGGACGAGGACCGCGGCGGTCGTCGCCGTGTTGAGCGCGAGGACGAGGGCCGTGGCTCGCGTGGCGGCAAGCGTGGTTCGGGCGATCGTCGTCGTTCCGGTCGCGATGGCGAGCGCGGCGGCCGTGATGAGCGCCGTGGCGGCGAGGGCCGCGGTTCGCGTGGCGAGCGTGGTACTCGCGGCGGCGAGTCCCGTGGCGGCAAGCGCTTTGATGAGCGCGGTGGCCGTGGCGGCGAGCATCGCGAGGGCACTCGTGGCAATGGCAGCCGCAGCGGTGCTGGCCGCTCTAACGAGTCGCGCGATCGCCGCGATCCGCGTGCCAGCCGCGATCGTCGCGATGACTGGCGCAACTACGACGATACCCGCGAGGAGCGTCGTGGCGGCTATCGTGGCGGGCGTGGCGGCAACCAGGCCGGCTCCCGCGGCGGCCGTGCCGGTGGTCGCGATAATCGTGGTAGCTATGGCAATAGTCGTGGCGGCAAGCGCGGCGGCAGCTCCCGTCGCCCCGGTGACGGCGGCGGCAAGCGCAAGTAACATACGCATCGCCCGCTAGAGCGAGGTGAACCAAGGGCCCCGAGCAACTACGCTCGGGGCCCTTTTTGTTTGTCGTATCCGATCGCTAGTTCAAATGTGATTTCCTCGGGAATGCATCTAGAGGATGCCGTGGACCTGTTTTCTGCCATGCGGCAATGGGTCCCATGGGGTGCGCCGTGCATTTTTTGGAGTATTCTGCAGTTCGAGTTGTCTGCATATGATCCGACGTCGCCAACGGTGGCCTTCGGATATCCCTGGCGAGCGTTCTGAGTCAGATTTCGCCGTTTTCCGGAGCAGGGGCGCGTCATTCTCGCCATATCGGGACTTAGAATGATACGGCGCCCTACAGTTTTGCCCACCCGCGGCGGTGCTGGCGTGGTTACGTTGCAGAATACTCCGTTTTTTGCACGGGCTAGGATGGGGTACCTCAGGAGAACACAGCGGTATCCCGTAAATATATACAATTTGTACCGTAATTTATACAAAACGAAGAGGCAGACAGCGTAGGGTGGGTGCATTGGGGTGCTTGGTGCATCAAAACGGGGACCCCACGTGCCGTATACTCTGGCTGGATGTGAAAGCGGCTTGACGCGTTGCCAGGCGTAGGGGAGGGTGCCTCGATGAGCGTATTCGAAATTGTGTTTAGTCCGACGGGTGGAACGCAGAAGGTGTCTGGCCTTGTGGCCGGGGCACTGGACAAGAATACCGTTACCGTCGATCTGACCGATAGCGGGCTAGATTTCAGCGCTGTCTCGATGACCGAGGACGACGTGGCCGTAATCTCTGTGCCGGCGTATGCCGGTAGAATCCCGGCTGTGGTGGCTGACCGGTTGGGCATGGTGCGCGGCAACGGGGCTCGGGCTGTTTTGGTTTGTGTATACGGAAACCGCGCGTTTGAGGACACGCTCGTAGAGCTGGAGGACGTTGCGAAGCATGCGGGATTCCGGGTGATCGCGGCAGTTGCAGCCATTGCAGAACATTCCGTTGCGCGACAGTTTGCTGCCGGTCGTCCGGATGCGCAGGACTCGGCGCAACTTGCTGAGTTTGCTCAGCAAATTCAGCAAAAGCTGTTGGCTGAGGATACATCCGAGCCCTCTATTCCCGGCAATCGTCCTTATAAACAAGCCGGAGGTCACCGCATGGCACCCGAGGCAACAGAGGATTGTGTCTCCTGCG
>CALGZY010000177.1 GCA_937934355.1 uncultured Collinsella sp. | reverse complement strand
CGGAAGGTGGGGCCAAAGGTGTACACGTCGCCAAAGGCCATGGCAAAGTTCTCGGCATTGAGCTGGCCGGACACGGTGAGGCTCGCATGCTTGCCAAAGAAGTCCTGGCTCCAGTCGACCTCACCGGACTCGGTGAGGGGCGGATTTTTGGGGTCGAGCGTGGTCACGCGGAACATCTCGCCGGCGCCCTCGCAGTCACTCGTGGTGATGATGGGGGTGTTGACGTAGACAAAGCCCTGCTCCTGGAAGAAGCGGTGGATGGCGGCAGCCGCGACAGAGCGGATGCGGAACACGGCGCGGAACAGGTTGGTGCGCGGGCGCAGATGCTGCTGGGTGCGCAGGAACTCGACGGTTGCGCGCTTCTTCTGCAGCGGGTAATCCGGGGCGCTGACGCCCTCGACCTCGATGGAGGTGGCAGAAAGCTCGAAAGGCTGGGGCGCATCGGGGGTCAGCTTGACGGTGCCGGTGCAAATGAGTGCGGCCGAGACGTTTTGATGGGCGATCTCGTCGTAGTTGTCGAGTGCCTCGCGGTTCATGACGACCTGCAGGTCGCGGAAGCAGCTGCCGTCGTTGAGCGTAACAAAGCCAAAGTTCTTCATGTCGCGGACGGACTTGACCCAGCCGGCGACGGTGACGGTCTGGCCGCCGAGCGACTCGGTATCGGCATAGAGCTGCGCGATTTTGGTGCGGTTCACGTATCCTCCCATAACGGTTGAATGATAGTTATCCATACAGTTCGATATTCTAGCAGCTCGGCTCATTTGGGCTATACAGATAAGGCATTGGCGGGATGGTTTTTCAAACGAAAAGCGCCCGCGGCCAAATGGTCGCGGGCGCTTGACGAGGTGCCTTTTGGCTGTGTGGCGCGGGGCCTGGCTACTTGGTCTTGGCAACCAGCAGCGGGTCGCCCAGCTTGACGAGCGGGTTGCCGCCGATAAGCGTTCCAGACTCGCCGACATGGTCGATGCTCTTAAGACGATCGAGCTCGGAGACGATGACGGTCACGATGTCCTCGTGACCAGCGGCCTTAATGGCCTCGCGGTCGAAGCTGATGAGCGGCTGGCCTGCCTTGACCACATCGCCCATCTCGACAAAGCGGGCAAAACCCTTGCCGTTCATTTCTACGGTGCCCAGGCCAACATGGATGAACACGCGAAGACCGTCCTCGGTGATTATGCCAATGGAGTGGTTGGTGACAGTGGTGGCGCCGATGCGGCCGTTGGCGGGCGCATAGATGGTGCCGGTAATGGGCTCGATGCCATAGCCCTGGCCAAGCATGCCCGAGGCGATCGTCTCGTCGGGAACTTCGTCCAGGTTGACGAGCACGCCGTTGACGGGGGCGTAGATGACGCCTTCGCGGGTAGCGAAGCTTGCTGCGGGCGGAACGGACGCCTCGCCGGTCGAGGTGAAGGTGGACTTAAGCGAATCGAGCAGACCCATAGTTGCCTCCAACTTAAATAGGCGCATATCGCGCGTTTGGTTTGCCGGAAACGTTTCGCATGTGTTTCGCGGCTTGGTCAACGCCCCTATTTTACGCTGCTCAACGATACCTCTGAACTGGGATTATGTGATATATCAGTTGAAGGGAAACTTATTGCCGGAGTGTTTCTGCGCCACGGGTTCAAGTGGGGTACGCTTGAAGGCGAAAAACAAGGGCGCATAATTTGCGCGAAGGGAGCACATATGATTGTCGAGAACCATGCGCTGTGGGGCGAGGAGCCGACCGAGGAATATCCGGCGACGTTTACGTATTTGGGTGCCGAGCCGCTGCCCGACAAGCCCAATGGCCGCCGCCCCGCGGTGATTATCTGCGGCGGAGGCGGGTTTACGCATATCGCTCCGCACGAGCAGGACCCGGTGGCGTTTGCGTTTTTGGATCACGGTTACCAGACCTTTGTGCTCAACTATGTCACGAGTTCTACGGGTGACGTGAGCTTTCCGCACCCCCAGGCAGATCTTGCCAAGATGGTCGCCACGGTGCGCGCCAACGCAGACGAGTGGCATGTCGATCCTAAGCGTGTGTGCGTCGTGGGATTCTCGGCGGGCGGCATGATCTGTGCTTCGCTGGCAACGCAATGGAAGACTGGCTCCTTCGCGGGCTTGGCAGGGGCGCGTCCGGACGACATTCGTCCCGATGCCGTGGTGCTGGGCTATCCATTGCTCGACTTTGCCTATGTGCGCGACATGCAGACGCGCGATCCGCGCATTGACTTGCGTGTGCCCAAGACGGGCGGCAAGACGGGGCGCGATTTGCTCAACGACTACCTGTCGATGGTGACGGGTGGCGAGGCAACTGACGAGCATTTGGCCGATATCTGCCCCACCACACATGTTTCGCGTCAGATGCCGCCGACCTTTGTGTGGGGCGTGTCCGACGACAAAACGGCGCCGATCGCGCAGGTCTATCCGTTTGCCCAACGCATGGCAGAGGAGGGCGTCCCTTGCGAGATGCACGTCTTTGACCAAGGTGGTCACGGCCTTTCGCTCGGCAACGCCAACACCGCGGTCGACAACGAGGACAAGCAGGTTTCCGTCCGTCCCTGGATCCGCCTGGCCTTCCGCTTCCTCGAGCGCCATCTGTAAGAGTCCCGGCATCCAAGCCCTTCAATAACTTGCGGTGAAATAGTTCCTATCTGGGGCATCAACCAGCCCATCCAGGAACTATTCCACCGCAACTTCGTTTTTGATGCCCCGCCCGGAAACTGCGCCCCAGTTTTGCCTTTCAAGGTGGGACGCAGTTTCCCATAGGGCCTCGACTGGGAAAGCGCGTCCCGTTTCGAGCGGGGATTCCGGGATGCATTTTCCGTAAGAGGCCTGTTTGGGAAACCATATCCCGTTTCGGGCCGGAATTCTGGGATGTAGTTTCCCCGAGAGGCCTCATCGGGAAACTATGGCCCTGAACTCTCCTGCCTGTCCCCATTGCGCCAATTTGCTGATTGAACATCGTTGCATGTTCGCGCTATCATGCATGGATAAAATTGGTTAGCCATGGCAAACGGTTAGCCTTGGTGAACATTAATACAACGCCCTGTGGGCGCCGGGGGAGGAACACGGACGTGAAGCTCGATACACTCGAGATTGGAAAGGACGCCGTTGTCGCATCGGTGGCATCGGACGATCAGGCACTCCGACAGCATATTTTGGACATGGGCCTAACGCCGGGCACCGAAGTCACCATGATGAAGTACGCCCCCATGGGCGACCCGCTCGAGATCCGCCTGCGCGGCTACGAATTGACACTGCGCAAGGACGATGCCGCTCGCATCGAGCTTGTGGGTATTCACGACACCGATACGGGTCCGCGCGCTAACGCCGCAATCGGCACGACGGAGCATCCGGC
>CALGZY010000176.1 GCA_937934355.1 uncultured Collinsella sp. | reverse complement strand
CCGTGCGCTTGGACTGAGAAGGGGGAGGCCTCGCGGCCTCCCCCTTTTTTGCGTTAAAGGCGGCATTCACTAAGCAATTAAATCAATCCAATCATCCACCGGTGAATATAAACGTTCACCGTTCTGTGGCCGGTTCTCTGTTCTCAATGGACTAATATTTGCTTTAGCGCGCTGATGCGCTTGTCCTGTTTTACACGGGTTGTTTTATTGATTGTGACGGAAGGACTCACATGGCAGATGTTCATGAGCTGCTTGATACTTGGATTGCCAATGTCAAGGACGAGGAGCTCCTCGCTGAGCTCAACACGATGAAGGAGCAGGGTGATGAGGACGCCATCACCGACGCTTTCTTCCAGGATCTCGCCTTCGGTACTGCCGGCCTTCGCGGCACTATCGGTGCGGGCACTAACCGTATGAATATCTATACGGTCGGTCGTGCGACCCAGGGATTCGCTGACTACCTCAATGCGACCTTCGAGCATCCGACGGTCGCCATCGCTCGCGATAGCCGCAATAAAGGTGAGCTGTTCGTCAAGACTACGGCTGCCATTCTTGCAGCAAACGGCGTGACTGCCCTCGTGTATCCCAAGATTTCTCCCGTGCCGACGCTCTCCTGGGCCGTCCGCGACCTTAAGTGCTCCGGTGGCATTTGCATGACCGCTAGTCATAATCCGGCGCCTTATAACGGCTATAAGGCCTATGGCCCCGACGGCTGCCAGATCACCAGCGAGGCCGCCGATGCAATTTCTAAGGCTATCGCCGAGACCGATACGTTCACCGGCGTGAAGTCCATGGACTTCGATGAGGCTCTTGAGCAGGGTCTGGTCAAATGGATCGATGACTCGTGCCTCGAGCGTTATTATGACGCCGTTCTCGCCCGCGGCGTGACCAACCTTTCTGCCGAGGAGATCGCTGGCGCTCCGCTTAAGCTCGTCTACACTCCGCTCAACGGCACCGGCCTCATTCCCGTCACGACGGTGCTCGAGCGCGCTGGCATCACCGATGTCACGGTTGTTCCCGAGCAGAAGGAGCCTAACGGCGATTTCCCGACCTGCCCGTATCCTAACCCCGAGATTCGTCAGGCCATGCAGAAGGGCATTGACCTGTGCGAGCAGGTTCACCCTGATCTGCTGCTTGCAACCGATCCTGACGCCGATCGCGTTGGCGTTGCCGTTAAGAATGGCGATGACTATCTGCTGCTGACCGGCAATGAGATGGGCGTTCTGCTGCTCGACTATATCTGCAAGACCCGCGCTGCTCGCGGTGAGGACCTCACTAAGAAGGTTGCTGTCACTACTATCGTTTCTTCCGCCATGGTTGACGCTCTGGCCGACGAGTACGGTTTTGAGCTCCGCCGCTGCCTGACGGGCTTCAAGTACATCGGCGACATCATTACTTCTCTTTCCGATGCTGGCGAGGTCGATCGCTTTATCTTCGGTTTTGAGGAGAGCTACGGCTATCTGGCCGGCGACCACGTGCGCGACAAGGACGCCGTGAGCACTTCGCTTTTGATTTGCCAGATGGCGCAGTATTACAAGCTCCAGGGAAAGAACCTTGCCGACGCGATGCACGAGCTGTACGAGAAGTATGGCTACTATCACAACAAGACGATTTCGCTGAGCTATCCGGGTGCTGAGGGTGCGGTAAAGATGGCCGGCATCATGGCCGGTCTGCGCGAGAACCCGCCCGCGGAGCTCGCCGGTTCCAAGATTGAGGCCGTCGTTGATTACAACACCTGCGTGAACGGCCTGCCGAAGGCTAATGTTATTGAGTTCGATCTTGAGGGTGGCAACAAGGGTATTGTTCGTCCTTCCGGCACCGAGCCCAAGATTAAGCTGTACATCTTCGCTAAGGGCGCGGATGCCGCCGAGGCAGATGCAGCACTTGACGCGATCGAGGAGTCCGGGCGCAAGTTGTTGGCCTAAGGCTTTGAAAGCCTATTTCTATAGTTAGACGGAGGAGGGGATCTCGGAAACGAGGTCCCCTCTTTATTACTGTTAAATACAGCTGGGGATCCCAAGATGTGTAGGAAATGTGTACGCCCAGATTCCCGCCCACGGGACCCCTCCGGT
>CALGZY010000175.1 GCA_937934355.1 uncultured Collinsella sp. | reverse complement strand
TGCTTCCGTTTGCATGGTCAACATTCGTGGCAAGCACAGAGATCTTTTTACCGATACAGGCTGTTGTCGACCCCGTAGCATACACATCAACAACATCGCCTGCGGTCAAAGCGCCACCAACAGCCTGCACATCCTGCGCTGGAACAGCAAGGGCAACACAGCCTTGAGGAACCTCGATTCCAGAGCCACCCGACTCAAAGCGCTGACGGGCAACAGCCTCGCCTGAGATTATCAGCGAAGTTGCCTGCATTCCCTTTACCTCATCGAGCGATGAGATGCACTCACTGGGCAGGAGATCGCTCAGCCATGTTTTGCGCTCCGCATTCGAGGCATCGAGTGTTTCCCCAGGGTAGATGTCCTTTGTAGCAACTAAAACATCAACTTGCTCGCCACCGTAGCGCTGCATTGCCTCCGCGCGAGCGCTATCGGCCTCTCCGCGAATATAGGCAGAATACGCAAACACGCAACCGGCACAAAGAACTCCGCTTAGCATGCCAGCGATTAAAGCACTTCGTTTCATATCAGATCCCCTTCCAGCGAAGAAGATCTTCTCAACGGCATCTAATATCTATGCGAACAACATGCGAAAGAAGAAAGAAACAGCCGTTAAATAGCCTATGAAAAGCGAAGAACTACCAGGCAGGTCGTCTATTATTTAGAAAAAAGCGACTCGACAGAAGGACATTCCGGGCCCTTCGCATGAAACGCGGCAACAAAAAAGCCAGAGCAAAGCTCTGGCTTTAAATTCGAATCGGAGACAGACTAGCTTCGGCGTTTTCCACATTGCGAGCAGAAGACTCCCGCTTTGTTCTTCGCGCCACACGAAGCGCATGTCCACGAAGAATCATTGCTAGCCTTAGGCGACGAAGAAGCACTCGCGACAGGAGAAATGGGGCTAGTTGGCGAAAGGTCGAGACGCACAGCATTTGAAGCATCTTCGTCGCGCGGCACAGCACCACGTGAATCTACATGAGATGCATCAGCCTTGAATCCGATACAGAAAAATGCGGGGAAGATGCAACTGCAGCTCGAATGTCCTGGGTATTACGCCACATTTTCACGATGAGCATGAAGAACTCGTAAAACAAGCGATTTGATACCTCGCCCAAGACAAAAAACACTGCAACAAGAATTACCCCAAAGAATGCTCCAGCAGCGCTATATGCGATTGTTGAAAGAAGCGAAATGGCCGCCGCCGCACTGCCAAAAGCAATAAAGCACATGTTGTAAATGAAAAGAACGATAAGGATTTTTTCAGACCAAAACTTTTCAAAACGCAAAAACGGCCCAAAATCATGTTTAGCACCCGGCACCTTGCTTGCCCCTGGTTCAGAAACGTACTTTCTGTAAAGCAAGACGGTGCAAACAATTGCAGCGATAAAGGCGACAAGCGTGAGGCTTAGCCAAATACCTCCCGAAAGCGATAAAAGACTAAAGATATCAGAACCGCTACGCGATGAAGTGACACCAAACATTTATAGACTCCTTAACAATATTCGACAATCAAGACACACGCTCTAAAAGAGAAAGTAGGTAATTATTCTGTCGGAGATGCAGGTTTAGCGGATGGATAGGTCTGCTTGAACTCCGTGTAGTATTTATTGTTGTCTCCTGATTTATCACGCGACAAAGGTTCGCATATTGCGTCTTCATGACCCGTCGGATCACTGTACTGAAGACTATTGTTCCAGGACTCAACAATAGCCCCAATTCTCTGTGTGCAGTCATAATAGCAGGTCAACATAGCGGAATACGATGAAGCATAACGAGAGTTCGAAGGAATCGTGATGTTCTTCAACGCTGAATAATCCTTTTCGATATCCTCCTGCAAAGAAGAAGCGGCAGATGCGCTGGAAGAACGCTTGTTCATATCCTTTGAAAGATAGTTGGCATTGAACGTTTTTGCGCATGAAGCAATTTTGTCATCGTAGGCCGAAAGACGAGTGTAGTAGCCCAAAAGGGTATCGTAAATTGCTTTATCAGATGATGAATCGTTCTTTGCAGCCTCAGAATTAGCACCAGAGGACGATTCAGCATGCGTTTCTTCAGACGAAGTAGGCTGAGATGAGGCAGATTCAGAAGTTGCGCTTTGAATGCTATTCGAAGAAAATGCCCCAATCAAAACACCGACCAAGGCACAAACCGCAATAGCCAAAACAGCGATAATCACAACCAATGGTCTTTTGGCGGAATTGGAGCTTTGGTCAACGGCCATAACCGAAGGGGCATTATGAGGTTGACGATACCGCCTTGTAGTTTCATCAACTGACGGAATGACCTGAGTATTATCAAAAGAGTAGGAAGAGTCCACGACCGGCATAGGCGAAGTATTGCCTGGCTCATAGGAAGAAGAGCCTAAAGGAACTCCCGAAGACGCCGTTCCTAAATGATGCTTTTCATCATCAGAAGATACAGCCGCACCGCATGAAGTGCAGAATTTCTGCCCCGGCTCAAGCGACGCACCGCATGAGGTGCAAAACTTAGGAAAATCAGACATATCAACAATTCCATTCGAAACGATTAATAACGCCTAATCATTATGACATTAAAACAACAAATCAAGGATAAACAGCTACTGCTTGAAGCAGAAGAAATAAGAAAAGGGGCCCGAAGGCCCCTGATAAAGGCAAACGCCCTGCATGAGCGGAACGGCCTACCCTCCCACGGACTGCACCGCAGTACTATCGGCGATGGGGAGCTTAACTGCCGGGTTCGGCATGGGACCGGGTGATCCTCCCCTCCATGGTTCCGCTCATGCAGGGCGTTCGTGCCCGACATGAAGCATATCGCTTTGTCAATCTCCAGGGCGACCCTGGGGGTTGCATGGCGCTCAGCGAATCCTTGTTCAATCCAAGTCAGATCGAGAAGATGAATCGAGATGAAGAGCTCGGCCGATTAGTACCGCTCGCCTGAGCCCCTCGCAGGGCTTGCAGCTGCGGCCTATCAAACTCGTCGTCTACAAGTGGCCTTACCGAAGAGAGAACTCATCTCGAGGCCGGCTTCCCGCTTAGATGCTTTCAGCGGTTATCCGTTCCGCACGTAGCTAGGCAGCTGTGCCGTTGGCCGACAACTGCGGCACCAGAGGTGCGTCCATCCCGGTCCTCTCGTACTAGGGACAGATCCTCTCAATTCTCTTGCGCCCACGGAGGATAGGGACCGAACTGTCTCACGACGTTCTGAACCCAGCTCG
>CALGZY010000174.1 GCA_937934355.1 uncultured Collinsella sp. | reverse complement strand
TGCCGCTCTGGCGGGTTTGCAGCGTCGAGCCGTTACGCGGTTTGGTAAAACCGCGTAACCACTAGTTTGGTACCTTGACATTTATTTCTCACGCTCCTAGATTAGTTAGGCACAAAACAATTCATCTACCTAACTAAAGAAAGGAGCGAAGATTAGATATGTGTGTTGAACCACACGCCCATCCGCATAAACCCGGCGACGACCCCTCGCAGCCGGTAGACGAGCCCGAGACTCAGTCCAAGGAGGACCGTCTCGCCAAGAGAATCCTCCATGGGCTGGGGTTTTGCGGCCATTACATGCATTTTCACGGCGGCGGCATATCTGGCAAGGCGCCCATCGTCTGCCTGCTCGCCAAGCAGCCGACCGGCGAGCTGTCCCAACAGGAGCTCGGCATGCACTTCGACCTCAAGCCGGGGTCCCTTTCCGAGATTCTGTCCAAGCTCGAACTGGGCGGTCTTATCGAGCGCAGTCGCAATCCCAAAGACCGTCGGCAGCTCACCATCCGCCTGACCGATGCGGGATGGGAAAAGGCCCGCGTTGAGCAGGCGGCCCGCATCCGCTTTAGAGAGCAGGCCTTTAGCGCGCTCACCCACGACGAGCGCGAGCAGCTCGCCGAAATGCTCGAGAAAATCCGTGTAACCTGGGAGGAACTGGATGATTAAAACCCTCATGGGAAGCATCCGCGACTATATGAAAGTCACCGTTGCCACGCCATTGCTCGTGCTTGGCGAGGTGCTCTGCGAGATGCTGATTCCATTTATCACCGCCAACCTGATCGATGCCATCAAAGACGGCGCCACCGTAGCCGAGATGCTTCCCACCGCGGGCTTTTTGGTGCTCATCGCGCTGACATCGCTTGCTTTTGGCGCCGCTGCCGGCGTCACCTGCAGCCATGCGAGCTGCGGCTTCGCTAAGAACCTGCGTCACGACCTGTTCTACAAGATCCAGACGTTCAGCTTTGCCAACATCGATGAGTTCTCGAGCTCCTCGCTCGTCACGCGCCTGACCACCGATATCAACAACGTGCAGCAGGCCTTTATGATGATCATCCGTATCGCCGTGCGCGCGCCGCTGGTACTGATCTTCGCCTTTACCATGGCATTTATCATGGGCGGCAGCGTCGCCATGGTCTACCTGGTCATCATTCCGCTGCTGGGCTTTGGGCTGTTCTTTATCATCTTTAAGGTGCGCCCCATCTTCTCGCGCGTGTTCCACAAGTACGACGCCCTTAACGAGTCCGTCGAGGAAAACGTCACCGGCATGCGCGTAGTTAAGAGCTATGTGCGCGAAGACTTTGAGAAGGAGAAGTTCGCGACCGCCGCGCGCGACGTCCAAATGGACTTCACCCGCGCCGAGAAGCTGCTTGCCTTTAACAACCCCATGATGAACATCTGCGTCAACGGCGCGTTCGTCGTCATCATCTACCTGGGCTCCAAGCTCATCATCACAAGCCAGGGCACCCTGTTCGACGTGGGCCAGCTCTCCTCGATCTTTACCTATGGCTTCCAGATCCTTATGAGCCTGATGCAGCTGTCGATGATCTTTGTCATGGTGACCATGGCCGACGAATCGGCACACCGCATTACCGAGGTGCTGGCCGCCGAGCCCACGATCGCCGATCCCGCCGAGCCCGTGCTCGAGGTTGCCGACGGTTCCATCGACTTTGACCACGTGAGCTTTAAGTATTCCGCGCATGCGAAACGCCAGGCACTCGACAATATCGACCTGCACATTAAGAGCGGCGAGACCATCGGCATCATCGGCGGCACCGGCTCGGCCAAGTCCACGCTCGTAAACCTCATCGCCCGTCTGTACGACACCACCGAAGGCACCGTGCGCGTGGGCGGCATAGACGTACGCGACTACAACTTGGACGCTCTGCGCCACCAAGTGGCCATGGTATTGCAGAAAAACGTGCTGTTTAGCGGCACGATTGCCGAGAACCTGCGTTGGGGCGA
>CALGZY010000173.1 GCA_937934355.1 uncultured Collinsella sp. | reverse complement strand
CGGCACGTCCGGTGGTGTGGGAGGGAGCGAGGTGCAAACCCGCTCTCTACCCGATTCAGCGCGCCCGGCAGCGCACGTGTGATTGTGTGGTGAAAGTCCACTGTCCGCCCGGTCGCGGGAAGGACTAGCAACTCGGCAGAGTCGAGGAGGCAACGAATCGATGAAGGAAGCCGATAGCAAACCGCCAGCCTGACAAACAGGAATCGGATATGAGGCACAAGGTCTGGGAGAGCTGTCAAAATTCAGTTAACCCCGTAGCGACACGGAAAGGCGATGTGTAGATCCGACAGGTAGGGCGCGAAGCGCATGTGTGATACCCGGGGAGATCCCTGTCGATGCCCGCGAGGGCTACCGATGCCGCAAGGCAGAGGGATGTTGACAGGGAAGTCAGCCGAGGTCGTAGTAGAGGCCGAACCTCGAAGGATCGAATCTAAAGTGTGTGAGTAGGCCGTTCACTCTCGCGTAAGTCGGTGGCCGAAGGCGAACAGCAGGGATCTCAGGTGAGTACCTCGCCGCCGAGGAGAAAGGACCGGAAGTCCCGACTCTGAGGGAGGCGCAAATGGGCAGAGACCAAAGCGGCGAATGAAAGGCGGACGAAAGCAAGGAGGAAATATTCAGTGATCACACTGGATCAGGTGCTCTCAGGGAGAAACATCCTGCGAGCCATCAAACAGGTGGTTTCCAATAAGGGGGCTCCGGGCATTGACGGCATGACTGTCGACCAATACGAAGCTCACCATCGGAGACACTGGCGGAGCATTGCCGAACACATCAGGGCGGGAAGCTATATTCCGGCTCCGGTGCGTCGCGTGGATATTCCCAAGCCGAACGGAGGAACGAGAATGCTCGGCATTCCGACGGTGCAGGACCGCGTGATACAGCAGGCAATAGCTCAGATACTTGTCGAAGCTTATGACCCCCACTTCTCGAACTCAAGTTACGGGTTCCGCCCTGGCCGAAGCGCCCTCGAAGCGATCGAACAGGCCTCTCGGTACATCAAGGAGGGAAAGAACTGGGTGGTGGAGATGGACTTGGAAAAGTTCTTCGACACCGTGAACCACGACCGCTTAATGGCGCGCCTAGCTAAACGGATCAAGGACAAGGCCCTGCTGAAGCTAATTGGGCGTTATTTACGCAATGGCATCATGCAGAACGGTCTTGTCTCGCCCCGAGAGGAAGGTACGCCGCAAGGCTCAAACCTTAGCCCGATTCTGTCGCTGATCGTCCTCGACGAGCTCGACAAACACTTGGAGGGCCGAGGGTTGAGTTTCTGCAGATATGCTGACGACTGCAACCTGTTTGTCAGCTCTCGGCAGGCCGGGGAACGTGTACTGGAAAAGACGATTAAGTTCATAGAGGGAACGCTCAAACTGCGGGTGAATCGCAGTAAGAGCGGCCTCTTTCGTCCTTCGAAGTCCAAATTTCTCGGATATACGTTCGTGGGAACGTCAGGGGCGCCGCGTGTCGCTAAGGCGAGCTTTGCACGACTTATGTACAAGCTCAGGCCGATCCTGCGTCGAGGCCGCGGAAGATCCCTCTTGGGAACGATCAAGGCCTTGACGATGATCCTGCGCGGATGGAGAACCTATTACGCGCTGGACGATCGGAAAGAGGTCTTCGAACGTATCGACATTCACATTCGCCGGCATCTGCGCAAACTGGTCTGGCGGGCATGGAAGCGTCCCAAAACTCGGGAACGAGAGCTGAGACGCAGAGGACTGCCAAGCGAACAAGCATGGAAATCGTCCGTCAATGGACGCGGCCCATGGTGGAACGCCAACGCCCCTCACATGCGCAAAGCATTTCCCAACAGCGTCTTTCGACGAATGGGGCTTTACAGTCTCTTGTCAAAGGCCTGACCACTGAATCCACAACCTAACTTTAGAAACCGCCGGATGCCGAACGGCACGTCCGGTGGTGTGGGAGGGAGCGAGGTGCAAACCCGCTCTCTACCCGAT
>CALGZY010000172.1 GCA_937934355.1 uncultured Collinsella sp. | reverse complement strand
TATGCCGTTCGATCCGTCGCTTGAGCACCTGCTGCTGGTCTACCCCGTAACCTGGGTAATCACCGCCATGATGTTCACCGTCTACCATCACAGCGGCAACTGGCTCGGCCGCGCCACTGCCTAGTCATTGGGGACGTTCTTAAACGGCTAGTCGTTGGGGACGTTCTTGAATGACTAGTCGTTGGGGACACTCTTTGCGCTACGATTTTCTGGTTTTCATCCAGGTTGTCTTGTATGCCCTTGTAAACTGTCAGCATGGGCTTAGCAAATTGGATCGTCCGCGCCTAGCAGATGTTGCCCGGTGGGTTTGTGATGGGAGGGCGATATGCCAAGAACGGGTAGAGTCGTTTCGTTAACAGGCTATAACCACATTATCGCGCGTGGTAATGGCGGCATCTGCATCTTCGAAGACGATGAAGATCGCTATCGGATGCTCACGCTGTTCGAGGATAAGCTTGTTGGAAATGGTATCGGCGTTACTGCGTGGTGTCTCATGTCGAACCATTTTCATCTCATGGTTGATGATCCTAACGGAAGAATCTCATCTTGCATGAGCGGCATCCTTACCTCGTACGTCAAATACTTTAATCATAAAACCGATCGTGTCGGGCATTTGTTTCAGGATCGGTTTAAGAACATTCCAGTTGAGAACGATATCCAGGCAATTGCGCTCGCTGATTACATCCATATGAATCCCGTTAAAGCGGGTGTTTCGGCTGTTGATAATTATCGCTGGTCCAGCTATCGAGCATATGCGTATGGTTATGATGGGTTTGGGTTTTGCGATCCTGGCATTGTGTTGGATCTCGTGGGCGGATCGCTCGAATATCGGCATTATCTTGATGAGCGACTAGAGAGCGCGCCTTATGATGCCGAGCCCCGTCCTCGTGTTCTCGACGATGAAGTGCTCAAAATCGCGAAGGAGATTGCTTCGCCTGTTTCTCTTTCCGACATTAAGGCGATGACTCCAGCCGAGCGTAGGCCGATTCTTTGTAAAATGCGGAAATCAGGCCTTACGGTTAATCAAATTGTAAGGGCGGTTGGTCTTGGGCGCGCAACGGTTGCGAATGGCACGTCAGGTTGGCGTGAGATTTAGGGCCCTGATTTTGCTCTTCCCTAAGAAAGAGTGTCCCCAACGACTAGACATTCAAGAACGTCCCCAATGACTAGTCGTTTAAGAACGTCCCCAATGGCTAGTATTCGATGCCTTGGCGGGCTAGGAGGCCTTCGTCGAAGTAGTGTTTGACGGGGCGCATTTCGGTTACTAGGTCGGCAAGGTCGGCGAGGGGCAGCAAGCCACGGCCGGTGAGTACGAGCTCCGTGGTGGCGGGCTTTATCGCAATCAGTGCTTCGATATCCTCGCGTGTCACAAAGCCGCGACGCATCGCTTCGCCGAGTTCGTCCAGAATGAGCACGTCAACCTCGCTAATCTGCTCGCGTGCAAGCTCCATGATCTGCGCGGCGCAAGCCTCGGGCGTATCGCGATCGGCCTGCACAATACGCAGCCCCAGGCGCGGCGCCGCATCATGTTCGGCGCAGTGCAGCTTCTTGGCAAACTGAAGCATGAGTACGTTCAGTCCATAGCCCGTGGCGCGCAGCGCGAGCCCCAGCGCAGCCGTCGTCTTGCCCTTGCCGTCGCCCGTATAGATTTGAACCTTGCCGACTTCCAGTGATGCCATCTCTGTCCTTTCGTGCCCGGCGTCGGTTTATCGCCGTCCGGGTTGGGTATTCTAGAAAACATTATCAACCCCAGTAGATGGAGTTCAAGCAGATGGAGATGGATGACAACAAACGTAGAAGGAATATGATCCTCTACGTGCTCATCGCCTTCGTCGTCTACCTCGTGCTCTCGACCGTTCTGTTCCCCAACATCGGTCACACGCAGCAGATTACGAAGACCGATTATTCGACGTTTGTCAAAGCGCTCGATAAAAAGAGTGTCGACAAGGTCGAGTACAACACGGACGATTACACGATTTATTACACCAAGAAGGGCGAGGACGAGAACATCGCCTACAAGACGACCGGTGTACCGAATGATGCGGGCTTTACCGATCGCGTGCTTGAATCTGGTGCCTCGCTTGAGTCAGTCGTTCCCGATAAGAACTCGGGTCTGATGACCTACTACCTGCTCACGCTCATTCTGCCCATGGCGATTTTCTTCCTCATCGGTTGGTGGCTCAATCGCCGTATGAAGAAGGCCATGGGTGATGACGGTCCGTCGATGAACTTTGGCGGCGGTGGTTTTGGCGGCGGTGGACTGGGCAAGTCCGGCGCTCGCGTGATCGCCTCCAAGGACGTTGGCGTGACCTTTAAGGATGTTGCTGGCCAGGAAGAGGCCAAGGAGTCTCTCAAGGAGGTCGTCGACTTTCTGGAGAAGCCGCAGCGCTACGAGGAGATCGGCGCCAAGCTGCCGCGCGGTGCTCTCCTTGTTGGCCCTCCGGGTACTGGTAAGACCCTGCTTGCCAAGGCTGTTGCCGGCGAGGCCGGTGTTCCGTTCTTTAGCATTTCGGGCTCTGAGTTCGTTGAGATGTTTGTTGGTCGCGGCGCTGCAAAGGTTCGTGACCTGTTTAAGCAGGCCAAGGAAAAGGCCCCGTGTATCGTCTTTATCGATGAGATCGATACCATCGGTAAGAAGCGCGATGGCGGCGGCTTTAGCGGCAACGACGAGCGCGAGCAGACGCTCAACCAGTTGCTGACCGAGATGGATGGCTTCGATAACCACAAGGGTATCGTTGTCCTTGCCGCAACCAACCGCCCCGACAGTCTCGATCCGGCGCTGCTGCGCCCCGGTCGTTTTGACCGCCGCATCCCCGTCGAGTTGCCCGATCTGACCGGCCGTAAGAACATCCTCGAGCTCCACGCCAAGAGTGTGAAGACCGAGCCGCCGATCGATCTGACCGCGATTGCCCGCGCCACGCCCGGTGCCTCGGGCGCCGACCTGGCCAATATCATCAACGAGGGCGCCCTGCGCGCCGTTCGCGAGGGTCGCAAGCGTGCAACCCAGGACGACTTCGAGGAGTCGGTGGAGGTCGTCATTGCCGGCCAACAGCGTAAGTCCACGGTGCTGTCCGACCACGAGAAGCAGGTCGTTTCTTATCACGAGATCGGCCATGCCATCGTTGCCGCTCGCCAGAAGGGCTCTGCGCCGGTCACGAAGATCACCATCGTGCCGCGCACGAGCGGTGCTCTTGGTTATACCATGCAGGTCGAGGAGGACGAGCGCTTCCTGACGACGCGCCAGGAGGTCTTGGACAAGCTCGCTGTCTATTGCGGTGGCCGCGCAGCCGAGGAGCTCATCTTTGGAGAGATGACGACCGGCGCCGCCAACGACATCGAGCAGGCTACTAAGCTCGCCCGTAATATGGTGACGCGCTTTGGTATGTCCGATGAGTTTGGCATGATGGCGCTCGGTACCGTGCAGAACGCGTATCTCAATCAGGACACGTCGCTCACCTGCGCCCCCGGTACGGCCGAGCGTGTGGACGCGATTGTCGCTAAGCTGATCGAGGACGCGCATGATCGCGCCCTGCAGATCCTCAAGGAAAACAAGTTCAAGCTCCATGAGCTGGCTCGTTATCTGTACAAGAAGGAGACCATCACGGGTGAGGAGTTCATGAACCTCCTCACGCGCGAGAATCCGCTGATGCCCAAGCAACAGTAAAGCCGCGGGCGAGCCAGTAAACGCCGACGCCCCATTTGAGCAGCTTTCTCAAATGGGGCGTTTTGCTTGAGAGGGATGGAAATGAAGATCGTGGTGAGCGCCTGCTTGATGGGCGAGAGCTGCAAGTATAACGGGCTCGACAACTATCATCGCGAGTTGGTCGAGGCCTGCGAACGCACGGGGACTGAGGTCTTGTTGGTGTGCCCCGAGGTCTTTGGTGGCCTGCCCACGCCGCGCAAGCCGTCCGAGATTGTGAACGGAGAGGTTCGTACCTGCGAGGGCATCTCGGTCGATCGCGAATTTCGCCTAGGCGCCCAACGTGCGCTCGACATGTGCGAGCAGGCGGGTGGGCCGGAAGAGATCGCCGCGTGCATTCTGCAGGACCGTAGTCCCTCGTGCGGCGCGGGCCATATCTACGACGGATCCTTCAGCGGCACGCTCACAACAGGTAACGGTGTCTTCGTTGACCTGCTCCTGCGCCACGGCTACCGCGTTATCCCGGCTAGCGAGTTCGACTCGAGCATGTTACGGCAATAAAAAAGGCTCTGTTAGACCAGGATTGACATACATGTGTCCCCACGGTGCCATATCG
>CALGZY010000171.1 GCA_937934355.1 uncultured Collinsella sp. | reverse complement strand
GCCGCACGACGTTTGTCATCGCGCACCGCCTGTCCACCGTGCGCAACTCCGACGCGATCATCTGCCTGGACCACGGCCGCATTATCGAGCGCGGTAACCACGACGAGCTGATCGCCAAGCGCGGGTATTACTACCAGCTCTACACCGGAGCGTTTGAGCTGGAGTAGTTCGGCCCGCCGAGACGGCCGATTTGCCGCTCATTCGTCGGGCATGACCCTAAGGTCAATGCCCTCCTCTTTCGGGGCAAATCGACTCATCTCAGCGACCCAAACACAATGCGCCGCAACGAATAAAGCCTCCGCAGCCACACGAGCTGCGGAGGCTTTTTTCATGCCGGTCGGAAACCGTATCCCACTTTTCGGGCCCAAAATGGGATGCCGTTTCCCGCTGGACCCCCTCCGGGAAACGGCATCCCATTTCAAGGGAGTAAACCGGGATGTGATTTCCCCTAACGGCACCTTTGGGAAGCCGCATCCCACTCTAGACGCACAAAACGGGATGAACTTTCCCATGGTGATCCAAGACCAGAAGCATGTCCGATAGCGCGGCCAGGTCAAGAACAACAAGGCAAGCGTCACGCCAATTTGGACGAGCGTCTGCTGCAGTTTAAGGCTGCTGGCCCATATGGTAGAGTTAACCACCCATGAATTTCAACACACTGCGTGCTACCTGTTCTTTTGTCATTTAGGGAAGTGAACTTGTGAACACTTCTGTCGCCAAGAAGGCCAGCCAGGCGGTGCGCCTGCTCATGATGGTGCTCACGGCAGTTCTCATCTTCTTCTTCATCAATGTTATGCTGCTCGTCTCCGATATCCAGGGCACGGCACGCGTGGTCAACTATGCCGGTCTGGTGCGCGGTACCACGCAGCGAATCGTTAAGCTCGAGGACGCGGGCCAGCCTCAAGATGACCTGCTCAAAGCCGTGGATTCATACATCAACGGTTTGCGTTACGGAAGTGACGACCTCAACCTCGTCCGTCTCGACGACGATGAGTATCAGGCAAAGATGACCGAGCTTGCAAACTATTTTGATGAGCTTTGCGCCGAGATCGTCCGCGTGCGCGAAGTCGGCTACGAGAACACCGACATCATCTCCATGAGCGAGGAGTTCTTTGGCATTTGCGACGATGCTACGCGACTCGCAGAGGACTACTCTCAGGAGAAGGCGTCGGCGCTCAACTATCTCGAGGGCTTGGTGATCATCGACATCGTGGGCTTGGTGGCGACCTTTGCGGTCGAACTTGTTCGCGCGGTGCGAACTGCCGCGCTCAATCGCGAGCTGCAGAGCAAAGTCTATCTCGACGAAGCCACGGGACTGCCCAACAAGAACAAGTGCGAGGAGGTCTTGGGGCAGGAGCAGCCTGTCTCCGCGGAGGCGCCCGTTGCGGTGTGCGTCTTCGACCTTAACAATCTACATACGGTCAATAACAGCTTCGGCCACGAGAAGGGCGACGAATACATCCGTTCTTTTGCCCGGCAACTGGGAAGTGTGGCGTCCGAGACGTGCTTTGTGGGCCGCGACGGCGGCGATGAGTTTATCGCGGTGCTGTGGGATGCCGATCGGGCTGCCGTGGAGTCCTGTCTCGCTCGGGTTCGTACGAACGTGAACGAGTATTCCGAGGCTCACCCCGACATGCCTATCAGCTATGCGGTGGGCTATGCGCTTTCCAGTGATTTTGATGAACCGCCTACGATGCGCGAGCTCTTTTCCCAGGCCGACAAGAACATGTACGTCGATAAGAACCGCGTAAAGGCAGCCGAGACAGCCGACCCGCAACGCGAGGACCGCTAAACCCGTAGCAAAGGGTAGCTAATTTGGGACGGGACTCTTTTGGCTACTTGAGGAGTTGGGCCATGGCGTTGACGAATTTTTGGACTTGGAGGGCGGGCTCGAGCGGGTAGTGCAGAAAGACCGGCACCTCTCGCCCGCACAGGAACGGCACGCCCACAAAGGCCGGGTGTACCCCCGACCATGCGCCGCAGGTGAGCACCGCGTCGCCCTTTTCCTCGGCTTCGTTAAAGAGCGCAAAGTCGAAGCTATCCACGTCGATCACGTCTACGCCGCCGTCGGCCAACAGATCGATACGCAGACTGTCCATAGCGTCGTTGCCGTGACGGAGCACGCGCAGGCGCATGCCCTCCAGGTCAGCAACCGTGATACGCGTCTTGCGCGCAAGCGGGCTCGTGCGCGGCACGTCGATATAAAACGGCACGTTGACGATGCGGAGCCTTTGGCATGCGTCGCCCCAGCGTGGGGTCGAAAAGCTCGACTGCACCACATCGACCTCGCGACCTAGGCTTCGCATGACAGTCTCGCGCTCATCATAAAGGTCACTTACCGGCACAATCTCAAAGCGCAGCGACGGCTCCAGCTCGTGCACACCCGGCCACATCGACAGCGTTTGGCGCCCCGGGCACATCATCGACACGCCCAGGCGCACGGCACCGCCATCGCCCGCCGCACGTCGGGC
>CALGZY010000170.1 GCA_937934355.1 uncultured Collinsella sp. | reverse complement strand
TATTTTGGCAGGTTTTATCTGGGCAAACGTCGAAGCCGCCACAAAGGCGCCCTGTGTGGCGGCTTCGACTCGACGTTGGCTTCACAGCGCCGCAGCAATCGCTTCAGTCACAAACTTATTGAGTGACTCACCCTTCTTTGCCGCTGCCAGCGCCGCTTGCTTGTGGAGCTCAGAGCCCGTTCTTACGTTGAACGAGCCCTTAAAAGCCCGCTCGGGTTCCTTGCCCTTCTCGGCGCAAAACTCAAGGTAATCGTCGACGGCGTCGTGGAAGCATTGTTCCACTTCTTTAACCGTAGAGCCTTCAAACACAATTGCATCCCTAATGCCGGCAACCATGCCGGTTAGCACATGCTGCTCGGCATCGAACTCGACTGGGGCGAAATAACCCTTGTATGCCAAAACGTTACTCATGACTACCTCCGACATCTTGCAGAAATCGAACGATGTTTCGAATGGTCCCCGCTGTCAATTCGTCAGATGGATGTGGCGCGTGCATTACGAACATCCTGCCATCTGATGGCCTGTAGAGGCGAACGCGCGATCCGGATGTCTTGCCTTTGTTGTCCATTTCAAAGCCATATGAAGCCATGACTTTTAAAAAATCGGTATACCGATACGTCGAGGGGCAGCTAAGCAGTTGGGCGATGAGTTTATCGGTCCGCGTCATCCCGCCTCACATTCTGCAACTATATTCTAGTTGCAATTTAAGTCCGATGCAAGCACCCCTACTATAGAACATGTGTACGTATAGAACAAGTGTTCGAACCAACACAAAGGCACCTGCCCATTCGTGGTGGTTTTTGCTGGTGGGGCGGGTGTCTGCGGCGGTTTGTCTCGATCTGTAACAGTAACTCGGCAAAATTGGACTTAGATGTTACAGATTGAGACAAAGAGCTGGTGCCGTTCGGGAACGTCTCGATCTGTAGCATCTGGAGCCGATATTGCCGTCTAGATGTTACAGATCGAGACAAACCGCCGCGGTGGGCTGCGCCGCCTCGCCCAAGCCGCAGAAAAAGGTAGATTTCCGGGCATGTCCCAAAAATCTACCTTTGTGCGTTAGCCCAGCAGGTCGATGACGTTAAAGCCGGCGTTGCTCTTGGCGATGACGTCTCGGCCACCAAAGACGCAGGTGGGTGAGACGGCTGCGATGCGCGTCACGTCGGCACCGAGCGAGCGCAGCTCACCGGGCGTGGCGGCGAGCGTCTGGGCGCGGCGCTCCTCGCGTGCGTGCGGATCGAGCCCGGCCAGGTAGGTCGTGTTGCGGCGCTTGGTGAGCGCGTACGGCTTCACCGGCGCGTCCATGCCGCTCACGCAGCTTACGATAAAGCCCTCGAAGGCGGCCTCGTCGGGCTCAAAGCTGCCGAGCCATTCGCCTGCGCGCGCCACACGCTCAATCGAGGGGTCGATTGCTGGGTCGCGGTAGGTGTAGAACGCCGTCTGGCGCTCGCCGGCTGCGCGGAATCCGCAGCCGTACGCACCGCCCTTCACGCGAATCTCGTTCCACAGGTAGTCGTAGGAGAGCGCGTTGGCGGCAACCGCCCAGGCGCCCGTCACGTCGATGCCCAGGCGACGCGGGTCGGACGCGCTTGCCGCAAAGCAGATATCGCTGGGGATGACGAAAGCCTCGTGGCGGTCGCGCGGCGTCGGCACCACGAGAGCGTCGCGGCCGGCATCGGCACCATCGCCCGCACCCAGCCCCAGGTCGCCCGCGGCATCCCAGTATGCGTCAAAGTCCTCGTTGCTGCCGGTAAAGCTCGCCATGCAGCCATCGGCCACAAAGATGCGCTCCGCCAGCTCGGCAAGCTTGGTACGCAGCCCGTCCACGCGCTCGTCAAAGTGCTCGAGCAGATCGCGCAGGAACAGGTAGAAATCCACGCCCGAAAGCTGCTCGCGCACCACGGCCGAAGGCGAGCTGTAGCTCATCGCGCGACCGAGCGCCGCCGAGTGGCCGTTGTTGATAAAGCCCTGCTCAAGCCCAATGCGAATCTGCGTGAGCACGTCGCGCACGCGGTCGGCGTCGGCATCTGCCAAAAGCGTGCTCGACCATACCTCGCGCGGCAGGCTCGCCAGCGCATCGATCTTCTCGGACAGGGCGCCGGCGCTCACCAGCAGGTAGGGGCGCACGCCGTCCATTTCGGGCTGCGTCATGACTTCGGTCGTAAGGCTCAAAAAGCCGAGCTTGCCGGCAAGCAAGTTGTCGAGTTCCTCGGCCGAGTGCTCGCTCGTGGGCAGCTGTTTGAACAGGCGGCAGAGCAGCGTCACGTAGGGCAGGTCTTCAAACGCGACGCAGCTCAGGTCGAAATACTGCATGGCGTAGGCCAGACGGTTGGTGGGGATGCCGTGGCGCAGGCAGGGGATGGGCGCGGTCGTGTCCACGACCAGCGGCGGCTCGGGGCGCGCCTCGCCAATGTCGGACACGCGCAGGCGCGGCAGCGTGGCCTTGGCCTCGGGTGTGTCTTCCGCCTCCTGTGCGGCACGCAGCGCAGCCGTGCGCTCGACCACGTCGGCCAGCTCGGCATCGGTCATGGCATCGCGCTTGGCTGCCAGCTCGGCGGCCTCGGCGTTCTCCGAACCCTCGGCGGCGTCCACCGGCACCAGCTCGACCAGTGCCATGTGGTCGTTTTCCAGCACCAGCTCGCGCAGCAGGTCCTCAAAGTAGCTGCCGTCCAGCTCGCTACGCAGCTCCTCGTACACCGGGCCGTACTTGAGCGCCAGCGTCGCGGCGTCGTCA
>CALGZY010000169.1 GCA_937934355.1 uncultured Collinsella sp. | reverse complement strand
CGGGATTGGTCAAAATCGTTTGACTATTAGCGGCTAAAATCGCCCGGCGCTAACACCCGTGCCCTCGAGCGAGTAAGGTACATAATCGCAGGCGTTTAGGATGCGACGGTGGAGCGCGGTCGCCACCAGCTCGTTATAAGGTTCCTGGTTCAGGTGCGCTCCTGCCTTATGCAGAATTCGACGCCCGCCCTCGCACGTCCAGTACTTTTGAAGATTGCCGTCCGAGGTGTTATCGGGCTTTGCGGCAGCCGCTTTTCCCTCTGGGGCAAAGGGCGCAATGGACAGCGAGACGTCATCAAAGGCGTTATTGAAGAAGTTAATATCCTCCCAGACGAGACCGGAATCTTGGGGTCTAATCCAATACTGGTCGGATAAGGAGAGGCCAAGATTTCGCTGTACGAGTTCATCGGGAACATCGACTGCGGCTTCTGCAAGCAGGGAGGCTAGCCCAATGCGTGCGAGCGGGATACCGCGACCGCGCCACCAGATGCGGAAGGAGTCGAGCGATACGGAGCTATTGGGGCCAAATACCCCAATAGGGGCGTGGGCGTAATCGATGTCGGCGCCGATGTGGGTAAAGTCTTTTCGCGATGTGTTGTAGACCAGCTGAGCGACTTCGTGCGTGCGGTTCATGAGGGTGAACGCGATCTCGCTCTTACCGTGGCCGCGGCGGGGACGTCCTCCCGTTTTGGTCACGGAGCGGAGTCGCGTATCGACGCTGTCTTTGTCGATGAGCCATACACCAGAAGCCTTGCGGGCCTCAAGTGCTCCGTTTTTTATGAGCTCCTGCACCCTGCGCGGAGTGATGCCGAGCAGTTCGGCTGCTTCCTTGGTAGTAAGCATCGCGAAACCCTTCGTTAGAACGAATAGTTTTATATAAAGCAATTGTAATTAAAACTATTCGTTTTGACGAATGGTTTTGAGATTGGGGGCGAACCGACAGAAATGAACGGGCCTGGTACCTGTTGTTGCTGGATTTTGCATATTTGTATAACGCCGTGTGGCCTGTTGCGCCTCGTCCGCAATTCCTTTATTCTTAACTGGCTTCGCGCGAAAGCGCCAAGTGTGCCAGTGTGGCGCAACGGTAGCGCAACTGATTTGTAATCAGTGGGTTGCAGGTTCGATTCCTGTCACTGGCTCCATGAGAGTTTCGGGCTCTGTTCCCTTGTGGGACAGGGCCCGTTTCTATTTGGGTGGTGCGCCATCGGGTTAGCGCCCATCCCGTTTTTGGTTTGTCTCGTCCTCCAGTTTGTCTAAATCTGTAACACCAAGACCGATATTTGGCATCTAACTGTTACAGATTGAGATGAAACTTAGGGTGTTTTAGGAATATCTTGATCTGTAACATGTAGAAGCGGAATAGGCCTCTTGCTGTTACAGATCGAGACAAGGGCGGGTGCGGACCTGGATGTACTGCTCGAGCGTGGATTTCTGGACACGCGAGAGAAGAAAATCTTCCGACCGGAGAACGAGCGTGGATAATTAACTTGGATAGGGAGCTAAGGTAAACACCGATTGTCTATCGAAGGCTTTAGAAACAACGACCCCGATTTCATTGTGGAATCGGGGTCGTTTGTGCCTGAGGAATCCGAATGGATTAATCGAGCTCCTAAGGGACTTCTTGGGTTCTTGCTAATGGTCTGCCGAGGATGTCCCCAATGCAAGCAGCGGGCATCTACTCAATATAGTTGGGATTCTTCTTGATGATCACGCGTGCAGCGATGAACGAGACGACGATGGCGATGACGGCGACAACGCACGCCAGTACGAAGTTGCCCATGGATCCATCGGGAGCGATAAAGATCAGCGCAGAAAGAAGACCGGGGCATGCTCCCGCAACATACTCCTTCAGGACGAAGATACCTGCAGGGAGTCCCGCGCAGAGGGCGCCGATTGCCGTGCCGACAAGCAGGCGGGGACGCTCGATGAGGCAGCCGTAAAACGCGGGCTCGGTTACGCCACAGAGTGCGGTGACGGCAACCGTGGTGACCATACCTCTCTTCTCCTTGTTGCCTTCCATTGCAGTTGCCAAGGCGAGACTCGTGCCGCCAATGCAGAGGTTTGAGATGAAGCCAAAGATGATGGGCGCCCAGCCGAGCTGCGCCAAGCTCGTAACTTCGATCGCGATGTAGGCCTTATCAAGACCGAGCATGACAAAATAGGGGTTAAGGGCTGCAAGGATTGGAGTAGCGATAAATGCCACGTTATCCATGAGCCACGTGGCGGCATCACTCAGGGCGTAGCCCATCATGCTGCCGGCGGGGCCGAGGATAATCAGCTCAACAGGCACGACGATGAACATGGTGAGCAGCGGCTTCAAGAACAGTTTGGTAATGTCGGGGATGATTTTCTGAAGACCGCGATCAACAAAGTACATGAACACAACGCCCAGTACGATTGGCACCACCGTGCTCGAGTAGTCATTCGTCGGGATGGGGATGCCAAGAAAGTCGAGACCCTCAGCACCGCTAATAGACGAGCTAATCATGATTGCGCCCAGCAGTGCGCCCATGATAGGCTGCATCTTCATGACGGCGGCGAGCTGATAGCCGAGGTAAACGGGCAGGAAGCTAAATGAGGCGCTGAAGATCGCCAGCAGAACCTGGGCGGTTCCGCTATCGGTGCTCAATCCACAATAATTGACCAGGAGATTCTTGATCGAAAGAATGAGTCCGCCAACGATGAGCGCCGGGACGATGGGCATGAATACCTGTGCAGAGACGTTCCCGAATTTCTCAATCAAGCCCATGGCGGTGTTACCGCTTTTAATGCCTTCTGCAAGGTCTTTGGCGGTTTGGGCATCGTCGGCAACCGTGCCACCGCCGACTTCGATTCCCGCGAAGTCGAGGAAGTCGTTGTAGGCCTCGGTGACGTTGGGGCCGATGATCACCTGAAGCTGGCCACCGCTGACTACTGCCCCGAGCGCCTGGTCAGCCGATTTGGCGAGCTGGAGATCGATGATCGAGGTGTCTCGTGCGTCGATGCGAAGGCGCGTCGCACAATGAGTTACCGATGTAATGTTCTCTTTGCCGCCAACAGCCTTTAGGACTGTTTCGGACATTGCCTGATATTTCATCTCTTTCTCCTAACCTTCCTGCTCCTGATACTTCGAGATAAGGTCTCGGTACCAATACCAGCTCTTTTTGGGGGTGCGCTCCAGATTGTTCTCGAAGTCGATATGGACAAGTCCGTATCGTTTTTCGTAGCCGTTGATCCAGCTATACAGATCCATCGTCGACCAGAGGTAGTAGCCCTCAACGCGCGCGCCGTCGCGCTTAGCCCTCATCATGTGCTCGATGAACTGGCCCAGAAGCTCGATGCGGTCATCATCGTGGATTATTCCGTCTGCGTCTGGTTGCTCATAGGCGCCATGTCCGTTTTCCGTAATAAAGATGCGGGGCGCGTCATAGCGCTCGTGGACATCCATGATGGTTGAATACATGCAACTTGGGAGTATTTCGCGGCCCCATTTATTGCGGGGAACATTGCTGTCGCGGGCGCTTTCAAACAAGGGCGCAATGCATTTTCCTTCGACCTTTTTGCTCGAACCGCCCTTATTGTTCGCCGAAACGGCAAGCTCTCCACCGTGCCAGTCGGTTACATACTCTCGGCAATACACGTTGAGTCCAATAAAATCGACTTTACCGTCTCTGAATTCTTCTACGTCATTTGGGGATCGATAGAGCGAGACGCCAAGTTTTTCAAGGATTTCGTCCATTTCTGGCGGCAGTTGACCCTGAAGTGCTGGTGCCAGAATCATGCGATTGGCGAAAAAGTCTGCGTATCGAAATACGTCATCGGGGTGCTCGGTTGCCGGGTCGAGTTCGACAACGCCGCCATCGTGGACGGCGCCGATGATGCCGTCGTAGCCCATTTGACGATATGCTCGGACTGCGAGTGCGCTTGCGCGCATCAGGTTGTACTGAAACTGCATGTACGACTGAACGTCGAGCGATCGATTGGGGGGATAGTTGCCCAACATGTTTACGCAGTAGCTGTAGAAATGCGGCTCGTTAACGGTAGCCCAGATTTTGACGCGGTCTCCAAAGCGCTCAAAGCAAATCTTGGCGTATTTGCAGAACCACTCTGCCATATCGTTGTTCAGCCATCCGCCTTTGCAAGCAAGCGTGAATGGCAGATCGTAATGGAACAGCGTAACGTTGGGCTCTATGCCATTTTCGAGGCAGCAATCAATGACCCGATTATAAAAATCGATACCCTTTTCATTCACTTCACCGATACCCGTGGGGATGATTCGACTCCATGAAAGAGAGAAGCGATAGGTGTTTTGTCCGCCTTCTTTCATCATGCGGATATCTTCTTCATAGCGATGGTAGAAGTCGCAAGATACATCACCGTCAACATGGTTGATGTTCTTATTGCTTGTGTGGTTAAAGAAATCCCACTCGCCAAGGCCTTTGCCGTCTTCGTTCCAGGCACCCTCGCACTGATAAGACGCCGTGGCGGAACCCCAGAGAAACGGGATGTTGTTCACGTTGCCCATGAATCCCCTTTCCATCATTCAACACGGTGGATACGTGTGGCGGAATTACGATTAAGATGACGTCAACTGATTTGAATCATAGGAGAACGACCAAAGCTGTTTGATTCAATAAATGAACTATGATTTCGAGGAGAGCGGAAAGAGGGATCACGTGAATATCAATGACTTCGATGTGCTCAATCGCATTAGCTCCATCATCAACAGCGAGTTTGGGTCAAACGATGCCGCCATCGCTCGATATCTCATCGCTCACATTAGGCGTTCGAGCGAAATCAATGTTGCCACAATAACCCGCGATGCATTCGTGACCCGTTCCGCTGTTCGTCGTTTCTGCAATCGATTGGGCTACCAGTCTCTTAGCGATTTGAAAGAATCATTTACTCAATCAGTCTTTCCAAGCGACTTAAGCCATCGAGAGGAGGAATTTGGCTACGAGGAGTACAGGGCAGAGCTCGACGTTCGCATGATCGAGATGTTCGCTGAGGTTGAAAGCGGCGTGTCCGATATCGCTATTAAGCACCTTGCCGACGAAATTGATGGCCATAAAAACGTTGAAATCTGGTGCACCAATAATGTGAGCGCCAATCTCGTACGATTTCAGCAGGAAATGTTTTATGCGGGCAAGATAGTTCGCATAGTTGCTGGGGCTAACGTCGCGGAATTGAAAAACATGGGAGACGCTTCGCAGTCATTGATAATTCTCGTATCGGTCTCCGGGCTATTTGCGTCCCAGGCGCGTGAGTATCTTGATTGCCGTTCGGGCAGGAAGATTCTAATTACTGCGTTTAGCAACGATGACAAATCGAGGTCTTTTGACCGTGTATATCGTCTTGGTAATGCGGGAAACGGAATTGACCGACTCGGCGTTTATTCGAAATACGCCATGACTTATTTTTTCGACTTGCTATCGTCGTGTTACTTGAGTCGCTACCCCTGCACCAAGGGGGAGCCGCTCTATGGGTCTACTTTGGCCTGGCCCGAGTAGTTGCGGCTTTACAGTTCTCTCGCCTGGAGAATGAACGTGGATAATCTGCCACTTTGGACTTGATGGCACGGCAAAGTGAGAGAATATCCACGCTCGATTTTGCTGGGAAGAGCAATCTTCTGTCTGGGAAGCCCGATCACGACCTATATATAGGTGCAAATGAGTCGTTATCGAAGTAATATTCTGTAGGCTCACTCCACTACGCCAAAGTGTTCCCTCGGGAAATGTCACCGCTATATGCAAATTCACCGTCCTTCATATCCAAACTCAGCAAAACCGCAGGTCAAAGGTATATGGATACGCCCGGAGCCGTGTATCTAGAGGTTTTCGTTGACAGCTCCCAAGGTGGCATCGTATTATCTTCTTCGTTCGCGGGGGCGGCGGTCCAAAAGACCAAAGGACCTGCGGATACTTGAACGATTGGGAGTTTGCCCGAGTGGTTAATGGGGACGGGCTGTAAACCCGTTGGCTCTGCCTACATAGGTTCGAATCCTATAGCTCCCACCCGTCAAGTGCCTGTATAGCTCAGTCGGTAGAGCACTTCGTTGGTAACGAAGAGGTCACCAGTTCAAGTCTGGTTGCAGGCTCCATCCGGCGGTGTAGCTCAGTTGGTTAGAGCACACGGTTCATACCCGTGGCGTCACTGGTTCGAATCCAGTCACCGCTACCATAGGTAACACGGTGGCTTCTCAATAGTATGTTGAGAGGCCACTATGGTATAAAGGCAAAGTCCCGTCCGGGGACGACCTGTTTAGAGGAGGGCTTTATGGCCAAAGAGAAGTTTGAGCGCACTAAGCCGCATGTTAACATCGGCACCATTGGTCACGTCGACCACGGCAAGACCACGCTGACCGCTGCCATCACCAAGGTTCTCTCCGAGACCGAGGGCTGCAAGGCTGACTTCACTGCGTTCGAGAACATCGACAAGGCTCCCGAGGAGCGCGAGCGCGGCATTACGATCTCCGTCTCCCACGTCGAGTACGAGACTGCTGCCCGTCACTACGCTCACGTTGACTGCCCGGGCCACGCTGACTACGTCAAGAACATGATCTCCGGTGCTGCTCAGATGGACGGCGCTATCCTGGTCATCGCCGCTACCGACGGCCCCATGGCTCAGACCCGCGAGCACATCCTGCTCGCCCGTCAGGTCGGCGTTCCCTACATCGTCGTCTTCCTGAACAAGTGCGACATGGTCGACGATGACGAGCTCATCGACCTCGTCGAGATGGAGACCCGTGAGCTCCTCTCCGAGTACGATTTCCCCGGCGACGACATTCCCGTCATCCGTGGTTCCGCTCTGGGCGCTCTCGAGGGCGACGCCAAGTGGATGGACGCTATCCGCGAGCTCATGAAGGCCGTCGACGAGTACATCCCGACGCCTGCTCGTAACAACGACCTCCCCTTCCTGATGGCCGTTGAGGACGTTATGACCATCTCCGGCCGTGGTACCGTTGCTACCGGCCGTGTCGAGCGCGGTGAGCTCAAGCTCAACGAGCCCGTCGAGATCGTCGGCATCAAGGATACCCAGAACACCGTCGTTACCGGTATAGAGATGTTCCGTAAGTCCATGGACTTCTGCGAGGCTGGCGACAACGTCGGTCTGCTGCTCCGCGGCATCAAGCGCGAGGACATCGAGCGCGGCCAGGTTCTCTGCAAGCCCGGTTCGGTTACCCCGCACACCAAGTTCACCGGTGAGATCTACGTTCTGACCAAGGAGGAGGGCGGCCGTCACACCCCGTTCTTCGATGGTTATCGTCCTCAGTTCTACTTCCGTACCACCGACGTTACCGGTACGGTCAAGCTCCCCGAGGGCACCGAGATGGCTATGCCTGGTGACCACATCACCATCGAGGGCGACCTCATCCACCCGATCGCCATGGAGGAGGGCCTGCGCTTCGCTATCCGCGAGGGTGGCCACACCGTCGGTTCGGGCATCGTCTCCACGATCATTGAGTAAATTAGCTCTTTGATATAGCTGACTTAGAGAACCCGGCACTTATATGGGTGCCGGGTTCTTTTCTGCAATGGATATTGAGCCGTTGCTGGTGTCGAGAGGATCGACAATGGTCCTGGATGCACCGTCGATTAGATCTCGATGGCTTCATTGATGTGTTCCAAATATGAATGGATCCACCGAGAACCAATTGACTCGAGGTTTTCATTGACAGCACTTACGTGGAGCTGATAAAGTAACAACTCGTGCCCGTACGGGGCGGAAATGAAAGGTTCAGGATACATGCGTACTCTAGTTACTCTTGCGTGCACTGAGTGCAAGCGCCGCAACTATACGACCACCAAGAACAAGTCGACCATGCCTGATCGTATGGAGATCAAGAAGTATTGCCCCTGGTGCCGTCACCACACGCTGCACAAAGAGACTCGCTAGTCTCTAGTCACATACGCCAGTAGTTCAATTGGTAGAGCATCGGTCTCCAAAACCGAGTGTTGAGGGTTCGAGTCCTTCCTGGCGTGCCAGTCATTATTCCGTAAGCTCCCAATTGGGGGCTTACGGTTTACTCATGTATAAGCGCATTGCGCGGAGGTAACCCAAATGGCCAACAAGAAGAACAAGAAGAAGGCTCAGCAGCAGGCGACTGCCAACAACGCTGCCGCCAACTCCAAGGTTGAGGCCAAGAAGGCCGTTGCCAAGAAGAACGAGAAGGCTGCGAAGTCCAAGAAGAACGAGAAGCCTGGTTTCTTCGCCCGCACCAAGAAGTATTTCGCTTCGGTCAAGTCCGAGATGAAGCGTGTCACGTGGCCCGATAAGAAGGAGCTCGTGAACTACTCGGTCGTCGTTTGCGCTTCTCTGATCGTCGTCGGCGTCGTCATCGCTCTGCTCGATGCTGGCTTTGGCGAGGCTCTTGCTCTGTTCTCTGGATTGAGGGGCTAAACCATGTCTAAGCGTTGGTACGTCGTTCACACTTACTCTGGATACGAGAACCGCGTTAAGTCCGATCTCGAGCATCGCATCGAGACTATGGGCATGCAGGACCGTATCTTTGATATCGAGATTCCTATGGAGCGCGTCACCGAGATTAAAGAGGGTGGCAAGCGCGAGACCAAGGATTCCAAGATCTTCCCGGGTTATGTCCTGGTCCGCATGGAGATGGATGACGATGCTTGGACGTGCGTTCGTAACACGCCCGGCGTCACCGGTTTCCTAGGCGGCAACGGCAAGCCCGCTCCGCTTTCCCGCGACGAGTACAACAAGATGACTCGTCGTCCCGGTAAGGGCGATTCGCCCAAGCGCACCTCGGTTGATATTGAGGTCGGTACGTCCGTCCGCGTCACCGATGGCCCGCTTACCGACTTTGATGGCAAGGTCTCCGAGGTTAACACCGAGGCTGGCAAGCTCAAGGTCACGCTGATGATCTTTGGCCGCGAGACGCCGGTCGAGCTCGACTTTAACCAGGTCGCTGTCATCGCTTAAGTTTTCGTCCGTTCGCGCGAGCGTGCTTCTTCTGTGACTGCTCATCTCAGGAGTGCTTCTAACACGTGCGTGCTTACGATATAGCAAGTACTTCACACTCGTGATTCGAAAGGAATGACCATGGCTGAGAAGAAGGTTGCCAACGTCATTAAGCTCCAGATTCCTGCTGGTGCAGCAAACCCTGCTCCTCCCGTCGGCCCCGCCCTGGGCGCTGCTGGCGTGAACATCATGCAGTTCTGCCAGGCCTTTAACGCCGAGACGCAGGACAAGAAGGGTGACATCATCCCCGTTGAGATCTCTGTCTACGAGGACAAGTCCTTCTCCTTCATCACCAAGACCCCGCCGGCGGCTCACCTTATCAAGAAGGAGCTGAACCTCAAGTCTGGTTCCGCTAAGCCCCAGGCTGACAAGGTTGGTCAGCTCTCCCAAGAGCAGCTCACCAAGATCGCCGAGATCAAGATGCCGGACCTCAATGCCAACGACATTGACGCCGCCAAGAAGATCATCGCCGGTACCGCCCGTTCCATGGGCGTCACCATCGCTGAGTAACGATTTCTTATGGTAACGGCGGGTGCTCCGACCGGGGCGCCCGTTAAATGTGTGCAATAGGGCACACGATACGATGTGGGAGGGCTCACGCCCGTTTAACCACAGGAGGTAATGCACATGGCTAAGCATGGTAAGAGCTATAACGCCGCTGCCGAGAAGATCGACCGCGCCACGCTCTACACCCCCCTTCAGGCTGCCAAGCTCATCAAGGAGCTCGACACCGCCAAGTTCGACGAGACCGTCGAGGCTCACTTCCGTCTGGGCATCGATACTCGTAAGGCTGACCAGAACATCCGTGGTTCCATCTCCCTGCCCCACGGCACCGGCAAGACCGTTCGTGTTGCCGTCTTCGCCGAGGGCGAGAAGGCCCGTGAGGCTGAGGCTGCCGGCGCCGACATCATCGGTTCCGACGAGCTCGTCGCCCAGATTCAGAAGGGCGAGATCAACTTCGACGCCGCTATCGCTACGCCGAACATGATGGCCAAGGTTGGCCGCATCGGTAAGATCCTTGGTCCCCGTGGCCTCATGCCGAACCCCAAGCTCGGCACCGTGACCATGGACGTCGCCAAGATGGTCTCCGAGCTCAAGGCTGGCCGCGTTGAGTACCGCGCCGACCGCTACGGCATCTGCCACGTGCCCCTGGGCAAGAAGTCCTTCTCTGAGCAGCAGCTCGTCGAGAACTACGCTGCCCTGTACACCGAGATTCTGCGCGTCAAGCCCTCTTCTGCTAAGGGCAAGTACGTCAAGTCCATCTCCGTGTCTTCCACCATGGGCCCTGGCGTCAAGGTCGATCCCGCTGTCCAGCGTGACTTCCTGGCTGAGTAACTGCTAGTTACTGCCTGAGCAAAGCAAGCATTGCTAAAGAAACCCGGTTCCGTCTCGTGTGGGACCGGGTTTCTTGCTATCGCGTGCCAAAACCACCTCAAAGGGGACAGCGTCCCCTTTGAGGTGGTTACCAGGGTGTTCTGGCTGTTGAGGACTCGATAGCATCGTGGCGTTTGAGCTCGCGGCGCATGGTTTGTGAGTTGAGCCAAGCTGCTTGCCAGCCGCGGATGGGGTAGTGCGTCTGGTCGAGCTCAAACTGCGTATAGCCGCAGGCGTTGATGATCGTCGTTCCACACACATGCTGACGCTCGCGCTGAAAATCGCAACCGTAGCTTTGGTGCACATGCCCGTGCACCATGTAGTCGGGATTCCAGGATTCGAGTGCTGTGTTAAAACACTCGAATCCTCGATGCGGCAGATCGTCCAGATCACCCATACCGGCGGCGGGTGCATGGGTAAGCAGAATGTCGCACCCGCCGACCATCCTAACCTTACGCGACAGCTTACGCATGCGCTTGGACATCTCGCGTTCGGTGTACATGTTGGCGCCGTCGCGATAACGCATGGACCCGCCAAGGCCCGCAATGCGAATCCCTCGGTACGTGTACACGCTGTCCTCTACGCAGATACATCCACCCGGTGCATGACGTGCGTAGCGGTCATCGTGATTGCCGCGCACGTAGATGAGCGGTTTGTTGATGACCGTAACCAAAAACTCAAGATAGTCCGGGTCCAGATCGCCGGCGGATAAAATCAGGTCGACTCCCTCAAAGCGCTCCTTGCGAAAGCACTCCCAAAGGCATCGTTCTTCGGTATCGGCTATGGCAAGGATTTTCATAGGGCAGGGACTTTCGGCTCATCGTCGAGCTGCGGAATGGTGCCTACCACGTTGTCCGCCAGCCAATTCATCTCGACAATCTGCGTGCTCGGCAGCGGAGGGAAGCCTTCGATCTGTACCACGCCGTTCTGGCTGTGGAGCTCGCCGCCAAAGGGGTTGATGGATCCCACAACAATGCCGTTGCGGAGCAACTGCACGAGTTTGCGCGTTTGGTAGGGTAGGCCCGGAGCGTAACGGATGTCGATAACGCCGGAGCTCATGCCATACCAGTAGTTGACAGCGCGCACTTGGTTGTCGTCGCTGGTCTCGTCCCACGTGCCGTGAAGAAGGCTGCGAACGATGAGCTCGTAGTAACGGCCCCAGTTCCATACGGGCATGGCGATGCCGGTGACTTTGCCGTCGACCAAGCGGTGAAGCCCGTAGGCCGTTGGGTCTTCGAGCGACTTTGACATGTCAGCGCCGGTCATGACGCTTACGCCTTCGCGGCACATGGCTTCGGCAAGACCACCGGCGGGAACATCGCCCCAGGTGAGGATGACCTGCGCGCGCGGGTCGAGCAGCGAGGCGCCAATCGCAAAGGCGTTGATCTCGCTGAGTGCGCCCGAGGCGAAGACCGACGCGTGGTAACCGATGCGGTGGTTGTCCGCCATGCTGGCCGCAAGGGCGCCCAGCAGAAACTTGGCCTCGTACATCTTGCCAAAGTACGAACGGACGCTTTGATGGGGAAGGCCGATAGAGCAGTTGAGGAACCGAACCCGGGGATACTCAACGGCAGCCCTGAGCGTGTATTCCATCAGGCGATGCGAGGTCGAGAAGATGACGTTTGCTCCATGTTTGACAGCCGTTTCCACGGCGGCGTAGAACACATCCGGATCGTGACAGTCCTCGAACGCCTCGGTGCGCACGATACCGCCAAAGTGCTCATCGAGATACTGACGCCCTTGGTCGTGCAGGCTGTCCCAGCTCGACGTCGCACAGGGGAACTCATGGATAAAGGCGATGCGCAGGGGGTTGGCCGTCGAGTAGACGGTCTTGCCCATAAAGAAGTTGAGCACGCCAGAGGTGGACTTGGCGGGCGTCTCCTCCTCGTCGACGCTCGGTGCTTCGACAAGATCGACCTTGTCCTCGTCATTTTTGCCGGCAATAACCAGCTCGCGCCAGATCTTGCACAGGCGGTTTACGACGATATCCGTCGGCGTATCCAGCAGGCGGTCCTGGTTGTACACATTGAGGTAGACGAGCATGGCGTCGGCGGGCGTAATGTCCAGGTGGTCGCCGCCTGCGCGAAGGTAGGCGCGCTTAAAGAGCAGGAAGGTGTGGCGCAGGTAGTCGACCTTTTTCTGCGGCCATTTTTCGATAAGGTTCTGAACGAGCATCTTGGCGAGCGTCTCGTAGCTTCCCTCACGCGAGAACTCGATCTCGTATAGGGGGCAGACGCGCCAAAACGCGCAGAACTCGCCGTACAGGCGGCTTTCGACGGAATCCCATGTGCCGGGGTAGAGACGGGTGACCTTGGCCGAAACCGTCGGAGCGTCCAGGAATTTGAGGACACTGACGCGTTTGTTGCCTTCCTGGACATAGAACCGATGCATGAACTCGGTGACGATGATGGGGTCGCGATAACCCTCGGTTACCTGGATGTCGTAGAGGTTGGACCACTTGCGGGCGAACTCGGTGCCAAACGGCAGCAGGGGCATAAAGTTGCATGAAAAGGCGGACTGACGGCCCTTGGTAACCGTACCGACGACCATTTCGAGCGGAATGTCTCTCAGGCCGACATTCTCTCGCTGGCCTAAGGGGAGCTGGGCAACCAAGCTATCGAGGTCCGTGAGGTACGGATACTCGCTTTGACTAATGGCGCGTCGACGTCCTTGCTCGCCGCGCTTGCGTGCTTGACGGTAGGCCTCTTCCATGATGTTGCTCCCTTAGTCGTTTAAACAACTATATGAACCATGGTACCACGAATGAAAACCACAACAAAGGTGCCTGTCCCCTTTGTGGTGGTTTAGGCAATGATGGGGGCGATGGCGCGGATGCAGGCGTCGGCAGCGGTGAAAGTGGTGCTGTCGTCGCTGACGATAAAGATGATCTTGCCCTTAATGCCAAAGTCGCCGATTTCGCTAAAGAGCACATACGGCTCCTTGTCAAAGCCCGAGATGGGAAGCACGGCGGCCTTGGTGGCGCTGGTCAGCTCGTCTGCCAGCGCGTCGAGCGAGGCCCACTTGGACGTGTCCTTTACGGCAACGGGCACAGCCACGCGCCCAAAGGGCATCAAATGCACGAGCGTGTTCTTGGAGATGTTGGAGTTGGGGACGATGATGGTCTGCCCGCAGGCATCTTCGATGGTCGTGTGGCGCCAGGTGATGTCCTGGACCACGCCCGACACGCCGCCGACTTCGATATTGTCGCCAGGCTTGATGATGCCCATAAACGTAACCTGCATGCCGCCAATAAGGTTTGACAGCGTGTCCTGAAAGCCGAGCGAGATGGCGATGCCGCCGACGCCAAGAGCGGCGACGAGCGCGTTTGCG
This sequence comes from uncultured Collinsella sp., assembly GCA_937934355.1. Next base: position 7,417 of record CALGZY010000169.1, on the reverse strand, counting down.
TTAATGCCAAAGCAGTTGTCGAGGATAAAGCTGCCGCCGATCATCCAGATGACGGCGCGCGCGATGTTGATGAAGATACTCGATGCCGGAAGCGGGTTATCGTCTCGGTTAAGCAGATGGTTCAGGGTCTTGGATACGACCTTGGCGGCGACGGCGGTGCCTATCGCCAAGATGACGGCCCAGATGATGTTGTGGACCCACCGTTGCTCAAAGAAATGAAGAATCGGCTCAAACAATTCCATGTAGGGAAAACCTCCTAATGATCGTCCAACCATGATACCCACCAAGAAGCCCGTCCGATCAAATTCGGACGGGCTTCTGTGCTCGATATAAGGTTTACGCGGTGGGGCTGCAAGGCCCGGCGGTGTAGCTTAGCGTCGACGCTTCCAGATAATGCCGAGAATGATGACGATGATGCCGCCGATAAGGCACGCGCCAACTACTGCCAGCGTGCGGTCTCCCGTTGCGGCGAGCTTACCGGTCGTCTTCTTGGTGATGACCTTCGTGGTCGTCGTGTCCGTCTTAGGCGAGGGCTTAGGCGTCGGGGCCGGTGTGGGCGTGGGGTCCACGGCAGCGGAGCCAAAGCTGATGGTGCCCGCGAGCGAGGCCATCTTGCTCTCCCAGCTGTTCTGCCCGATCAGCGCCCTTAGCGCTGACTCGCAGGTACCCCACTCGGTGTGCTTGGTGGCGTTTGCGAAGGTGGGGAAGTCGGTCGTGTTGGTGATGATGTAGTTGTTGGTGGCGACGGTATAGGTCTTGGCGGGGTCGAGCGTGCTGCCGTCTTTGGTGAGTGTGGCACTCACAATGCGCTTGCCCTCGGACTGCGTCCAATCAATCGTCACGTTGATGCCGCCAAAGGAGAGAACGCTGCCAGAGTCATCGCGCCATTTGTACTTGTCTTGCGCCTCCTGCTCGGTATGGCCGGCTGCCACGTAGGCTTGCTGAAGCTCATAGCTGTGATTGCACTCGTCGCTGATCTGCAGCGAGTGCTCGAGCGCTGCGAGGAAGTCCGCGCCGGTCATGGTCCAGGTCTCCACGGTGTTGCCGTAGGGCGAGATGGCGATGACGTTGCCGGCGGTCACGTTGCCCGCCGCGATGCCGCCGCGGATGCCGCCAGCGTTCTCGATGGCAAGGTCCGCGCTCGTCAGGGCAAGATAGGAGCCGCAAATCACATGGCCGATGGTCTGGGCCTTGGTGGTGTCGCCCTCCTTACTGGGGCGGAAATCGGTGGTGCGCACCATTTCCCAACCATGCGTGCCTGCGGCGTCCTCGCCGTAGAAATAGTTGGTGGTGGATGTGCCGAGCACCTTGTTCGATTCGTTTTCAAAGGCCTCGTCGAGCGGCTTGATCTTGTTGCGGACGTCTTCAAGGCGGCTTTGGTGGTCGGAGCCCTTGTCGGGGTCTGCCAAAAGGTCGTTGACGTTCTTGGCGGTGTAGAGCTTCTCGTTGCTGTCGTCTGCAGGGACCGTGACCGTGTCATCGTCGGTCGTCTCGGTGCCATTCGTGTCGTATTTGTACGGAATGGAAAGCAGTCCCACCTCGGCAAAGGCACTGCCCGCCTCGACAACGTGGATTGTCTTGCCGTCGGCTCCCGTCACCTTCTCGTTAAGGTTGATGTGCTCGTGGCCTGCGATAAGGGTATCGACGCCACGGAGCCGCGTGGCAAAGGTCTTGGCGTCGAGCGTGTGCGCGATACACACAACAATATCGCAGCCCTCCCTGCGCAGCTGTTCTGCCTCGGTATTGATGGCGTTCGCGGCACTCGAGAACGACGTGCCCGCGACCAGGTCCGCGCGCAGCGAGGATCCCAGCGACTCATCCATGGCACCCACGACGCCGACCTTGATTTTGTAGTCGAATGTGGAGTGATCCTCGCTATCCTCCCAGGTGCGATTGAGCGTCTTCGTGATGCTCGAGCTCCATACGCCGCTCGTAGACTTTGCGTTCGCGCAGAGCATGGCGAAGGGCGTGCCAGTGGTGCTGTAGCCGGTCATGGTGCGGAGTTTGTCCGCGCCGTAGCTCCAGTCGTGGTTACCTGGCGTGGTCGCGTCGTAGCCGTCGGCATAGAAGGTGTCCATGAGCTCGGCGATGCTCTTGCCCTCGCTCATGGTGGCGAAGGACTGTCCGTGGAAGGTGTCGCCCGCATCGAGCAAAAGATCGGGGGCGTTGCCCTGGGCGCTATAGAGAACCGCCAGTCCGTCAAAGCCCACAGTGCCAGCGCCCTTGCTTGCGTTGTAGCTGTACTTGTAGCTGCCGTGGATGTCGTTGGTGTGCATGACGGTCACAGAGCCGTCAATAGCGGCGGGCAGGTTCCCCGCGAAAGCGAGGCTTGGGATGCCTGCGAGCGCGCCGGCAAACAACGCGGCGGCTAACGCAAGGCGGGGGAGTCTTTTCATGGCAGTTTCCTTAGTCCTTAGCCAGAATGTCTGGTTGAATATCGGATTATCGACATAATATGCGAAAACCGCCGCAAGGGCGTCTGTCCCTTAGCGGCGGTTTTGACGTTTGCGCAGATAAAACCTACCAAAATAAACCTGTCCCTTTTTGGCAGGTTTTAGCTCAGCAGCATGCGGTCGTTGGCGAGCTCGCCGCCCGAGACCTCCTCGAACTTCTGCAGCAGGTCGGCCACGGTGAGCGACTTCTTCTCATCGCCCGCCACGTCGTAGATCACATGGCCCTCGTGCATCATGATCAGACGGTTGCCCAGACGGATGGCGTCGTTCATGTTGTGCGTGACCATGAGCGTGGTCAGGTGGTTCTCGTCGACGATCTCCTCGGTCAGGTTGAGCACCTTTGATGCCGTCTTGGGGTCGAGGGCCGCGGTGTGCTCGTCGAGCAGCAGCAGGCGCGGCCTGGTGAGCGTGGCCATCAACAGGGTGAGTGCCTGGCGCTGGCCGCCCGAGAGCAGGCCGACCTTGGCGTTGAGGCGCGTGTCCAGACCGAGGTCCAGGCGCTTGAGCAGTTCAACGTACTCGTCCTTCTCGGCCTTGGTGACGCCCCACGAAAGACCGCGACGCTGGCCGCGGCGCTTGGCGAGGGCCAGGTTCTCGGCGATCTGCATGTCGGCTGCGGTGCCGCGCATGGGGTCCTGGAACACGCGGCCCAGGTACTTGGCGCGCTGCGACTCGCTCAGACGCGAGATGTCGGTGCCGTCGAGCTCGATAACGCCCGAATCGAGCGGGTACACGCCGGCGATCATGTTGAGCAGCGTGGACTTGCCGGCGCCGTTGCCGCCGATCACGGTTACAAAGTCGCCGTCATTCAGGGTGAGGTCGACGCCGGTGAGCGCGCGCTTCTCGGTGACGGTGCCCTTGTTAAAGGTCTTCTTGACATGCGAGAGCTTAAGCATCTGCCTCATCTCCCTTCGTGTAGGAGCTGCGGAGCTTATAGCGCTCCCAAACCACGGGCACGCACAGGGCCACAGCGACAATTACGGCGGAGAGCAGCTTCATGTCGTTGGCGTCCATGCCCAACTGCAGCACGATGGCGCGGATAAGGAAGTACACCACGGAGCCAAAGACGGCGGAGGCAAGACGGACGCTAAACTGCGTGAGGCCGCCGGGCAGCAGACGGCCGAGCACCTCGCCGATAACAATGGCGGCAAGACCGATAACGATGGCACCGGTGCCCATACCAATGTCGGCATACTTTTGGCTCTGGCAGATGAGCGCGCCCGAAAGGCCGATGAGGGCGTTGGAGAGCACGAGGGCGATCATCTTGGTGGAGTTGGTGTTGACGCCCAGAGCGCGGATCATGTACTCGTTGTTGCCGGTGGCTCGCAGCGCCGAGCCGATCTCGGTGCCAAAGAACCAATACAGGATGGCAACGATAGCCACGGCGAGCAGGATGCCCAAGATGATGGCAACGGTGGACTGCGGCAGACCGGTCATATTGCTGACGGCGGAGAACACGGTGCCCTTGGCAAGAATGGGCGTATTGGACTTGCCCATGATGCGCAGGTTGATGGACCACAGGCTGATCTGGGTGAGGATTCCGGCGAGGATCGCAGGAATCTCAAAGACGGTGGTCAAAATGCCCGTGACGGCGCCCGCGATGGCGCCGGCGCACATACCGGCCAGCACGGCGAGCAGCGGGTCGACGTTGTTATTGACGATGAGCACAGCGCAGACGCAGCCGCCGAGGGCAAAGCTGCCGTCGCAGGTCATATCGGGAATGTCGAGCAGGCGGAACGTGATAAACACGCCAAGCACCATAATGCCCCAGAGGACGCCCTGCGAAACGGCGCCCTGCAATGCAATGAGCATGCTTCATACCTCCTAGGATAGGGTGGACACGTGATTCACCATAATAGCGGTAACAATGCATAGAAGAGCTGCGGACAGACGTTTTGTTTTACCTGAAACAAGCAGGGCGGACGCCGGTCTACAGCGCCCGCCCCTGTGGCTCAGATATTGAATAACGCGGCTAAAGCGCGAGCACGGGCTCTAGACGCATGCCGCGTATGGCATTACGCGTCCAGAGCGGAAAGGTCGATGCCCAGGGCCTCGGCCATTTCGTCGTTCTTGACGACGACCAGGTCCTTGCTCGAGAGGTGCTTGATCGGCATGTCTTCGGGCTTGGCCTCGCCCTTCAGGATCTTAACGGCCATCTCGCCCGCGGCGTAGCCCAGGTCCTCGTAATTGATGGAGAGGGTGAACAGGCCGCCGGCCATGCACATACCCTCCTCGCCAGTCACGAAGGGAAGCTTGTTTTCCTTGCAGATCTGGCCGACCTGCGAGGCACCCGCGGCGATGGTGTTGTCGGTGGGGGAGTACAGTGCGTCGACCTTGCCCACGGCAGACTCGACGACGGACTGAATCTCGTTGGAGCTCGAGACGGTGAAGTCAGTGTACTCGAGGCCAAGCTTGTCGAGCTCCTTCTTGGCGGCCTTGATTTGGACGTCGGAGTTGGACTCGGCGGTGCAGTAGAGCAGGCCGACCTTCTTTACGTCGGGCAGGACCTTCTGCATCATCTCGAGCTGCTCGGCGACCGGGGTGAGGTCGGAAGCGCCCGTGACGTTGGTGCCGGGCTTGTCGTTGTCCTGGACCAGGCCGGAGGCGGCGTAGTCGGTGATGGCGCAGCCCACGATGGGGATATCGGCCGTGGCGCCGGCGGCAGCCTGCGCGGCGGGCGTGGCGATGGCATAAATCAGGTTGACGTTGTCGCCCACAAACTTGTCGGCAATGGACTTACACGTGGACTGGTCGTTCTGGGCGTTCTTCTGGTCGATCTTGACCTTAAGGCCGCTCTTCTTGATGGCCTTGACGAAGCCGTCGTTGGCGGCATCGAGCGCGGAGTGCTCGGTGAGCTGCAGAACGCCGATGGTGTAGTCGGAACCGGCGGCAGCGGAGCCGGAACCAGAGCTGCCGCCGCATCCGGCGAGCGGGGCGAGCGCGAGCAGGCCGGCGGAGACCAGAAGGCTCCTGCGGCTGATGGTGATGTCCTTCATATCATTACCCCCAGTATAAAAATGGCTGGAAACACTGCACTGGGACAAAGTGCAAGTGGGACTATAGTAGCGCTGATGTCCATTTTTACAACAGCCTGGCGGGTTTTTTAATACAGAATCGGATGGGCGGTACGGGTAGTCGAATGGGCGGCGGAGGGTCTTATGCGGCGGAGGAGGCGTCGTCCTCGTCCAGGGCGGCGAAGAGCTTCTTGCCGTCGAGCAGGCGCGTGCTGACGTTTCTCATACGGGCGATCTCGACGGTGCGCAGCGTATCGTCGGTGCCTCGGGCGTCGTAGACCGTTCCCAGCAGATACGAGATGCCATCGCGCTGCCTGATGGCAAAGGGACGGAGTGTCATCCGTGCTGCTTCGGTTTCGCCGCGTGTCGTGACGCTCGAAATATCAAAACTCACCGTGGTTCCGTGGTCGATGGCCTGCTCAACGAGCTCGCACGTGTCGATGCGCTTGATGGGCGTGCGTGTTGCCTTGGTAGCCTTGCTGCCTGCGCTTGGAGCGGGTTCGGGTGTATCGAGGTAGCCGCGAACGTCGGCGCTCGCCATGGCAACTAAGTGCTGCGCCATGCTCTTGCGGATAGCGATAGGTGTGGAGCGGTTGCGCATGACCATACCGTGGAGCCGGATGATCTCTTCATCGGTGAGCGGGCGGGTAAGAAGTTTGTAGCCCACGCCGCGTTTGTACTCAATTTCGTATCCGGCATGGCGAAGCGCGGAGATGGCGGTGTAGATGCTGCGCCGCGCCGCCGAGATGGGCATGCGGGCGGGGTCGTCGGGATGGGCGAGGCGCCGGATCAACTCATCGGAAAGCATGGCCTTGTCCTCGCCGGTGTTTTCGCTTAATAGTTGCAGGATGCGAACGGCGCGATAGGCCGCCATCGAGGCGGCGCCTCTCGTCGTGGTGTCGTAGGTTTCAACAGCGGCTTCGGTCATCGTGCCCACGTCCTTTCCGTTTTGGGTGGCGACGGTATGGAGCCTAGGACGCGGGGCTTTCCCAGGGGCGCAGGGCGCTCTGGGCGGTCGGTAGTCGTCGGCAAACGGCGGGTCGAGTTTTCAACAGCCCTGCTCAACTGACCAAAAACTTGCCAAAAGCTTGACGGATGCTGTTGAAAAAAGCGCCTCTCGACCGATGTCGAGAGGCGCTTGTGCGATGAGCGTTGGCGTGTGGCGACGCGAGCTAGCGTCCGACGATTAGAAGTCGGCGTTGCCCACGGTGCGCGGGTGCGGCAGGACGTCGCGGATGTTGCCCACGCCGGTCAGATACATGACCAAGCGCTCGAAGCCCAGACCATAGCCGGCGTGCTTGCAGGAACCGTAGCGGCGCAGGTCAAGGTAGTACTTGTACTGCTCGGGATTCATACCCAGGTCCTTGATGCGGGCCTCGAGCAGATCCAGACGCTCCTCGCGCTGGGAGCCGCCGATAATCTCGCCGATACCGGGCACCAGGCAGTCGGCGGCGGCGACGGTCTTGCCGTCCTCGTTCATGCGCATGTAGAACGCCTTGATCTCGGCCGGGTAGTCGGTCACAAAAGTCGGTCGCTTAAAGTGTTCCTCGGTCAGGAAGCGCTCGTGCTCGGTCTGCAGGTCGATGCCCCAGCTGACGGGGTAATCAAACTGGTGGCCAGCAGCGACTGCCTGCTCCAGGATTTCGACGGCCTCAGTATAGGTGACGCGGGCGAAGTCGGAGTTGGCGACATGGTCCAGGCGCTCGAGCAGACCCTTGTCCACAAACTTGTTGAGCATATTGAGCTCGTCGGGGCAGGTTGCCATGACGTCCTTGAGGACATACTTGAGCATGGCCTCGGCGTTATCCATGTAGTCGTTAAGGTCGGCAAAGGCCATCTCGGGCTCGATCATCCAAAACTCGGCGGCGTGGCGCGTGGTGTTCGAGTTCTCGGCACGGAAGGTGGGGCCAAAGGTGTACACGTCGCCAAAGGCCATGGCAAAGTTCTCGG
>CALGZY010000168.1 GCA_937934355.1 uncultured Collinsella sp. | reverse complement strand
GGGAGACTTGTCCGCGTTATCGTCCGGTACCTCGCCCCTGCCGGTCTCCCCCGCCGGAGGCATGGCGACATCGGGCTCAACCACCACGTGCGGTGCCACGGCGCCTGCAGCATCCACAACGCCACCAGCACCAAAAGCCCCACCAACAGTCGTCACAAACCGCGCGGACACAAGCGATCCACCCAGACAAGCAACGCCGCCATCGGCACCGGCCGCATCGAGCCACGAGGCGTCGACGGAAAGCCGACATCCGGCAGCACCGTCGCCAAGGCCCGCATCCTGCAGATACACGCCGTAGGCGCGCACGCCCGCTCCGGACCCGGTGCCCGCGGCAACGACGCGTCCGCCGCCGCGCACGGCCATGTCGCCAGCGATCACGCCGGCGACCGCCTCGTCCGTTATATCGGCCCCGTCTGCCCGGGCATCGACGGTGCAGCCGTCCACCGCGAGTGCCTGCGAAACGTGGATCCCGCACTGTGAGCCCATCGCCTTCAGGGTCCCGGTACCGCGAAGCGTCAGGTTGCCCCACACCTCCATGCCGCACAGTGTGATGTCCGCATCGGGCGCATGCGACTCCGTCACGGAGTTTTGCCCGGCAAGCGTCAGCACCAGGTCGCCGTCGGAGCCGATGGCCTCGCCCGCGTAGCCGTTAAGCTCAAGGTGGTCGGCGTCGGTCCACGCCCAGCCGGGGCCCGACACGCCCGGCTCGTAGTACGTCGCGCCCGCGATGATGAGGCTCTCCGCGCCCGCGGCATAAGAAGGCCCGACCAGCAAAACGCATAGGCAGGCCATGGCGGTAAACATCTTGCAGTCCCTTTTAATGAGAAGGCAAATCGCTATAACCGAGTTTGTCCGAACATCGCGTAAGGCATGAGTCAGGTCGAAGGTGTTCATCGAGACGACAGGGACAGAGATGCCTTAATAGGTCGTCTCGATCTGGGCGAACCCCTCGTACCTAGGATCGACGCACCTCGATAGAGAACGCGGGGGCGCAGTTTGCCGCATTCCGCTCACCGACAGTGTTGGGCCATCGCTTTAAGGAACCTGTCGATGAAAAGGACGAGTCTGGTAGCGTATGGCCACACGCAGGATCTACCGGCGAGCACATTGCGCAACCTTTTGCAGAGCAAACCGCTGCCAGGGCCTGGTTTGGAGACGATATTCCAGCCTAGGATGGGAGGCAATCATCATTGCGCAGCTAAATCTCCAACAATGTTGAACAAATAGGATGTCATTTGCTTGAAATCCGGATAGCTTTGGTGGTGTCGATATTAAGGGAGCTATCGGAACAGCTCATCATGGCTGCCGGTGCGTTCGAAGAAAGCTACCTCTTCGTTTGATGACCATATGACAAGCCAGTCGCCAGAGTTTGCTACGTGACATTCGTTTCGCCCTGCCCAGTTGCCGCTTAGCCGGTGCATATTATGACGTCGTTTTAATATGTCCATTGACTCGGGTGTATTCTGTAGCACCAGGTCAATTAGCTTTTGAAGCTCGGATAGATCCCATTTACGGCGCTTTGCTTTTTTCTTTAAATCGCGGGAGAAGGCTGCAGAGAACTCTGCGGTTAACGTGCTCATTGTGCCATCGCCGCAGCGATAAGATCGGCGCCATTGTCAAAACGTCCTTTTTTGCCAGATGCAAGAAATGCGTCCCCCTCGCGAATGGCCTCAAGGCTTTCGGCATTGGGCTCCTCAGGGGCAAAAGTCAACGGGATGCGATGGGTGTTGACCATTTGCTTGAAGAATGCGCGCGTCACGGACGACAAATCAAGTCCATAGTAATCAGCCACTTCTGCTGCCTCGCGTTTGAGGTCATCGTCAACCCTAATGGTTAATGTTGAGCTTGCCATTTTGGACCCTCCAATCGTGTGAGTGCAACCTTAGTATAACGCACATACACTAGTAGATTGTGTAATTACAATCAATTAACTAAGCCTTTTAGTGGTACGGCACGTCATACATTGCATGCAGTAAAAAGGCAACGCTCCCTTTCGGAAAGCGTTGCCTTTAAAGCTTCAACTGGGATCTTGTATTGCAGCTAGGTATGCCGCACGCCCCAACAGCGATATGCGGCACCTAGAAGCACTGTCCCCAGCAGGAAAAGCGTCACAGAAGCGGCGATCCAGCAGTTGTCGCCGGTCTTGGGGAGTGCCGCAGTGGTCGCGGTGGCAGTCTTGGGCTTGGGGACTTTGGCGACCGTGGTCTTGGTTATTGTCGTTGTTGTCTTGGTTGTCGCGGCCGCGGGTTTCAGCGAGGGATTTGCCGTGGGCCCCGTGGTGGGCTCTCCGGCAGCGGGGTTAGCATCGATGGGAGACTTATCCACGCTATCGACAGGCACAACGACCCCATCGGTCTCCCCCGCCGGAGGCGTGGCTACATCGGGCTCAATCACCACATGCGGTGCTACCGCACCGGAAGCCGAAACCGTTCTCCTCCGCTATGGTCCCGACGTCAGTTGAGGGGTCCACGGCGGCGACGACGGGCTTGGACGCCTTGAGGTAGCTCAGCAGGCGCGAGGGGAAGTTGGGGATGGTGAACCGGTGGTCGAGGAAGAGCAGGCAGACGTCCGCCGACGAGACGAGGTCATCGAACTCCTCGACGGGCAGCATCGGGTAGAGCCTCGCGTGGGCGGGACGGGACTCTGAGAAGTACTCCTCAAGCCTGGGGCGATCCGTGCCGGCGCCCGATATGGCGAAGTAGCCCACGGGATTTATCTCATTGGCCTTCAGGCATTCGATGAGGAAACCGATGTCCTGCGGCTTGCCGAGGCTCCCGCCGTAGACGAAGACCATCTCCCCCGCGGGAAGCCCAAGCTTAGCGCGGAGCGCGGGCACGTCCGGGACGGGACGGGGCGCGACAGCGACGCTGTTGGGGTTGACCTCCACGGAGCCGGCGTCGATCCAGGGCTCGTGCTCGAGCAGATATGCCCTATTGGCCTCCGACATGCACCCGATGTAGTCCGCGAGCTCGTAGGACTCCCTCTCGGTCGCTTTGAAATGTCGGTACACGAGTCCCATGGGGCCAGACTCCCTCAGCATGCCCAGGTCGAGGGAGTTCTGGGGGAATATATCCTTGAGCAGAAGGTATGCCTTTGCCCCAGTGTGCCTCTTGACCTTGCCGATGAAGCCACAGAGCGTCGTCGGGGGCGTCGTGTAGACGACGAGGTCAAACCGCTCGTCGTCGAAGTAGCGCCGGAAGGCGGACCAGTACCTGCCGCCGATGGAGAGCGTCGCCACCCCCTTCTCGAGGAGGCCGCTCTTGGTGACGTTGCCGACGGCGACCTTCAGGAGCCGGACGCCGCAGGAATCGGAGAACTCAGTCGGCAGGCCGGAGCGTCTCTCCCTGGGCACCATTGCACAGACGTCGTGGCCGCGTGAGGCGAGCTCCCTCAGGAGGTCGCTGTAGATTCCGGGCCTGTCCATGGTCTCCATGGAGACCATGCAGGCGAAGAGGATCCTCATTGGGACGACTCCCTTCTCATATGCCTTGCGGGAACGCCGACATACGTGCCGGGCTCGGTTATATCCTTGACGACGACCGCGCCGGCCCCGACCATCACGTCCGCGCAGACGGAGACGTTGTTCGAGACAGTGGCCCCGGCCCCTACCCAGGTGCCGTCGCCGAGCGCGACCGTGCCGGCGAGGTGGGCGCCGACGGCTACGTGGCACCAGTCCCCGACGGAGCACTGGTGGTCGACGGAGGCGCAGGTGTTCACGATGGAACCCCTGCCCAGAGAAGCGCCGGCGTTGACGGCCGCGCAGGGCATGATCACGGAGCCCTCGCCGATGGCGGCGCTGGCGGAAATGACTGCTGAGGGGTGCACGAGCGTGACGGGGGTGAAGCCGGCGGCGATAAAGCGCTCCGTCAGCGAGCGGCGGATGGCGGGATTGCCGATCGACACGAAGAAGCGGCACGGGCGCTGCGTGAGCGCGTTGGAGACGGACCCAACGACCTCGTGCGGGAAGCCGGGTCCGACGCATGGGTCGTCGTCGGCGAACCTGATGCCCGAATATCCCATGAGCTCGGCGATCTCAGCACATACGAGGCCGTGCCCGCTCGCGCCGACCATGAGGAGCCCCGCGCGCGAATCTTTAGCAGGCATCCCGGGTCTCCTTGCTCTCATCGCCCATGAACTCGGGCATGGTCGCCTCGCCCTCGGCGCTAATGCCGGAGCGGCGGAGCGTCGCCAGGATGGTCCTTAAGAAAATGGAGGCGTCGAGGCCGAGGGACACGTTGTCCACGTACTCGACGTCGTAGAGGAACTTCTCGTCCCACGATATAGAGTTGCGGCCGTTGACCTGGGCGAGTCCAGTGAGCCCGGGGCGCGCCTCGTGCCGGCGGCGCTGCTCGGCACTGTAGCGCGGGAGGTACTTCACCAGTAACGGCCTCGGCCCGATAATCGACATGTCACCCCTCACGATGTTAAACACCTCGGGCAGCTCGTCCAGGCTCGTGGAGCGCAGGACGCTGCCGAACTTGGTCAGGCGCTGTTCGTCAGGCAGCAGGTTTCCGTCGGCGTCGCGCTCGTCGGTCATCGTGCGAAACTTATATAGGTTGAACACTTTCTCGTCGCGGCCGGGACGCGGCTGGCGGAACAGCACAGGGCTGCCCAATTTTACGCGCACAAGAATTGCCACGATCGCCAGTACCCACCAGAAGAGAATGAGCAGGACAAAAGACAGGCACAGGTCAATGACTCGTTTGCCATATCGCTGATAGAACGTCTCGTTACCAAGCCTACTCAAAACAACGCCTAATAACTTCGATGATTACGTCCTGCTGCTCGGGAGTCATCTTGTTGTCGGAGGGCAGACAGAGACCACGATAGAAGATGTCGGCGCCAATATCCAAAGGCAAGCCATCTGTACCTGTTGCACCGCCGGAAATATACGCGTTGGTCTTAGCTCGACCATTACCCTCGCGCGTTACGAAAGCATTCATGCGATAAATAGGCTGCATGTGCATAGGCTTCCAGATGGGACGACCCTCGGCGTTAATGGCAGCAATAGCCTCAAGAATCTCGGTGGGGCAGCTCTTGCCAGGCTCGCTTACGTAAAGTGCCTCACTCTCGCCTCGAACCTGCTTGCACATTGCGCCAGTATCAATCAGCATGCAAGAAAGCCAGAAGTTAGGCTCGCAAACGTTGGGGTCATAGGGGTTCATGCTCACCGGCAGACCCTTAAAGCCCTCTTTGTAACGCATGTAAATAGCCTTCTTTTGGGCAATATGCTCCTCCAGATACGGAATCTGGCCACGCACGACACCGGCAATTACATTGCTCATGCGATAGTTATAACCAAGCTCCTCATGCTGGTACCAGGGAGCGGCTTCGCGCGACTGGGTCGACCATTTGCGCGTTTTATCGGCTGCCTCTTTGCTATCAGTTAAAAGCATGCCACCAGCGGAACCGGTAATGATCTTATTGCCGTTAAAGCTAATGGCGCTGATGTCACCAAACGTACCAGTCTGACGACCCTTATACGTGGCGCCAAGTGACTCAGCAGCATCCTCAACAAGGACAGCCCCGTGCGCATCGCAAATTGAACGAAGCTCTTCGACTTTGCCAGGCGTTCCGTAAAGATGCGCCGCCACAACGACCTTTGCAGTCGGATGCAGTTCAAAGGCCTTTTCAAGAGCGACGGGATCCATATTCCAAGTGTCACGCTCGGTATCGATAAATACAGGGACACCGCCCTCGTAAACAACTGGGTTCACCGTAGCGTCGAACGTCATATCGCTGCAAAGGACCTCATCACCGGGCTTAATTCCAGCGAGCTTCATGGCAAGATGCAAGGCAGAAGTACCGCAAGAAAGGGCAACGGCATAGCCGCAACCAATCTTTTCGGCCATTTGGCGTTCGATTTCGTTGATATTCTCGCCTACCGTCGACATCCAGTTGGTCTCATATGCCTCGGTAATGTATTTGAGCTCATCGCCGTGCATGGTAGGCGAGCTTAGCCAAACCTTGTTCTCAAAGGGCTTAATGTCCATCGTGACTCCTTATCCCTAATCGTTAAACTGCGGATGATATGTAGGTACAACCTCAGCGAGCACGGACTTAACCGTGTCGTTATCCTTGTCGAGGCAGTCATGAAGCTTCTCAAGCTTGTCTTTGATCTCTTCCATCTTGTCGGCCTCGGCTGTGGAGATGCGAATCTCGGAATGCTCGGTAGGCAGGAGCTGCTCGTTGTCCATAAGGAGCTCCTCGTACATCTTTTCGCCAGGACGCAGGCCGACTTCTTTGATCTGGATATCTTTGCCAGGCTTAAGACCGCTCAGCGTAATAAGGTTGATGGCAAGGTCATAGATCTTGACCGGCTCACCCATGTCCAGAACAAAGATCTCGCCGCCATGAGCAAGCGCGCCAGCAGTAATGACCAACTTACTAGCCTCGGGGATAGTCATGAAGTAACGCGTGATGTCCTTGTGCGTAATGGTGATAGGACCACCCTCACGAAGCTGGCGCTTAAACAGCGGGATGACCGATCCGTGACTACCCAGAACATTGCCAAAGCGAACAGCCGTAAAGATGGTCTTACTGTTTGCCGCGTAATACTGAACGATCATCTCGTCCATACGCTTGGTGGCGCCCATTACGTTAGTGGGATTAACCGCCTTATCGGTAGAAATCTGCACATAGTGGCTGCACTGGTACTTGTCGGCAAGGCGCACGACGTTGAGCGTGCCAAAAACGTTATTCTCGATTGCCTCGCGGGCGTTGTGTTCCATAAGAGGAACGTGTTTGTGGGCTGCAGCGTGGAAAACAACTTGAGGATGGTACTTCTCAAAGACCTTGGTAATCGCTGGGAGATGCGTAATGGAGCCGATATAGACTTGAATATCAGTGCCTTGATCATGAGCGGTCTTGATGATGTCGTGATACAGCTCGTAGGTAGTGTTCTCGTAAATGTCGAACAACACGATTTGCGCAGGTTTTGCCGGAAGCAACTGACGTACAAGCTCTGAGCCAATAGATCCGCCGCCGCCCGTGACCAAAATGCGCTTACCGGTAACGTAACCCATCTGGTTAAGGTCAAGCGACTTCTCCTCACGAGAAAGCAAGTCACTGATCTCGACCTCACGAAGGGCGACCCTGCCTACACCATCCTGCGGAATATCGCGGACATTGGGGAGCGTGAGGACCCTAAGGCCTGTCTTCATGCATAGGTCATAGATACGCTGACGCTCTTCATGCGTGGCGCTCGGAATTGCCACGACAATCTGCTCCGCTTCACAATCGTGCGCAATATTAGGGATATCGGCGCAAGTACCGCAGACCTTTACGTCATGAATACGCTGGTTTTGCTTATTGGGGTCATCGTCAACAACGGCAACCGGATCACCGATCATATCGGGGTCTCCGTTGAGCATACGTTTGATGGAAAGAGAGCCGGTCTCCCCTGCTCCTACGATGAGCGTACGCGGGAGATGCGCATCGGAATTGTTTTTAAAGCGCCAGAGCTGGCTACCATAAATGGCGCGAATGGCAAAGCGTCCGCCACCGCAAATGATGAGCACAACGGCCCATGCCATAACATCCTCACGGAGCGACATGCCCTTGCCGAATAACACGTTAAAGATAACGTCGCCAATTACCGAGCCTACCGTTACAGCAGCAACAATACGTCCAGCCTCAGAAATGCTCGCATAGCGCCACAAGCTGCTATACATGTGGAAGAACCAAAAGACGACAACGTTGACAAGCGCGAGCACAAGAATAGCCGGACATGCACCGGCTGCCCCGCTGAGCGTCGCCCAATGCTGCGTTCCCCATGATGCAACAAACACGGCAATAAAAGTAGCCGCAATGTCATATGCCATCAACGCATACGGCTCGAAGGCGCTCAGCTTCCCCTTTTGCTTTGCGCTCTTAGATTCGGTGTTCAAAACTCTTCTTCTCTTCCCTATTGATTCCGTTATCCCCGGCCCCCGGGGATCCTCCCTTTTTCGTTAAGCAGTCGCCAGCAGCTAGGCGATCGCCTTTTTAAGGTTTCGCATTGCACGCTGCTCGTTCGAAAGCACGGCAAGGCCGACGCGAGTGGTTACGCGTCGGCCGCACAGATCGAGCTCCAAATAAGCAGTGCTCTTGCGTCTGTTAATGGTTTTGATAAGGCCCTCATGGCCCAGCAGCGGACCTGCCGTCACTACGACCTGGTCGCCATCCTTTAAGGCCTCGCTCATGGGCACTACGCGGTCTCCCCTGTGCGTAAAGCTGCCAATAAGCTGGACCTCTTCTTTTGCCAGCGGCACAAACTGACCGTCCTGGGCAAGCACCCGGGCAAAGTCGTCCATGCGCAGCAGATACTGTTGCACGGTGCGGGGATCTGCCGTGTCGCAGATAAGATAACCGGGAAAGAGCGGCTTGGTTGTATTGACCCATTCGCCGTGTACTTTGATCTCGGTTAGAAATTAGGGGTAAAAGAGCTCCTCCATGGCTCCAGCCGGCACCACGCGCTCGATGCGCTCACGCATTACGTCTTCGCGACCGTTAATGACCTGGATCACATACCACACGAGCACCACCCCCCTTGCTGTCTTACGTATGGCTCACGGGATTTGGGTATGGCTTCGCCAGGGCGCTTTTGCGCGAAGGCGCTCCATATTCAAACCCTGAGCCCAGTCAGACAAGCACGTGGCTCTGCCCCACCGTGAACGGTATGTATAGAAGCAGTTGCTAGAGACGCGGAGGTGTATCGCAAAAAGACCGCATCCACAGCTGGCTGCGTGCGAGCCAGTCAAGCGGGTACAAAACTGGACCGCACGCAAACAGCCGTAGGACTACTACGCTTTGACACGCAAGCTATTAAATGCACCTTGGAATTACATCAATGCAAATAAATAACGTCGCATGACTTCTTTATTGGAGCTCGTGGTGTTTCTGGCACCGCCGTTACGGCCGGATGCTGATCAACCCTGCGCTTTATGGCTTGCTGGAGCCGCGAGCACAGTTGAACTCATGTAACGTTATGTATCCTAGCACATGCTGTTAGTGAAACTGATTGGGACAGTACTGGACAACATTTCGTTCATTTAGCGTGTTCAAGGGGGCTGTTTTGCGATGTTGTTCACATTGATGCAGGTTATTGGGATGCTAACGGTGATTAGGCGCGTTCCTGATGCCCAAATGGAACGGCGATCTACACTGTTAATAGCGTTTGTCTAACAAACTATGTACAGACATGTGAAATAAATTGTGCAACTTTTTGTTGACGTAGGAGGGGTTTGCGGCGCAAGGTATTTTGGCATGAAAAAAGGCCTTCGGAATACCGAAGGCCTTTATATTCACGATGGTGGAGACGAGGGGGATCGAACCCCTGACCTCTTGACTGCCAGTCAAGCGCTCTCCCAGCTGAGCTACGCCCCCGTGACGACGAAATACTATAGGGGAAGTTGGCGCGACGTGCAAGGACTTTTTTGGTCAGACTCTAAATGCCTAATGATATAGGTAAGCGATGGCGGTGCCGGTATGGACTTGAATCGTGGCTGTTGACCTGACGACGTTGCTGATGCCCGTGTCGGCCAACAGGCCCAGGGTGCTGTGATCTAGTTCCCACTCTAGTCCGTGTTCGCTTACTACCGTCCCAGGGGCTATGGCGATGATGGAGAACGTCTTGCCTTCGGCGCCTTCGATGGTCCACGACTCGCCTCCGTGAAGGATGCGGGCGACTACCTTGTCCTCGGCAATCCAGACTGGGGCGTCATCGTAGCCTGCGAGCAGGCCCAGTACGGAAAGCGCCATATCAGGGCGACCGCCGGTGGCGCAGGTCGCAACCACTTCGGCACCCGGCCAGCGACGGCGGATGGAATCGAGCGCCAACGCAAGATCGGTATAGTCCTTGTACGGGTTGTGGCGCTCAACTTCAAAGTCGGTGGCGGCATCGACCAGCGCACGAACCACATCGCTCACCGTGTCGGCATCCCCCACATAAACGTCGCAGCTCAGTCCCGCGCCCAGCAGTGCGTCGAGGCCGCGGTCCACGGCGACAACGTGGTCGCACTCCCCTGCTAGCCTACGCAACAGATTCGCGCTCGCTACCACGGGCGAGCCGCAGGCCACTAATACCTTGCAAGCCACAGCTCTCGCCTATCCCTCAAACGAAAGAACGCGGGCCAGATCTAGCTCCTCGTAGCTGTCGATAAAGATATCGCAGTTGGCACGTACGTCATCGCGCTTCATGCGGCCGTGCGGGTCATAAATACCCACACGCTTAAAGCCAGCGGTGCCAGAACTCTTTAGGCCAAAGACGGCATCCTCAAACACCCATGCGCGCTCAAACTTGTGCCCATGGCGCTCCTCCAGGCGGCGCAGCGCAAGCTCGTATACGTCGGGGAACTGCTTGGAGCGTCCTGCCTCGCCCGTCGTGGTAACAAACTCCATGTAAGCGTCGAGCCCGGCACCAGCGAGCGCGGACTGCACCAGCTCGGCCGGCGTGGACGTGGCAACGCACATGGCAATGCCCGCCGCCTTCGCCTGCTCCAAAAATGCCAGGAGCCCCTCGCGAGGCGGCACCTTCGAATAGCCATCGATCAGGATGTCGCTCAGTTCGCGATACAGCTCCTCGCCATTCGCGCCAATGCCCCACGTGTCGTGGTAGGCCTGGCACTCGTCCTCGAGCGACAAATGCTCAAACTTGGCAAAATCGTCGACCGTCACGTCGACTCCGTGGCGGTGCAATAACTCTGGCTGAGCATAAGCCCAAACGGGGGTGCTATTAACCAGCGTGCCGTCGCAATCGAAAATAAAAGCAACCTTGGGAGCGGCGGTATGGGACATAAACGAACCTTTCGATATCAAATGGTAAACATCCTGCTAAAAACGTTTTACCAAACGTCAGCCAAATAACTTTGAAACTCAAATTGGTAAAACTGTCAAGAGTTTTACAACGGCAATTCTGCCAGTGGTATAAACATGTCGCTTACCGATTAAACGCCCCCGCAAATCCGCTTTCGTCCATAAAACTAACGCACAGGTGTTATCGTAGTTTCTGCCGAAAGTTCCACCGAGCACGCGAGGTGGAACGAATCACAGAAACTTCGCCGTCCCTTCGATTCGTGCAGCCTTGGACCTTTCGCATCTAGTCACCAAGGCAACACGCTGCCGCGTCATGATGGGATCAAACGTGAGCGATACAAAGCTAAAGCCAACGGCTAAAAAGCCCGCAACCCGCAAACCGGCCCCGCACGCACCGGAGCTCTCTAAGGACGATGTCTATCTGTTTGGCATTGGTATGTGGGAGCGCAGCTGGGAAAAGATGGGCGCGCATCCCGACACACAGAACCGTACGCGCGGCTGGCGCTTTTGCGTTTGGGCGCCCGACGTAAAGAGCGTCCATGTCATTGGCGAATTTAACGACTGGGATGAGGAAGCCAACCCGCTGGTGCTCGTGCATACGAGCGCTATTTGGGAAGGCTTTATTCCTGGTGCCGAGCAGGGCCAGCTCTATAAATATCTCATCGAGACCAACGAGGGCGAAAAGCTCTACAAGGCCGATCCATACGCCTTTAAGGCCGAGTGCCCTCCGGGTACCGCCAGCGTACTGTGGACCCTCGATGGTTACAAGTGGAGCGACGCTGCGTGGCTCAAGCGCCGCGCCGGCCACAACCACATGTCGCAGCCGCTTAACATCTACGAGGTGCATATTGGCTCGTGGAAGCGCCACGGCGACGCGCCGCAGGGCGAGCCGGACGAGTACGGCAACTACCCCGGCCCCATGGATCCCTTCCCCGCGCAGCGCGGCGAGTTTTACACCTACGACGACCTGTCGGTGGAGCTCGTGGATTACGTGCGCGACATGGGCTACACGCATATCGAGGTCATGCCGCTTATGGAGCATCCCTTCGATGGCTCCTGGGGCTACCAGACGACCGGCTACTATGCCGCCACGTCGCGCTACGGCAACCCGCAGCAGCTCATGCACTTTATCGATGCGTGCCACGAGGCGGGTATCGGCGTGATCATGGACTGGGTGCCCGGCGGTTTTTGCGCCGACGCCCACGGCCTTGCCACCTTTAACGGCCATATGCTGTTTGAGCACGAGATTCACCCCAACTGGGGCACGCACAAGTTCGACTTCGCCCGCGGTGAGGTCCGCTCTTTCCTGGTCTCCAACGTGCTTTATTGGCTCGAGAACTTCCACGTGGACGGCATTCGCATGGACGGCGTTTCCAGCATGCTGTACCTCAACTTTGGCATCGACGATCCGGGCCAAAAGAAGTTCAACAAGTACGGAACCGAGGAGGACCTGGACGCCAGCGCGTTTATCCGCCAGGTCAACTGCGCCGTGGAGGCTCACTACCCCGACGTGATGATGATGGCCGAGGAGTCCACCGCATGGCCGCTCGTGACCTATCCGCCGCAGGACGGCGGCCTGGGCTTCCACTACAAGTGGGACATGGGCTGGATGAACGACACCCTGCACTACATGCAGACCGATTTTCCGTGGCGCCCCGGCAACCACGGGCTGCTCACGTTCTCCATCATGTACGCCTTTACCGAAAACTTCATTTGCCCGCTCAGCCACGACGAGGTCGTGCACGGCAAGTGCTCGCTCATCGGACGCATGCCGGGCGACTGGTGGCGCCAGTTTGCCGGCCTGCGCACGCTGGCTTTCTACCAGATGACGCACCCCGGTGCCAAGCTCAACTTTATGGGCAACGAGATCGGCCAATTTATTGAATGGCGCTACTACGAGTCCATCCAGTGGTTCCTGACCGAGGAGTACGAGACCCATCGTCATCATCAGGCGTTCATTAAGGCGCTCAACCACCTGTATACCGATGAGCCCGCCCTGTACGAGCGCGGCTACACCGACGACGGCTTTACTTGGATCGACGCGGACAACTCCAAGCAGTCCATTGTGAGTTTTGTGCGTCAGGGCGAGGACGTCGATGACGACCTGGTGATCCTAATCAACTTTGACCCGGCGAGCTACGAGAGCTTCCGCGTGGGCGTGCCGCGCGAGGGCGACTGGGAGGTCATCTTCGATTCCGACCGTCCCGAGTTTGGCGGCAGCGGATATGCCGGCGAGGAACCCTACACCTGCTCGAGCGAGCCCTATCCCTGGAACGGGCAGATGGACTCCATCGAGATCAAGGTGCCCGGCCTGGCAGGCGTAGTGCTTAAGCGCCGCGGCCCCAGCAGCTATAAGCCGCCCGTGGTCGAGAAGCCCAAAAAGCGCACGTCCTCGGTGAAGCCCAAGACCGCAGCTGCCAAGAAGACTCCGGCCAAGGCGAAGGCTGCCAAGCCCGCTGCCAAGGCTTCGGCCAAGTCCACCACGGCCAAGAAGGCAGCCACCAAAAAGGCTGCTCCCAAGGCTAAGGCAGGCGCTGTTAAAGCATCTGGCAAGGATGCGTAACAAAAGCGTTACCACTGCAATTACCCGCCCCGCCGGGGCGTAGGATACATGTCATAACCGTTCCGGGAGAAACATCCCCGGGGGAAAGGAACGTATGAATAAGATCTTCGACAACAAGCAGGAGTTTTCCGAGCTCTATCGCGATGCCGTCATGAGCATTAGCGGCAAGAGCGTCGAGGCCGCCAGCGACCTCGACCGCTTTAACGCCCTGGCCAAGCTCGTGGCCGAGAAGGCACGCACCGTTGCCACCAAGAGCGACGCCCGTGCGGCCGCCGAGGGCAAGAAGCGCGTGTACTACTTCTCGATCGAGTTTTTGATCGGCCGCCTGCTCGACAACTACCTGCTCAACTTTGGCGTGCGCGACATGGTCGCCGAGGCGCTCGACGACATGGGCTTTGACCTGTCCGTCATCGAGAACCAGGAGCCCGATCCGGCTCTGGGCAACGGTGGTCTGGGCCGTCTGGCCGCGTGCTTCCTGGATTCTATGGCAGCCGAGGGCATTGCCGGCTACGGCAACGGTATGCGCTACCGCTACGGCCTGTTTAAGCAGGAGATCGTCAACGGCAGCCAGGTCGAGGCCACCGACGAGTGGCTCACCCACGGCTATCCCTGGGAGGTCCGCCGTCAGGACAAGGCCGTGACCATTAAGTTTGGTGGCCACGTCGAGGGCTTTGAGGAGAACGGCCGCACGTTCTACCGCACGGTGGACACGCAGGACATCCTGGCCGTCCCATATGACATCCCCGTTGTGGGCTATGCCGGCGAGACCGTCAACAAGCTGCGCGTCTGGGCCGCCGAGCCGGTCGAGGAGCACTTCGATCTGGAGGCCTTCAACCGCGGCGACTACGCCCTGGCCGATGCCGAGCGCGCCGAGGCCGAGGCCATCAGCGCCATCCTCTACCCCAACGACGCCGGCGAGCACGGCCGTCTGCTGCGCCTGAAGCAGGAGTACCTGTTTGTATCGGCCGGCATCTACAGCCTGCTCGACACCTTTGAGAAGGAGCACGGCGCGAACTGGGAGCTGCTGCCTCAGTTTGTGGCCATCCATACCAACGATACCCACCCTGCCATGTGCGGCCCCGAGCTCATGCGCATCCTGATCGACGAGAAGAAGCTCGAGTGGGACGACGCCTGGAACATCGTGACGCAGGTCGTGAGCTACACCAACCACACCATCCTGCCCGAGGCTCTGGAGAAGTGGCCCATCGGCACGTTCTCCAAGCTCCTTCCCCGCGTGTACCAGATCATCGACGAGATCAGCCGTCGTTGGCACGAGTCGTTCGACACCACGCAGGAAGGCTGGCAGGAGCGTCTGCGCCAGACCGCCATCCTGTGGGACGGCGAGATTCGCATGGCCAACCTGTCTGTGATCTGCAGCCATAGCGTCAACGGCGTGGCAAAGATCCACTCCGACATCATCAAGAACATCGTGCTCAAGGACTTCTATGCCCTGACGCCCGAGAAGTTCAACAACAAGACCAACGGCATCTCGCACCGTCGCTTCTTTGCCGAGGCCAACCCCACCTATGCCAAGCTCGCAACCGAGGCCATTGGCGACGGCTGGCTGAAGGATGCCTTTGAGCTGGAGAAACTAAAGGAGTTCCAGAACGACACTGAGTTCCTGAAGGCCGTGGGTGCCTCCAAGCGCGCCAACAAGGAGCGTCTGGCCGCTTACGTTAAGGCCGAGACTGGTCTGGTCATTGACCCCAACACCGTTTTCGATGTCCAGGTAAAGCGCTTCCACGCCTACAAGCGCCAGCTCATGAACATCATGAAGGTGATGGACATCTACAACCGTCGCATCGCCGATCCCAACTTCCACGTGACGCCGACGACCTTCATCTTTAGCGGCAAGGCTGCCTCGAGCTATACCTTTGCCAAGGAGACCATCCGCCTCATTAACTCCGTGGCCGACGTCATCAACAACGACCCCCGCGTGAACGAGGTCATGAAGGTCTGCTTCATCCCCAACTTCCGCGTGAGCAACGCCCAGCTCATCTACCCCGCCGCCGAGATCTCGGAGCAGATCTCCACGGCCGGCAAGGAGGCCTCGGGCACGTCCAACATGAAGCTCATGATGAACGGCGCCATTACGCTGGGCACCCTCGACGGCGCCAACATCGAGATCGCCGACCTGGCCGGTCGCGAGAACGAGGCCATCTTTGGCCTGACCGCCCCCGAGGTCGAGCAGCTCTGGGCATCGAACAGCTACTTTGCGTGGGATACCCTCAACGGTGACCGTGAGCGCCTGGGCCGCGTGATGGACGAGCTCAAGGACAACACCTTTGCGGGTCTTTCGGGCAACTTCGAGAGCATCTACAACGAGCTCATGAACAACAACGACCCCGACCTGGTCATGGCCGATTTCCGCAGCTATGTGGATGCGTGGGAAAAGCTCACCGGCAGCTACGGCGACCAGGAGACCTGGAACCGCAAGGCGCTGCTCAACACCGCCTCGAGCGGCTGGTTCTCGAGCGACCGCACCATTCGCGAGTACCGCGACGAGATCTGGCACGCGTAAAGGCGCGCGAGCTCCCCTATGCCAGCACGGCATTACTCGACGGGCGTGACGTTGCGCCGCGCCCGTCGCTAATGGGTTTAGGAACATCGATGACAGAAGGAGAAATCGATGAGTAAGAAAGAATGCATCGCGATGCTCCTCGCAGGAGGACAGGGCAGCCGATTGGGGGCACTCACCCAAAAGATCGCTAAGCCGGCGGTTAGCTTTGGTGGCAAGTTCCGCATTATCGACTTTTCGCTCTCCAACTGCTCCAACTCGGGCATCGACACGGTGGGCGTTCTGACGCAGTATCGCCCCTACCTGCTGCATGCCTATGTGGGCTCCGGCGAGGCGTGGGATCTGGACAGCCGCGACGGCGGCGTGTCGATCCTGCCGCCGTACGAGACGCAGACCGGCGGCGCCTGGTATGCGGGCACGGCAGACGCCATTACGCAGAACCTCGACTACATCAAGGCCAACGACCCCAAGTACGTCCTGATTCTTTCGGGCGATCACCTGTATCGCATGGACTACCGCAAGATGCTCAAGACGCACATTGAGAACAACGCCGACCTCACGGTGAGCGTTATGCCCGTGCCGTGGGAGGAGGCCAGCCGCTTTGGCATCCTGACCACCGACCCCGAGGACGGCCGCATCACCAAGTTCACCGAGAAGCCCGATAAGCCCGATTCGAACCTCGCTTCCATGGGCATCTACATCTTCTCGGCCGACGTGCTGATCGAGGCGCTCGAGGAGGACGCTCTGGACCAGCGCTCGAGCCACGACTTTGGCAAGGACATCATCCCCAAGCTGCTCGGCGAGGGCAAGCGCCTGTACAGCTACGAGTTCCACGGCTTTTGGAAGGACGTCGGCACCATCGCCAGC
This sequence comes from uncultured Collinsella sp., assembly GCA_937934355.1. The sequence goes on along the minus strand of CALGZY010000168.1, from coordinate 8,269 downwards.
TTCCACGAGACCTCGATGGACCTGCTTGGCAACAACCCCGAGTTCGATCTGTTTGACAAGCACTTCCCCATCATGTCCAACATCACCACGCGTCCGCCGCACTACATTGGCCCGGATGGTCGCCTGGACGACTGCCTGGTCTCCAACGGCTGCAAGATCTACGGTACCGCTCGCCACTCGATCCTTTCGACCGATGTCATCATCGAGGAGCACGCCGTGGTCGAGGACTCCGTGCTGCTGCCGGGTGCGCACGTTAAGAGCGGCGCGCACATCTGCCGCGCTATTTTGGGCGAGAACTCCACGGTCGAAGAGGGCGTGAAGCTCGGCTCTGTCGATACCACCAAGGATACGGCCGTCGTTGGAAATGACGTCGTTATCGGGAAGGGGGAATGATCCGATGATCAATCGCAAGGCCATCGGTTATATCACCGCTAACTACTCTTCGACCTACGGCAGCGTGCTGCTCAAGGACCGCCCCATCGCGTCCGTTCCGTTTTTGGGCCGCTACCGCCTGATCGACTTCCCGCTGTCCAACATGATGAATGCCGGCATCAAGACCGTCGGTGTCGTCATGCCGGGCAACTATCGCTCGCTGATCGACCATGTGGGCTCGGGCAAGGACTGGGGCCTGGACCGCAAGAAGGGCGGCCTGTTCATGGTGCCCGGCAACGCGTATGGCACCACCAAGGGCGGCATGCGCTTCCTGCTGCGCGACATCATTTCCAACAAGACGCTGTTCCAGCGCTCGGACAAGCCCTATGTTGTGATGATGGGCACCAACATCATCTTTAACATGGACCTCAACACCATCATCGAGGCGCACGAGAACTCCGGTGCCCAGATGACCGTGGTGTACTGCAAGGCCACGCGCAACGTAGATGACGAGACCAAGCTGCAGATCAACGAGAACGGCCGTCTGACGGGCGTCAGCGCCGGCGTCGTGTATCGCGACAACGCGTCTATGGACTGCTGCATCGTCAACCGCGAGACGCTGCTCGAGATCATCGACCACTACCAGGCCGCCGACTATCTGGACCTGCTCGAGGCACTACAGGGCGACTTTGGCAACATCGACGTGTGCAGCTACGAGTACAAGGGCGAGGTCGTGGGCGTGTTTAGCGAGAAGTCGCTGTATCGTCGCAGCATGGACCTGCTCGACCAGACCGTGGCCGACCATCTCTTTGACCCCGAGCGCCCGATTCTGACCAAGGCTCACGACGTGCCGCCTTCGCGCTATGCGACCGGCAGCCACGCCTGCAACTCGATCATCTCGGCCGGCTGCATCATCAAGGGCACCGTGCGCAACTCGATCCTGTCGCGCGGCGTTGTGGTTGAGGAAGGCGCCTCGGTGACCAATTCAATCATCAACCAGAGCTGCGTCATCAAGAGCGGCGCCCACGTTGAGAATGCAATCCTGGACAAGAACAACGTGGTTCCCACCAACACCGAGCTTCGCGGCACGCCCGAGAACATCCTGGTGCTGGGAAAGGCCCCGTTAACTTCTGATATCACCAACGCGAGCTAGCTTTGGCACCGCAACATCGCTCGTAACACGTAGAATAGCCGCCCGGTTTGCGCCAGGCGGCTATTCTCGAATTGCAACAGGGAGACAATATGGCTGATTCCAGCAAAAAGATGCAGATCGTGTTTGCCTCGGCCGAGTGCGCACCGTTTGTGAAGACCGGTGGCCTGGGTGACGTGGCGGGCTCGCTGCCTGCGGCGCTTGTGCGCGCCGGCGCCGAAGTAATCGTGATGGTGCCCAAGTACGCCACCATCAAGGACGAGTACAAGTCGCAGATGGAGCACTTCTCCGACTTTTACGTGAGCCTGGGCTGGCGCAATGAGTACTGCGGACTCGAGAAGCTCGAGCACGACGGTGTCACCTATATGTTCATCGACAACGAGCGCTACTTCGCGCGCGACTATCCGTACGGCTTCTTTGACGACGGCGAGCGCTTTGCGTTCTTCTCCAAGGCCATCACCGAGAGCCTGCAGCACCTGCCCGCCGGCTTTGAGTGCGACATCCTGCACTGCAACGACTGGCAGACGGCGCTGGCGCCCGTGTTTTTGCGCGAGTTCTACCAGGGCCTGCCGCTGTATGACCGCGTCAAGACCGTGTTCTCGATCCACAACGTGGCGTTCCAGGGCCAGTTTAGCGACACCGTGATGGAGGACATCCTTGGTGTGGCGCACATTCCGGCGGCCGCCTCGCAGCTGCGTTGCGACGCCTGCAGCATCAACTACATGCTGGGCGCCCTGCGCTATGCCGACGCCATCACCACGGTGAGCCCCACCTATGCCAACGAGATCCAGACGCCCGAGTTTGGCGAGGGCCTGGACGGCGTACTGCGCGAGCGTTCCTACGCGCTGCAGGGCATTTTGAACGGCATTGACGTTGCGGGCTTTGACCCGGCAACAGACAAGCGAATTGCCGCCAACTATACCGTGGAGGACCGTTCCGGCAAGGCCGTGTGCAAGGCCAAGCTGCAGGAGGAACTGGGCCTCGAGGTTCGCGACGACCGTCCGCTCATGGTGATGGTCACGCGCCTGACGCGCCAGAAGGGCATGGATCTGGTCATGTACGCGCTCGACCGCATCCTGTCCGGCGGCGTGCAGGTGGCGGTGCTGGGCACCGGCGACCGCGACTACGAGGACGGCCTGCGCTACTTCCAGGACAAGTACCCCGGCACCATGGCCGCACGCATCGAGTTCGATCCGGCGCTGTCGCAGCGCATGTATGCCGCCGCCGACATGTTCCTGATGCCTTCGAAGTTTGAGCCCTGCGGCCTGTCGCAGATCATCGCCATGCGCTACGGCACGCTGCCGATTGTTCGCGAGACCGGTGGCCTGAAGGACACCGTGCAGCCGTACAACGAGTTTACCGGCGAGGGCACGGGCTTCTCGTTTAGCAACTTTAACGGCGACGAGATGGGCGATGCGGTATTCCGCGCGGCGCGTCTGTTCTGGGATAACCGCGACGCCTGGAACCAGCTGGTCACGCAGGCCATGAGCCAGGACTTTAGCTGGACGCGCTCGGCCGATAAATATCTGGACCTGTACTTCTTTATGCACCCGGAGATTGAGCGCCCGGCGGCGGTTGTCGACGAGCCTGAGGCTGCACCTGATCCGGTGGCCGCAGAGGAGCCCAAGGCCGAGGAGAAGCCGGTTGAAGCTGAGCCCGCAAAGGCCGAGCCTGAGGTGAAGGCTGAGGTTGCTCCTGAGGCAGAGACCGAGGTCAAGCCCGCTGCAAAGCCCGCAGCTAAGAAGACCACGACTCGCAAGACGACGGCCAAGAAGGCTACGACAACCAAGACTGCCGCCACCAAGACCGCCGCAGCAAAGACGACTGCTGCCAAGGCAACGACCACGCGCAAGCGCACGACCGCCGCTGCTAAGAAGGCCGCAGAAGCCGAGGCTGCTCCCGAGGTAAAGGCCGAGGTCGCTGATGCCAAGCCGGCCGCCAAGGCTCCGGTAAAGACCGCTGACAAGAAGACGACCACGACCAAGACCACGACCGCCAAGAAGGCCACGGCTACGAAGTCGACAACGACCAAGGCCGCTGCGACGAAGGCTGCTACGAAGACCACTACGAAGGCTGCTGCAAAGCCCGCCGTCAAGGTCGAGGAGGCGGGTGCCGAGCCCAAGGCCGAGGCAAAGCCGGCCGCCAAGACCACCACGCGCAAGCGCGCTACGACGACGGCCAAAAAGGCCACGACCAAGGCCGCTGCTCCCAAGGCAGAGGCTACGGCCGAGGACAAGCCCGCAGTAAAGGCCGAGCCGGCACCGAAGGCCGCTGAGGTCAAGACCGCTCCGAAGGCTACTGCAAAGACCGAGCCCGCCAAGGAGACCCCGGTCTCCCCCGCCGCTCCGGCAGAGAAAAAGGCTCCGTCCAAGAAGACGTCCGTCCGCAAGGCCACGGCCACCCGCAAGCGCCGCTAGCCCACAGACGATCCAAAACCTAATCAAACCCTATGTAAGGGGCGCTCCAACCGGGCGCCCCTTCTCTGTAGGTAGTTGGTAAAACGATTTTCTAGGACAACCGTTCGCCGATGGTAAACGGATGTTGTTTATACAGCCTGTGTACAACAGATATACTTACATCCTGTGCGTAAAGCCCATGGCCAGCAGGCCATGATTCTATTGAACTGGACCGTACTATGAGATTGATACACAACAGCCGTCTGCCGCAGTTTCGCACTCCGTTTGGCGCTGTGACCACAGGAACTACCCTTTCGCTCTCCGTGATTCTGGAGGATGCCGATCCTGCGCAGGCAACGCTTACGCTGCGCACCTGGGTCGATGAGATCGGTGAGTCTCGGTATCCCATGACGCACGAGGGCGACGGCATATTTACCGTAGAGCTTGAGTGCACCGAGCCCTGTCTCATCTGGTACAGCTTTATCTGCAATATCGAGGGCCAGCCCGAGGTTCGTCTGGGCGCACCACAGGGCCGCACCGGAGGCGAAGGCATAACCTACGATTACGCAGAGGTGCCGTCATTCCAGGTCACCGTCTACAAGCACCGCGAAGTTCGACCCGAGTGGTACGAGCGCGGAATGGTCTACCAGATCTTCCCCGATCGCTATGCCCGCGACGAGCACTGGCGCGAGCGCACGCTGGCCGAGGTCGAAAAACCGCGCAACGGAATCCAGCGCCGCATGGTCGAGGACTGGAACGAGCCGCCTGTGTACGAGCGCGCCGAGGACGGCTCCATAAAGACTTGGGACTTTTACGGCGGATCGCTCAAGGGCATTCAGGAAGACCTGCCTCGCATCGCCGAGCTGGGCTTTACAGCCATCTACCTCAACCCCATTTTTGAAGCCGCGAGCAACCACCGCTACGACACCGCCGATTACACCAAGATCGATCCGATTCTGGGCACCGAGCAGGACTTTACCGAGTTGTGCGAGGCGGCCGAGAAGCTCGGCATTTCCATCATCCTGGACGGTGTCTTCAACCATACGGGCGACGACTCGATCTATTTTAACCGCTACGGCAACTACCCCGGCGTGGGCGCGTGGCAGAGCGAGGATTCGCCGTATCGCGATGCGTTTTATTTCCACGAGGACGGCTCGTACGACTGTTGGTGGGGCGTGGGCAATATGCCCGCCATCAATGAGAGTTCCGAACTGGTACGCGAGCGGCTCCTGGGCAAGGACGGCGTCATTCGTAAATGGCTGCGCGCCGGCGCTCACGGCTGGCGCCTGGATGTGGCCGACGAGCTTTCCGATGATTTCCTAGCCGAGATCAAAAAGGCCGTGCTCGCCGAGAAGCCCGACGCGCTGCTGCTCGGCGAAGTCTGGGAAGACGCCTCCAACAAGATCAGCTACGGCCATCTGCGTCGCTATCTGCAAGGCTTCGAGCTCGACTCGGCCATGGATTACCCCTTCCGCGACATGGTCATCGGCTTTTTGATGGGCTACAAAAACGCCTACCAAGCTGCCGAGGATATTGAGACCCTACGCGAGAATTATCCGCGCGAGGCCCTATCCTGCGCGCTCAACCTGCTGTCGAGCCACGACCGCCCACGTATCATCTCGGTGCTCGGCGGCGGCCCCGACGAGTCGCAACTACCTGAGAGCGAGCGCAGCAAATGGTGTCTGGACGAGAACGCGATGGGCCTGGCCAAGAGCCGTTTTTGGCTCGCGACGCTCATGCAGATGACGTTCCCGGGCGTTCCCTCAATCTATTACGGTGACGAGTACGGCTTGGAGGGACTCACCGATCCGGGCAATCGCCGCACCATGCCGACCAAGGACAACCTGCACGACTTCGATACGTTCGCGATCGTCAAGAATGCCTCGGCCGTGCGCCGCGCGCTGCCGTTTATGATCGACGGTGAAATCAAGGTCTTCGCGCTCAATGACGAAGTACTCGCCTATACGCGCACTGGTAAAGACGGCGAGTCCGCGACAGTCATCCTCAACCGCAGCCTGCGCAATTCACACCGGGTGACGATTCCGGCGCTCAGCGAATGCGCGAGCGATGTGATTAGTGGTCACGAGTGCGAGATCCACAACGGTACGGTCACGCTCGACTTGTACCCGCTGGGCTCGTCGATCATCTATCACCATGCCGAGCAGCGCCTGCAGGAGCCGCTCGATCACGGTGCGGGTGTTGTGTGCCATATCACATCGGTGCCGACCGACGACGGCAAGCCCGGTACGATCGGCGCGCCCACGCGTCGCTTTATCGACCATCTGGCCGCCATGGGCATGCGCTACTGGCAGGTTCTCCCCGTAAACCCCACGGACTTCTTCCGCTCCCCTTACGCCGGTCCTTCGGCCTTTGCAGGCAATATCGACCTGCTACCCGAGAGCCACGAGGAGCTGGCCGCCGACTTTGAAACCTGGAAGGCCCGCGGCGGCGAGGATACCGATCCGCTGTACACCGCGTTTAAACATCGCAATGCCGATTGGCTCGAGAAATACTGCGTCTACATGGCCGTTAAGAAGTACTTTGAGGGAGAGTCGCGCCATGATTGGCCGGCAGATGTCGCGCGCTACAACGAGTATCTGATCGATGACAAGCGCTTCCACGACGAGGCCGAGCTGCAGGCGTACATGCAGTACCGCTTTGACCTGGCTTGGTGCGAGCTCATGAACTATGCGCACAAGAAGGGCATCGAGGTTATCGGCGATATTCCAATGTACGTGTCCGACGATTCGGCAGACGCGTGGAGCGAACCCGAGAACTTCTGGCTGTCCGATACGGGCAAGGCGATTGAGATTTCCGGCGCGCCGCCCGACAACTTTGCGCCCGAGGGTCAGGTGTGGGGCAACCCGACGTTCCGCTGGGACCACATGAAGCAGAACGGCTATAGCTGGTGGATGGATCGCCTGCGCCGCGCATTCTCGCTCTACGACCGCGTGCGTCTGGATCACTTCTTGGGATTCCACAGCTATTTCAGCATTCCCGCGGGCAAAGCATGCGTCGACGGCCGCTGGCTGGCGGGCCCGGGCAAGGACCTGTTCCAGACTGCCTACGACGAGCTGGGCCCGCTCAACTTTATCGCCGAGGACCTGGGCTATTTGACGCCCGGTGTTCGCGCCATGGCTTCGACCTGTGGCTTCCCCGGCATGGACGTGCTGGAGTTTAGCGACTACGACGTTCGTTGCGGCGTGCATCCCACGCCCGGCAAGATCCTGTACACCTCGACGCACGATACGTCGACGCTCGCCGGTTGGTGCACGCGCTCCTTTGCCGGCGGCGACGAGCCGAGCGGTGTTGAGGTGGCGGCCAAGCTGATGGGCGATGCGCTGGCAAGCGACGCTCCCCTGGTGATGATGCCGCTGCAGGATGTCCTGGGGCTTGGCGACGACGCGCGCATGAACGTTCCGGGCGTGGCCACGGGCAACTGGACCTGGCAGGCTGACGAGGCGGACATTGCAGCCGCTGAGAACAAAACCGCACAGCTCCTGCGCAACAACCATAGATTCTGGGGCGAAGCGTGATAAAACCCCCGATATAGGGTACAGTTACAGACGTTTGAATTTATGCGGGCAGAGCGATCTGCCCGCTTTGTGCTGAAAAGGAAGTATTATGGCGCGCTACGATTACAAGTGCACGAGCTGCGGCAACGTGTTTGAGGTTGAGCACCCCATGTCCGAGACGCCCGAGGTCGTATGCCCCAGCTGCGGCGCCCCGGCATCCAAGACGTTCTCGGCCAGCGGCATTAAGTTCGAAGGCAGCGGTTTCTACAACACCGACCAGCGAAGCGGTGGTTCCAGCACCAACGCCACCAGCGGCTGCTGCGCCAACTGCCCGCATAACCACTAGTGACAACGTGGCCCCGCGATCAACTACGATCGCGGGGCCGCTTCTTTGCGCCATGGGTCGATAATTATTTTTAAAATTAGTATATTTTAAAATCCGCCCATACCGGCAGCATAAGGATCATCACAAGTACCATCGCTATACCAATGAGTAGATCCGATATAGTTACCAGCTGCATCATATTGATCTAATTGACGAATGACATACTTACCACCACTATTATTGGAAGAAGAAATACTGCTAGAAGATCCACCAGAATTATTATTAGAATAGTTACTACCGCTAGAATAACTATTCTGCTGAGAAGCCTGCTGCTGAGTCTGCGCCACTTCCTCTTGAGTCTTCGCCTCAGCTTCTGCTTTTGCCTTATTTACATCATCAATACGAGTTTGATAACGACTAATCTGTTCATTGATTTGATCAATGAACAGATTAGAATCCTTTTTGGCATCTTCAAAAATAAGCTTCTGATTATCTTTATTAGAAATATCAT